>NZ_JBBMEN010000001.1:0-380592 GCF_040096575.1 Faecalibacterium intestinale
AGCGGAACGCCCGCAGGCGTTCCGCTACTCCGAAATCTAAAATACTAATTTCTGCTGACTATGCCCAGCAACGACGACGACCGCCGCCAGTGGCGGAAGCAGGGAGGAGTTGTTGGGGCAGCGGCCAGCAAGACGCGCGTGCCGTCCAAGGCACGATGCGGATGCTGGGTGCCGCAACCCGTAAGACGCGGAAGGCATTTTAAATCGTCCTTCTTACAATATAAACATACCGCTACTGGGCGGCGGCTCTGCTTACATCACCATGGTGATGATCAGCGCACACAGCGGCAGGGTGACGATGCTGAGCAGGGTGGTCAGTACCACGCTCCCGGCGGCAAAGTGCTCATCGTGGCCGAACTGCACCGCAAATACCGAGGTGATGGCGGCGGCCGGGCAGCATTCCAGCAGCGTTACCACCTGCGCGGCAGTGCCGTGGAAGCCCAGCACCCCGAACAGCGCCAGCGTAGCTGCCGGGATCAGCAGCATACGCACAGAGGCAAGCTTCCAGATGTGCTTGTCGGTCACGATGCTGCGCACATCACCGGCGGCAATCAGCATACCGGTAATGAGCATGGACAGCGGGGTGTTTACCCCAGCCAGCAGCTCCAGCGGCTGGGTGATCAGGGTGGGAAGCGGGATCTGCAGCAGATAGATGCCCAGCCCCACCACAATGGCATACAGTACCGGGGTGCGTACCAGACTGCGGGCAACCTCTTTTACACTGGAACCGCCGCTGACAAGGCCATAACCCAGCGTCCACAGCAGAATGTTGAACACGGTAACGTAGGCACTGGCATACAAAAGACCTTCGGAGCCGAACAGCGCCGAAATAAGCGGGAAGCCCATGTATGCTGCGTTGGAAAAAATGCAGGCGAACCGGAAAATGGGCATCCTGCTGCCAGTCTTGCGTGCCGTGAGCAGCAGAGTGATCACAGTGCCCAGCAGCACGGACAGGACGCTCATGCCGAAAGCCGCCAGCAGATTGTGCAAGATCTGGGCGCTGAACTCCATGCGGTAAGAGTTTACCACCATGGCCGGCACAATGATGTACACCAGCAGATTGGAAAGCGCCTGCTTGTTTTCCAGCTTGAGCACGCCGGTTTTGACCGCCACCATGCCTGTGCCGATCAGCAGGAACAAGACCGCGACCTGCTGCGCGGTGATGAGAGCCAGTTCCATAAAATTCTCCTCCTCTAGGCCATAACGCGTATACCACGAAAGATACAACACAGGTATAGCACAAACCCCTGCGGATAGCAAAGCTGAACGCAGGGCTTTGCAAGATTTTGCAGTTAAAGCTTACAAAATGACATTTTTGATCAGCAGGGAAATGCTGCCGTCATCGGCGTGCAGGAACTCTACCTCCGATTCGGCGTTCAACAGTTCGGTGGGGATCTTTACTTCAATGCCGTTGGCGGTGCGCAGGCTGCGGCTTTCCATCCGGCGGATGCGGGCAGGGGTCACGGTCACCGGCTGGGCGGCGCTGTCAATGACATCGCTCTTTTCCACATAATCGTCAAAGGGCACGGCGGCAAGAGGATATTCCTCTTCCAATTGCTGGCGCACCTGCTGGATGGACACCTGATTGTCGTTGTCGGCAGCCTGATTGGCAATCATCATGGCCACCTGTGCCTCCACATGGGGCGTTTCAGCGTAGTTCTCCTGCACAGCCTGCACGGCAGCTTCCTGAATGGCCTGCAGCTTTTTCTTTTCCGGCTGGGCGGTGGTGTACTGGAACACCACGGTGGAAAGGTAAAACTCCTTGTGGCCGTCAATATCGTACTTCTTTTCCAGCAGCCGCATGGAGTAATCGGTCAGGTCTACCAGTGCGCCCTCCTCCACCTTGCCGCTCTGGGTAGGCAGGCAGGCGCGCTGCTGGATGATGGAGTTCACCGGTGCGCCCTCCACAGTCTCCGTATAGTGGGTGTAGCCGTTTTTATAGTTCAACTTCAGGATGCCCAGCCACGGCGCACCGTCCCGGGTAAAATCCACCACGGCAAGGTCTGCCCCGGGGATGGTGGTGTGGGCGTGCATATAGTCGAACAGCACCCCGGCAATGCGGCAGGAAAGATCCACAAAGTCCTGATTGTGTTCCAGCTCATTTTTAAAGGCTGAGTCCGGCAGCGGGCGGCACTGGCGGATGTCGTCGCTGGCCAGCAGCTTTTCAATGTGGTTTTGCAGGTAGGCGTTTTTTTCGGCGGTCAGCTCCATGGGCCCGCCGCTGAGCACCGGCGCATCCATGGTGGTATCCAGAACGTGCAGAATGGCCTGATGAATGATGATCTCCATTGTTGCTCCTCATTTCGTGACGTAGTGTTTGCGCCCAGTATAGCACAACCGCCGGAAAAAGGCGAGAGCCGCCCGGGGATTTTGCGGATTCTACAATTTACAAATCCCGCCAAAAGGGCTATACTTATAATATCTGTGCAAAAGGAGGTGGAGCTGGTGGACGAGCAGCAGCTGGAACAGATCGAAGGCGTCGTGGAGGATATCATCTACGAGAACGAGGATAACGGCTATGTGGTGTTCGAGATCTCCGGCGGCGGGGTGCTCACGGTGGTCTGCGGCATCGTAGGCGAGCTGCACGCAGGCGAAAGCGTTATCTGCCGCGGCAGGTACGAAAACCACGCCACCTATGGCCGCCAGTTCCACGCGCAGGAATGCGAGACCGATATGCCCAAGGATCTGGAAGCGGTATATGCTTTTCTGGCCAGCCGCTCCCTGCCGTATATCGGCGCACGAACTGCGGATAAGATCATTGATATGTTCGGCGCTGAGGCGCTGGAGGTCATCGCCAACGACCCCGCCCGGCTGACCAGGATTCCCGGCATCTCGCCGGATAAGGCCGACCGCATCCAGCAGGAGTTCAAGCGGATGTTCGGAATGCGGGAACTCATCGCCTATCTGGCGCAGTTCGAGATCAGTCCCCGCAAGGCTATGGAGGTGTTCAAAGCCTTTGGTGTGGGGGCGATGCAGGCCATTGCGTCAAACCCCTATCTGCTGTGCGGGGAGCCGCTGCAGCTGGACTTCCGCCACGCGGACAGCATCGCCCAGTATTACCACATGGAAGGGGACTGTGCCCAGCGGTTGGAAGCTGCCCTGCTGCGCACTTTGCGCCATAATGCGGGCAACGGACACACCTGTCTGCCCCGGGCACAGCTGCTGGCAACTGCCTCCAACTTTATCCACCAGCCGCCGGAAAAGCTGGCGCGTGCGCTGGATCATTGCATCGAAACGGAAGAACTGTGCGTAAAAATGTTCGATGCCGTGCCCTATATCTACCTGCCAGATCTGCTGGCTGCAGAGCAGGACATTGCCGACCGGCTGAACCTGCTGGCAAAGCGCGGCAAGAACACGGCCCGGGATCTGGATAAAAACATCCAGATCTTGGAGCTGACACAGGGCTTTGCCTACGCCCCCCTGCAAAGGGAAGCCATCCGCAAGGCTATGACTGAGAACTGCCTTGTGCTCACCGGCGGCCCCGGCACGGGCAAGACCACCACGGTCAACGCCATTTTGCAGCTGCTGGAAAATCAGGCCGAGCGGGTAGCCCTGTGCGCGCCCACCGGCCGCGCTGCCAAGCGGCTCAGCGAGCTGACCGGCCGCAAGGCCAGCACCATCCACCGCCTGCTGGAGGTGGACTACACCGGCGGCGTGGTCAGCTTTATCCATAACGACAAAAACCTGCTCAAGTGTGACGTGGTCATTCTGGACGAGATGAGCATGGTGGACGTCAAGCTGTTTCAGGCGCTCATTGCAGCGCTGCGCTACACCTGCCGTATTATTATGGTAGGCGATGCCGACCAGCTGCCCAGTGTAGGTGCGGGCAACATCCTCAGCGAGGTCATCCGCTCCGGCTGCGTGCCCACCGTCTGCCTGAACGAGATCTTCCGGCAGGCAAAACGCAGTCTCATCGTGGAAAACGCCCATCACATCATCTCCGGCGAGCCGCTGCAAAAGGGCAGCAAGACCGATGACTTCTTCTTTTTGGAGTCCGACGGCGAGGCCGCCCAGCGTCTGGTGTGCGATCTTGTCACCACCCGGCTGCCCCGGAGCTACGGCTTTGACCCCATCCGGGATATTCAGGTGCTGTGCCCCACAAAGCTTGGCCCCACCGGCACACAGGCACTGAACGTGGAACTGCAAAACCTGCTCAACCCGCCCCAGAAGGGCAAGCCCCAGCTGCAAAGCGCCGCCCGGGTGTTCCGGGTAGGGGACAAGGTGATGCAGGTGCGCAACAACTACGAGATCGTCTGGAACCGCATCGGCGGTGAGCAGGGCGTGGGTGCCTACAACGGCGATATCGGCATTGTGGAAAGCATCAACGTGCGGGAGCGCTCCATGGTGGTGCGCATGGACGACCGGCGGCTGCTCTACCCGGCGGAAAACCTGAACGAACTGGAGATCGCCTACGCCATCACGGTGCACAAAAGTCAGGGCAGCGAGTTCCCGGCGGTGATCCTGCCGGTGGCGCAGGTGCCGCCAAGGCTGTGCTACCGCAACCTGTTCTACACCGGCGTTACCCGCGCACGCAAATTGTGCGTTGTGGCGGGCCGCAGGGACGTGGTGAACAGCATGATGAGCAACATCCGGCAGAACTTGCGTTACAGCGGCCTGTGCGCCCTGCTGCAGGCTGGACAGCCGCCGGAGCAGCTCAGCACAGAAGGGAAGAGCTCCTGATAAAACCGCGCAGAACAGCGGCAAAGCTTGTATACTTTTTGCCGCAACTATGTTATACTAAAGCAGTCTTTGTTTTTTTGCCCGCAGCTGCGGGCGTTACATACATGATAGAGGAACGCAGAGAAAGGATTCAGGCAATTATGGCACAGAATGATATCGGCATCGACCTTGGTACTACTACCATCATCATCGCGCAGGAGGGCAAGGGCGTGGTGCTCAACCAGCCCAGCGTTGTGGCAATGGATACCCGCAAGAACACCGTGCTGGAAGCCGGCGACAAGGCACTGGCTATGGTGGGACGCACGCCCAACTATATCTCCGCCATCTTCCCGCTGAAGGACGGCGTCATCAGCGACCACACCATGACCCGGGAGCTGATCTGCCGCTTTGTCAAGCAGGTGTACAGCTCCCACATGGTCAAGCCCCGGGTGGCAGTGTGCGTGCCCGCCGCTATTACCGGCATTGAGAGCGATGCCGTGGTAGAGGCTGTGGTGGCAGCCGGTGCCCGTCAGGTGTACCTGATCGACGAGCCTATCGCCGCAGCCCTCGGCTCCGGCATCGACATCACCCTGCCGGATGGCCGCATGATCATTGATATCGGCGGCGGCACCACGGATATCGCGGTGCTGAGCCTTGGCGGCAAGGTCAAGGCCACCAGTGTGCGCGTGGCCGGCAACCACTACGATGAGGAGATCCTCAAGCACGTCCGCAACAAATACAGCATCGCCATCGGCCAGCGCACCGCTGAAGAATTGAAAAAGCACGTTGCCTGCTGCCCCCAAAAGACCGATTTCCACGAGAGCATGGAGATCAAGGGCCGCAGCCTGCTCACCGGTCTGCCGGTGCGCGTGACCGTTTCTACCGACGACCTGTACGAGCCGGTGATGATGCTCAGCGAGCAGATCGGCACCGCAGCCCATCAGGTGCTGGAAAAAACCCCGCCGGAGCTGGCAGGCGATATCTACCGCAACGGCGTCATGCTGACCGGCGGCGGTGCCCAGCTGCACGGCCTGACCGAATATCTGAGTCAGGAACTGAAGGTGGAAGTGACGGTCTCGCCGGACCCCGTGAACTGTGTTGCACTGGGTACGGCACAGAGCCTTTCCCTCGGTGATAAGCTGGAAACCGGCTTTACGGACGCTACCCCGCGCATCGGCCGCCGCTAAGTCAGGCTCGTTTTGTCCATGCCATATCACAAAGCGGCAAAAAGAAAAATTGTTAATTTTTGTTGAAATGAATGGCAAAATACGGTATACTATATCCAAATTGATTTTCTGCTGACGATGTTGTATCGCTTGCAGTATCCAACAAACAGGAGGAAAAACCATGGACTTAGGTTTCGATGTGGTCGTTACCATTACTGGTATCGTGCTGGTGTTCCTGATCCTCGTGCTGCTGATGGCTATCATCACGCTGGAGGGCAAGATCTTCGACTCGATGAATGCCAAGAAGAAGGCCGCTAAGACTGCTGCGCAGGCACCCGCCGCAAAGCCCGCTGCCGCTCCGGTACAGCAGGCTGCGCCCGCTCCTCAGGTAGAGGAAGGCATCCCCGGTGATGTGGTGGCCGCTATTATGGCTGCTATCCATGCAATGGGCAACGGCAAGTACACCCTTAAGGCAGTGCGTCGTGGCAAAAATGGCTGGGGCAAGGCCGGCGTGAACGACACCACGGCCCCGTTTTAACACAGGAGGAAGAGCATGACACAGTTTATTGATACTCTGGTCGGTATTTTCCAAAGTTCCGGCTTTGCACAGTTTGGCCAGCCCGGCGGCTGGCTGTACGCCGTGATGATCTGCGTGGGCTGCTTTCTGCTGTACCTCGCTATCGTCAAGGAGTTCGAACCCCTGATCCTGCTGCCCATGGCATTTGGCATGATCCTTGCCAACCTTCCCGGCAGCGGCATCATCCATATGCAGTACTTCGTTGGTGACGGTCTGGAGCACCCCGAGTGGATCGAGATCCTGAACAACGGCGGTCTGGCCGATATGCTCTATATGGGCGTTAAGCTGGGTATCTACCCGCCGCTGATCTTCCTCGGCATCGGCACCATGACCGACTTTGCACCTCTGATCTCCAACCCCAAGAGCCTGCTGCTGGGCGCTGCCGCACAGTTCGGTATCTTTGGTACTTACATGGGCGCCCGTCTGCTGGCCGCTACCGGTCTGGTAGACTTCACCCAGAAGCAGTCCGCTGCCATCTCCATCATCGGCGGTGCCGACGGCCCGACTGCTATCTTCGTTACCTCCCGTCTGGCGCCTGAGCTGCTTGGCAGCATCGCCGTGGCAGCGTACAGCTACATGGCACTGGTGCCCGTTATTCAGCCGCCCATCATGAAGGCGCTGACCACCTCCAAGGAGCGCTCTGTGGTCATGAAGCAGCTGCGCACCGTCTCCAAGACCGAGAGGGTCATCTTCCCCATCATGGTCGCTATCATTGTTTCCCTCATCGTGCCGGATGCCGCCGTTCTGGTCGGTATGCTGATGCTGGGCAACCTGATGAAGGAGTGCGGCGTTGTGGATCGTATCCAGAAGACTGCCGGTAATGAGCTGATGAACATCATCACCATCTTCCTTGCTCTGTCTGTTGGCTGCACCACCAGCGCAAACACCTTCCTGAACACCCGCACCTTGTTCATCATCGTGCTGGGTCTGATCGCCTTCTCCTTCGGCACCGCAGCCGGTGTGCTGTGCGGCAAGGTCATGTACAAGCTGACCGGCGGTCAGGTGAACCCCCTGATCGGTTCTGCCGGCGTTTCCGCCGTGCCTATGGCCGCTCGCGTTTCCCAGAAGGTTGGCCAGAGCGAGAACCCCTCCAACTTCCTGCTGATGCACGCCATGGGTCCCAACGTGGCCGGCGTTATCGGCTCTGCCGTTGCTGCTGGTATCCTGATCAACATCTTCGGCTAAGCAAAACCTGAAGCACTATCCCAAGAGCCACCGCACAAGTCTGTGCGATGGCTCTTTTTGTGCAGAACGATTTCAAATGGCCGCCGCTGTGCTTTGGCCATATTCAGCGGAATTATGATTTATTATTTCGGGATAACGGAGCGTCTGCGGACGCTCCGTTATCCCATTTTCACGGGAGAGGACGTAAGAGGTAACAGCAGCCGTTTCCAGTTACGACCCCTTCTGTGAAAATGAGGTTCTGAAACGCCCGCAGGCGTTTCAGAACCTCAAATATTAAAATATACTTTCCTTGAACAATGGCCAGAGCGGCAGCGGAGGCCATTCAAAATCGTTTTTGCAATAAGGATGATAGTAACTTTTTCCTGTTTGTGTTTGTCAGTTCTTTGTGCTATCATAGAGAAAACAGGGCGCAAAACGCCCCAAAACAGGAGGGAGCCGTTATGGAAAAAATCAAGCTTGAGGTTGCAGGCATTCCGGCTGTCCTGTACGGCAAGCGCAGCCGCAGGGTCTATCTCTATGTCCACGGCAAAAACGGCAGCGCAGCCGAGGCCGCCCGCTTTGCCCGCACAGCCTGCCCGGCAGGCTGGCAGGTGCTGGCTGTCGACCTGCCGGAGCACGGCGCCCGGAAAGACAGCCCGGAAAAGCTGGTGCCGTGGGTGGTCACCCGAGAGCTGCAGGCAGTCTACGCCCGGATGCAGCCGGTGTGGAAGCATATCCGGGTGTATGGGGTCAGCATCGGGGCATGGCTTGCTATGCAGGCGTTGCAAACGCAGCAGCCGGAAAAGGCGCTGCTTGTCTCCCCGATCGTGGATATGGAAAATCTCATCCTTGACCTGATGCAGCAGGCAGGGGTAACGGAGGAGCAGCTGCGCACGGCAGGGGAGATTCCCACCGCCATGGGCGAGACCCTCTCGTGGCCGTATCTGTGCTGGGTAAGGGAACACCCCTTGCACTGGAAAGTGCCCACACAGGTGCTCTATGCCGATACAGACCCCCTTACCGGGCACACCGCTATGGAGCGGTTCCGGCAGCAGACCGGGGCGCACCTGACCATTCTGGAGGGCGGGGAACACTGGTTCCACACCGAGACTCAGCTTGCCGCCCTGCAAGGCTGGGAAAGCTGTCACATATAATAAGCAGCTTCTCTTTTCTCTAGCCTGTGAAAACGTAAGCCCGGAAGATCCGCAGATTTTCCGGGCTTACAATATGAAATACGCTTCCACAACAAAACGCCGCTGACGGCTTTGTGTATCGTCAGCGGCGTTTTGTTTATTGAAAACAGGATTGTGAATGGTGGAATTAAATCAGACCTTTGCTTCGCTGTTGTGCTCAGCCTTCTTATAAGCGGAGAAGGAGTGGAACACAATATTCAGACCCAGCACGATCAGCAGCACGGCAAGGATCAGCTGCAGGCCGTTTGCGATGAACACAGCGCCCCAAGTGGTCTCACCGGCAGGGATAGTAACAGAAGCGGCGGTGCTGATGGCCTTGACCATAGCGATCAGGCGCTGCACCAGTGCGGTAAAGGTGACGCACAGCATGATGATCAGCGGGGGGAACAGCATCTTGTTGCTGCGGCCGGTCACCTTCAGGAATACGCACAGGGTAGCCAGCACCAGTGCGCTCAGCAGCTGGTTGGCAGAACCGAACAGCGGCCAGATGTTGGCGTAGCCGATCTTGGTCAGGATGAAGCCGAACACCAGCGTGATGAAGGTGGAGAAGTACACATTGCAGAACAGCTTGCGCCAGCCCTCAGCGTGCTCCATGTCGTCCACGCTGAACAGCTCCTGGAAGCTCATGCGGCCAATGCGGGCCACGGCATCCAGACTGGTCAGAGCCAGTGCGGAAACGCACATGGTCATAAACACGGTGGCAGCGTAGGCGGGCACGCCGAACATCTCAAAGAAACCGGCAACGCCGCGGCTGAAGATCTGGAACGGGGTACCGGCGGCAGGGGTGCCGTCGGCAGCTGCGGCAGCACCGGCCACGCACAGAGCCAGAACAGCCAACAGGCTTTCAAGGATCATGGCACCGTAGCCGACCTTCAGCATATCCTTCTCGTTCTCAACGGTCTTGGAAGAAGTACCGGAGGAAACAAGGCTGTGGAAGCCGGAAACTGCACCGCAGGCCACGGTGACGAACAGGATGGGGAACATGGTGCCCAGCTTTTCGTTGGTAAAGCCGGTGAATACAGGCAGGTTCATGGTGGGGTGTGCAACCAGCAGGCCAACCACAGCGCCCACGATCATGGCCACGAACATAAAGGTGGTCATGTGGTCACGGGGCTGCTTGAGCAGCCACATGGGCAGCACGGCAGCAAAAAAGATGTACACAAAGGTGATGTAGCTCCAAGCGGCCTTGCCCAGGATCAGGGGCAGGTTTGCGCCGATGACAAAGGACAGCACGATGAACACGATGCTGATAACGCTTTCCTTCCAGCCGGAGAAGTTGAACTTTTTCTGCAGCAGGCCAAAGACAACGGCGAACACCATGAACATGATGGAAACCATACCGGCAGCGCCGTTGGTCTTGGCAGCCTCGACCATTGCGCCGTCTGCGCCAAAGGCGTTGAAGGTGCCGGCGACCATGTCCGCAAAGGCAGCGATGACGATGCCGCAGAACAGCCAGCAGAACAGCAGGAACAGCTTGCGGCCGGTCTTGCCGATGTACTTTTCGATCAGCATACCCATGCTCTTGCCGTCGTTCTTAACGGAAGCATACAGGGCACCAAAGTCGGTGACAGCGCCGAAGAAGATACCGCCCAGCAGCACCCACAGCAGCACCGGCAGCCAGCCGAAAGCTGCGGCCTGAATGGCACCGGTAACAGGGCCTGCACCGGCAATGGAGCTGAACTGGTGAGCAAACACCGTCCAGCCGTTGGTGGGCACATAGTCCCGGCCATCCTCGTGGACGACTGCCGGGGTCTTGGCTGCGGGGTCGATGCCCCATTTGTTAGCCAGCCAGCGGCCGTAAAGCACATAAGCGCCAAACAGGCACACCGCTGCGATCAATACGATGACCAGCGTATTCATAGTTTTCTACCTCTTTCCTTTTTTCACTCCGCAACAGGTTCGGAACGTTAGGCTGCCGTCCGGCAAAACGTTGCCCCGGAGCGTAAAAAACCTTCGTCCTCAGCACATGACCGATGTCCCGATCACACTCCGAAGACGAAGGCTTTTGCACCCGCCTGCCAGGGCAGATGCAATACTCCGCGGTACCACTTCGCTTGCTGTGTAAAACAGCCACTCTCCCACGCATGGTACGCTGACCATGCTGCCCGATAACGTGGGCTGGACGGCACCGTGCTACTAAGGGGCACAAAACCCGGTTCACACAGGCTGCTCCCAGGCGAGGGTCCTCTGCTCCTGACTGCCGCTTTTTCACCCGAGAAGCGGCTCGCTGAAAGAGGGTGATGCAGAAGATCATGTCCTGTTCCTTGCATTTGCTGAATGATTGTGTCCTACTTTATTCCCGTTTTCATCAATTGTCAATATTCTTGTCACAAGTTCAGAGGATGCGCCAATTCAAGCCATTTTCTGGGAATAATTTTTAGATGATTTTCTTTCATGTGTGAAGAGAATAAAACTGAATAGCACATTAATTGAAAACCATTCACCCACAGGTCTTGACTTTCACACTTTGAAGTGCTAAAGTAATAGCGTGCAGAATATTCCGCGCGGCAGCACTGTCTGCTTTGCCCGCTGCCGCCGCTGTTATAATAAGGAGAAAAACAATGGCTGAGAAAAATTCCAGAAGAAATGAGACAACGGACGCACTGTTTGATGCTATCCTCAGTCTGGAGAGCCGGGAGGAGTGCTACGCCTTTTTTGAGGATCTGTGCACTGTAAAGGAAATCTCGGATATGGCACAGCGCCTGCAGGCGGCAAAGCTACTGCTGGACGGTGCCACCTATGAGCAGATCGTTAAGGCAGTGGAGATCAGCACTGCCACCATCAGCCGTATCAACCGTTGTATCCAGTACGGCTCCGGCGGCTACCGTGATACCATCGAGAAGGTGCGCGCACAGGCAGAAAAGCAGTAACAGCCGCACCTGCCGCAGCATAGGATAGGGCACACGACCGGAAAGGAAGGTTTTGCCCTATGATGATCGATACACCCTGCGCCCGTTCTCAGTGCCCGGAAATGCCCAAGGTCAGCCTGGATCAGGCTGTTGTGGACCTGATGGAAAGCATTGCCCTGCAGGAAACGGCGCTCAGCCACATTCTGTGCGCCGAAAGCCGGAAGATGCAGAAGGCCATGGATCTGGATGGTCTGGATCTTTGCAAGCTGCTGGAGGTGAACGACTCCGCCACCAATATGGTGCACGCCGTCGCAAACCTTGAACTGGTGCTCAAGGATAAGCTGGAGTTCGTCTCCAACAACCTTTATGTCCCGGGGGACAGCAGCTGCCCATCACCTGCGCAGTAATGTTTTTTGGGGCGGGGCGCTCTCCGCTGCAATTTGACCCGTGAAAATGCAATGCCGGGCAGCCCGCAGGCTGCCCGGCATTGTTCTAATAAAATGTTTTTTCCTCTAAATAATGCCCAGAGCGCACGCGGAGGGCATTCTAAATCGTTCTATTGCAAGGGAGACTGCTGCGCATAATACGGTACAGCGGCCTCCCTTTTCAGGAAAAATCTGCATAAGAGACAGAAAAATCTTTTGTTGGAATTGCTGATGTATCAAATCTGTGCTATACTATTGGATGTATCACCATGAAAGCGAGGAATAAAACATTGCTGCATTATGATGCGATCCTATTTGATGTGGACGGGACGCTGATCGATTCGGCTCCCGGTATCATTCATACATTGCAAGAGGTTTTCTGTACCATGGGTGTGGATGTATCCGGCATAAACCTGCGCCGGTATCTGGGCCCGCCGCTGCGCAAAAGCTTCGGTGAGCACTTCACCGACCCGGCGCTGATCGAAAAAGCTACCGACCTTTACCGCACGAGCTACGCGGTGAAGGGCAGCCACGAGTGTGCCGTGTTCCCGGGCGTTCCGCAGATGCTGCAAACCCTGAAGGACGCGGGTTTTCTCCTGTGCACTGCCACCTCCAAGCCCACCAAGGTGGTCACGCCCATTCTGGAAGAGCAGGGGCTGGCACCGTATTTTGATTTTATCGGTGGTGCCTCCATGGACGAGAGCCGGGATACCAAGACCGAGGTCGTGCGTTATGTGCTCAGCCAGCCCGCCTTGCAGGGCAAGCGGGTGCTGATGGTGGGCGACCGCAACGATGATATGCGGGGCGCTGCCGACTGTGGTCTGGATGCTGCCGGTGTGCTGTACGGCTACGGCAGCCGGGAAGAGCTGGAAGCCTTCCATCCAGTGCTGCTGGCTGAAAGCTGCGCCGACCTTACCGACCGGCTGCTGGCAGCCCGGGTATGACAGGAAGTTTCATTCCTTCGGAAGGAGAATGGATAGAATATGAGAAGCAATAACCAGAAGGAGAATCAGGCGCTGACCCCGATGCAGAAGCAGGCGGTGCTGGTGTGCATCGTGTGCGCACTGGCGGCGCTGCTGACCATCGGCATCACCCTTACCATGCTCAAGCGGGGCAAGAACCCGACGGAGCAGCCGGGGGATTCTTCCATTATTACCCCCGCGCCCGCCCCGGAAGGGGAGGAGGATATCTCCGACCACTACCAGATCAACGAGACCTCCAGCGCACTGCTCACCGGGACCGCCGATGCCGGCAATGCCTATCAGGAGCAGACCCTTTTTATCGGCGATTCCAACACGGTGCGTCTGTATGCCAATGGCCTGATCTCGCTGCAGCAGTTCTGTGCCAAGGAGGGCATTGGCACCGGTGCCGCCCTGAACGAAGGCATCGTCACCTTCAAGCGTGACGATAACCGCTACACCATCGCACAGGCAGTGGCAAAAATGAAGCCCCGCCGGGTGGTCATCATGCTGGGCACCAACGATAACGGCATGAATACCGAGGATTTCATCAGCAACTACACCGCACTGGTGCAGGCCATTCAGGCCAGCTATCCTTATACCGACATCATCGTCAACACGGTGCCGCCGGTCCCGTCCAACCACTCTAATTACCCTAATATGGACCAGACCCGCATTGATGATTTCAATATGGCGCTGCTGACCATGTGCGAGCAGCTGGGCGTCAAGTTCCTCAACTCTGCCGAGGCGCTCAAGGACGCCAACGGCTACGGCAATGTCGATTACTACCAGAGCGGCGATATCCACCTCAAGCCCGCAGGTCTGAAGGTGCTGCTGAAGTATCTGCGCACCCACGCCTATGAGACCGAGGATCGCCGCCCGGATACCAATAACATCCCCACCCGCGCCGAGTATACCGCTAACCCCAGCTCTGCCGTGGAAGCACCCAGCAGCTCGGAGGAAGTCTCTTCCTCGGCCGTTGAGGAGAAAACGGAGTATCAGGCCGGTTACCGTGTAGATAAAACCGGCGGCGGCTCCCTGACCTGCGGCAATGAGAGCGGCAAGTCCCTTACCGTCAAGGTGACCAGCGCCACCCAGAGCGTTACCGTTACCGCTGTGCCGGAGGACGGCTATGTGTTCGTCAAGTGGAGCGATGGTGTGACCAAGCGCACCCGCACTGATACCAATTTTGACCAGAATGTGGATGTGACCGCTGTGTTTGCAGCCGCTTCCATCCAGATCAGCAGCAGCGGCAAGGCTATGCTGGGGGACTCCTACACCTTCAAAGCTGCCCTCAAGGGCAAGTATCTGGATGCTTCCAGCATCCGCTGGTATGTCAACGGCAGCGAGGTGACACAGGCTGCCGGCAAGACTTCCGTAAAGGGTGAGGTGGATCCCTCCATGCTGGGCAGCACCTTCCGGGTGTACGCCACTGCCAGCTATAACGACTGCACAGTGACCAGCAATAAGCTGGAGTTTACGGTCAGCGGTGCACCGTCCAGCTCGTCCACCAGCTCCAGCAGCTCTGATGCTTCCTCTAAGGAGGATAAGCCTGCTTCCTCCAAGGAAGAGACGTCTGCCTCCTCCAAGGAGGAAAAACCGGCTTCTTCTAAAGAAGAAAAACCTGCTTCTTCCTCCTCGAACGGCACCTCTGAAAGCACCGGCAGCTCCTCTAAGGCGGAAAAGCCGGCTTCGTCTCCTGCTTCCTCCAAGGAAGAAAAGCCCGTCTCTTCTTCACAGAGCAGCACCTCCTCCAAGGAAGAAACAACTGCTTCCTCTAAGCAGGAACACACAGCTTCCTCCAAGGAAGAACAACCGGCTTCTTCTAAAGAAGAAAAGCCTGCTTCCTCCAAAACGGAGGCAAGCGCCAGCAAGGAAGCCGCCAACTGAGCGCACACTCCGCTCCCGCGCCGCATAGGCTGGCGTGAGAGGAAGGTGGAGCCCTATGTACTGGCAAGCGATGCGCACGCCCGCCCTGCCCGGGGAAAATGACGTGACCGACGGCAGCGTGGACTACTACGACACCAACTGGGAAAACGTGGATAACAGCGCACTGGAGGAAGAAATGCAGAAATGCGGTCTGACGCCCTGCGAAGGAAAGGCAACGTGCCCGGACAATACCCCGGCACAAACAGACCTGTCTGCGTATGAAATCGTTTCTGAATAACGAGAAGCCAGCTCTGCCGGGGGGTGGGGCTGGCTTCTCCCTGTTGATACACCAAAGTGGGAAATGCTGAAAAGAAAGTGAGATACTATGGCAAAATACTATTGCATCCTGTTCGATGCGGACAATACGCTGCTCAACTTTGACGCAGCCGAAAACAAGGCGCTGGCCGAAACGCTGGTGAACTACGGCATCGAGCCGGACGCCGAGACCGTGCAGACCTACCGCACCATCAACGAGGAACTGTGGCGGCAGCTGGAAAAAGGCCAGATCCGCCGCGAAAAGCTGTTCGGCGAGCGGTTCAGCCGCTTTTTAAAGGCCATCAATGCCGCCGGCGACGGCGTGGAGATGAACCGCTGCTATCTGGAGCAGCTGTCCACCCACCCGGACCTGATGAGCCCGGAGGTGCTGGACGTGCTGCGGGAGCTTTCCGAGGTGGCAACGCTGGCCATCGTCAGCAACGGTGCCCAGAAGGTGCAGACCCGCCGTCTGGCGGAAAGCGGCGTGATGAACTTTATGGAAGATGTGTTCATCTCTGAAAAAATGGGCTGCGAAAAGCCCAATGCCCGCATCTTTGATGCAGCCCTGCGCGCGCTGGGTGTGGAGAACCGGGAGCACGTTCTGATGGTGGGCGACAGCCTGTCCAGCGATATTCAGGGCGGCAGCAACGCCGGGCTGGATACCTGCTGGTACAACCCCAACCACGCCGAGAACCCCGGCAAGGTGATCCCTACCTACGAGATCGCCAGTCTGGAAGAGCTGTATCCGCTGGTGATGGAGCAGGAGGAGCTGGCCAATGTTGGCCTGAAGAACCGCCGCCATCAGTGCTGAAATATGAAAAAGAACGGATAACGGATCAAAACTATGCTGATACATTTGGAAAAACTGGGTAAGACCTTTGGCGAAAAGGTGGTGTTGCACGATGTGACCGCCAGTGTCGAGCGGGAGGATCGCATCGGCATCGTGGGACAAAACGGCGCAGGCAAGACTACTCTGCTCAAGATCCTTACCGGCGAATATCAGGACTACGAGGGTGAGTTCAGCGTGACCCACGGGGTAACGCTGGGCTATCTGGAGCAAAACGCAAAGCTGGACGCCACGCTGGATATCTACGGCGAGATGCGCGCCACCTTTGCCCCGGTGCTGGACGCCATGGCGCAGATGCAGATCTTAGAGCGCCGCATGGCTGCCCAGCCCGATAACGCCGACCTGCTGGCGCAGCACGATGCTTTGCAAAACATCGTAGATGCTGCCGACGGCTACAACATGGATGTGAACATCAAAAAGGTGCTGTCCGGCATGGGCTTTGCGCAGGATACATGGCAAAAGAACATTGCGGTGCTCTCCGGCGGCGAGCTGACGCGGCTGCGTCTGGCGAAGCTGCTGCTGGAAAAGCCGGATGTGCTCATTCTGGACGAGCCCACCAACCACTTGGACTTTGCCACCATGGAATGGCTGGAGAATTACCTCAAGGGCTACTCCGGCGCGGTGCTGGTGGTCAGCCACGACCGCTATTTCCTCGATAATGTCTGTACAAAGATCTGGGAGGTATCCTTCCAGACCATGACCACCTACAAGGGTAACTTCTCGGCCTATCTGCCCCAGAAGGAAGCCGCCGATGCCCTGCGCCAGAAGCAGCACGATGCCGATGTGGCACTGGCTGAAAAACTGCAGGACTATGTGGACCGCAACCTTGTGCGCGCTTCCACCACCAAAATGGCGCAGAGCCGCCGCAAGCAGCTGGAAAAGCTGGAGATCACCGAGGCACCCAAGGACGAGACTAACCAGCTGAAATTCCGCTTTGAATATGACGTAGAGCCGTGGAACGAGCTGGTGCTGCTGAAAAACCTCAGCATCAAGATCGGGGAGCGCACCCTGCTGGAGCCCTTTACCTATACGGTCTGCCGCGGGCAGCGGCTCATCATTGCCGGCCCCAACGGTGCAGGCAAATCCACCCTGATGCAGGTGCTGGACGGCAAGCGCCGCCCCTCCGGCGGCATGGTGCGGCTGGGCACCGGGGCGCGTCCCAGCATTTTTGCCCAGCAGCAGAACCGTCTGGGGCAGGGCAGAGTCATTGATGTCATCTGGAACAAGTACCCCCGCATGACCGAGCTGGAGGTGCGCAGCCACCTTGCAAAGCTGGGGTTCCGGGGAGATACCGTGTTCAAGCCCTGCGAAGCATTGTCCGGCGGCGAGCTGGCGCGTCTGCGCTTTGCGGAGATCGTGCTGGAACGGCCGAACCTGCTGTTTCTGGACGAGCCCACCAACCACTTGGATATCTACACCCGCGAAAACCTGACCGAAGCACTGATGGCGTACACCGGCACGCTGCTGCTGGTCACTCACGACCGTCACCTGATGAACAGTCTGGCCTGTCCCATCCTCTATCTTGAGGACGGCAAGGCGGTGCTTTACCCCAGCTACGATGCCCTGATGGGACGTGCCGCCCCGGTGCAGACTGCGCAGAAGGCTGCCGAGCCCGTCAAGACTGGCTACGGCAAGGAGCAGCGCCGCCGCCGCGCCGAGCTGCGCGCCAAGATCAAGGCCTGCGAGGACGAGATGGAGGCCTGCGGTGCACGCGAGGTGGAGCTGGACAACGAGATCAACTCCCCGGAGGTATATAACGACCCTGACCTGCTGCGCCAGAAAAGCGATGAACTGAGCGACCTGCGCTTCCATCAGGAAGAGCTTTTTGCCGCATGGGAAGCCGCCATGGAAGAGCAGGAAGCCTACGAGCAGACGCAGCAGCCCGAAGAATAAAGGAGCGTATCCTCTATGCCTAAAAATCACCGCAACTATCAAAAAACACGGCACATTGCCCTGTCCGGCCTGCTGTTTGCGCTGGCCATGGCGCTTTCCTTCATCGAGGGCACGCTGGTCATCCCGGGGCTTTTGCCGGGCATGAAGCTGGGTCTTGCCAACATCGTGGTCATGTACGCCCTATTCTTCATGGGCGCTCGGCAGGCACTGGTGCTGGATGTGCTCAAGGCGCTGTTCGTCTTTCTGGTTTCCGGCTTTACGGCGGGCTTCCTCTCGCTGTGCGGCGGGCTTTTGTCCCTTGCGGTGATGTGGGTGCTGTATTATCTTTTGCCGGTGCGGCCTACATGGTTCATCCTGTCGGTCTGCGGCGCTCTGGCGCATAACGTGGGGCAGCTGCTGGGCGCAGGAGTCATCATCTCCTCGTCTTTGTCGCTGTACTACGCGCCGGTCATGCTGGTGCTGGGGCTTGTCATGGGTGCGCTCACCTCGGTCACCCTGCGGGCGCTGCTGCCCGCACTGGGCAAAATGGGCTTCAACACCCAGGAAAACCGCCCCGAATGACCGACCATTCCGGCAAGGCAGTTGCATTTTGGCCGGAAATCTGTATAATAAGGAAACAACTGTATTTTTATCTAGGGTGTATCTGAAAAGTCGAAAATTTAGTCTATTTCTACAAACACAGCTGGATTTTGCGTGAATCAGCCTTGAAATCCACAAAGGATTCCTGCGGCTATTTGCCTTAAATCCCGCTTGTGCTTGCGAAATATTCGTCATTTCCTTTGTTTTCAGATACACCTTAAAAGACCCCAAAGGATAGCGCTGCCGCAGTATAGGGATTCAAGCGGCAGTCGGGAGGTGTTTGTATATGTCTGAAAAAGTTACCATCAAGGTCGAGCGGAAGGAACTCCATCTGCCCACCATCGCACTGCGTGGGCTGGTGGTGTTCCCCAACAACCTTGTTCATTTTGAAGTCGGGCGGGAAAAGAGTATTGCTGCCGTGGAGTGGGCTATGGCCAATAACTCCAACGTATTTCTGGTAGCCCAGAAGGAGATGGAAACCAGCGAGCCCACCCAGCAGGATCTGTACACCTACGGCGTAGTAGCCGAGGTCAAGCAGGTGCTGCGCGTGTCGGACGAGCTGGTCAAGGTGCTGGTAGAGGGCAAGTACCGCGCCAAGCTGACCGAGCTGGATACCACCGGTGATTTTTTGCTGTCTGCCGTGCGCTCCGCTCCGGTGCGTGCCGCAAAACCCGAAGAAGCTGTGGAGACCGAAGCACTGCTCCGCGCCCTCAAGACTGGCTTTGACGAGTATCTGGGCATGAACCCGCGCCTTGCAAAGGACGTGGTGTTCACTATCGTTTCCAGCGATGACCCTATGTTCCTCACCGAGTATATGTCGGCAAATCTCTTGTTCCGCTACGAGGACAAGCAGGCTGTGATGAACGAGAACACCCTCAACGGCCGTTTGCAGCGCCTTGTGGAGATGCTGCGCCGCGAATGTCAGGTGATGAAGATCGAAAAGGAGATCGCGGAAAAGGTCAACGAGTCCATGGACAAGAACCAGCGCGATTATTACCTGCACGAGCAGCTGCACATCATCAACGACGAGCTGGGCGAGGGGGACGATACCCACGCCGAAGCCGATGATTACCGCCGCAAGATCCGGGAGCTGCACCTTGCCGAGGACAGCGAGAAAAAGCTGCTCAAGGAGGTAGACCGCCTTTCCCGGATGCAGAGCAGCAATCAGGAAGCCACGGTCATCCGCACCTATCTGGATACCTGTCTGGACCTGCCGTGGAACACCATGACCGTGGATGATCTGGATATCCACCGCGCCCAGCAGATTTTGGATCGGGACCACTACGGCCTGAAAAAGGTCAAGGACCGCATTCTGGAAACGCTGGCTGTGCGCAAGCTGGCACCGGACGTGAAGGCGCAGATCATCTGTCTGGTTGGCCCTCCGGGTGTCGGCAAGACCAGCATCGCACGCTCCATCGCCGAAAGCCTTGGCCGCAAGTATGTGCGCATCAGTCTTGGCGGCGTGCGGGACGAAGCCGAGATCCGCGGCCACCGCCGCACCTACATCGGTGCCATGCCCGGCAAGATCATCAGCGCCATGATCACCGCCAAGTCCTCCAACCCTTTGATGCTGCTGGACGAGATCGACAAGCTGGCAGGGGACTTCCGGGGCGACCCGGCGGCAGCTCTGCTGGAAGCGCTGGACCCGGAGCAGAACAGCACCTTCAACGATCATTTCATCGATATCCCGTTTGACCTGAGCCATGTGCTCTTTATTACCACCGCTAACGACTTGGGCAGCATCCCCGGCCCGCTGCGCGACCGCATGGATGTCATCGAGCTGCCCAGCTATACCCGCGTGGAAAAATACAATATTGCCCGCAAGCATCTGCTGCCCAAGCAGCTCAAGGCCTGCGGTCTGACCGGCAAGGTCACCATGAACCAGAGCGCGCTCTACGGCATCATCGACGGCTACACCCGCGAGGCCGGTGTGCGTAATCTGGAGCGCACCATCACCAGTGTGCTGCGCAAGTGTGCCCGCAAGATCGCTTCCGGCGAGGTAGAAAGCGTAGCCGTTACCGCTGCCATGCTGGAGGAACTGCTGGGTCCCCGCATCGTCAAGCCGGACTTCCTCAACCGTACCAACGCTGTGGGCATCGCCAACGGTCTGGCATGGACGAGTGTAGGCGGCGAGACCCTGCCCATCGAGGTGCAGGTCATAGACAACGGCACCGGCAAGATCACCGTTACCGGCTCTCTGGGCGATGTGATGAAGGAGAGCGCACAGCTGGCAGTCACTTGGGTGCGCGTCCATGCCGAGGAATACGGCATCGACCCCGAGCGGCTGAAAAAGTGCGACCTGCACATCCACGCCCCGGAGGGTGCTGTGCCCAAGGACGGCCCCAGTGCAGGCGTCACCCTGACCACGGCACTGGTATCTTGCCTGTCCGGCGTGCCGGTGCGCGGCGATGTGGCCATGACCGGCGAGATCACCCTGCACGGCAACGTGCTGCCCATCGGCGGCCTGCGGGAGAAGAGCATGGCTGCTTACCGCGAGGGCATGAAGACCGTGCTCATCCCCAAGGACAACGAGCCTGATCTGTATGACGTGGACGAGGAGGTCAAGAAGAATCTGACCTTCCTGCCTATGCAGAATCTCTCGCAGGTGCTGGCTGCTGCTCTGCTCAAGCCGAAAGCTGCCAAGAGCACCGCAGGCCGTCCCCGCACCAAAAAGTCCAAGGCAGGGGAGAGCCGCATCCCCGCCGCGCCTGAGAAAAACCAGCCGGGCGCTGTCTGCTGAAATAATAGAAAGGAACACGCAATGATCTTCAATAAAGCTGATTTTATTGCCAGCTATGGCATTTCCAGCCAGCTGCCCGAAAGCGACCGCCCGGAGCTGAGCTTTTCGGGGCGCTCCAACGTGGGCAAATCCAGCCTGATCAACAAGCTGTGCAGCCGCAAAAATCTGGCGCGCGTGTCCAGTACGCCGGGCAAAACGGCTACCATCAACTTCTATTCCGTGGACGACTGCTACTTTGTGGACCTGCCGGGTTACGGCTATGCCAAGGTGAGCAACGCCGACCGCGAGCGCTGGGACGACCTCATCAACAGCTACTTCGAGGCGCCCCGCCACCACACCCTGCTGGTACAGCTGCTGGACTGCCGCCACGCCCCCAGCGCAGACGATCTGCAGATGCTGCGCTATCTGCACTACCACCGCATTCCCTATGTGGTGGCACTGACCAAGGCGGATAAGCTGAAAAAGAGCCAGCTTGCCAAAACGCAGGAGGACTTTGAAAACATCTGCCGCCCCTATGGCTGTCAGAAGGTGGTGCTGACCAGCGGCGAAAACGGTTACGGCATCCCGGAACTGCAGGCAGTGCTCAACGCCGCAGTGGCTGCGGAAAACGAGGAAGCGGAGTAACGCCATGGCTTACAACGAATTTGCCTATTTCTACGATGAATTCAACGGCGAAGCGGACTACGACGCCCTGTACAGCCAGATCCATGCAAAGCTGGAAGCCCACGGCATCCATGACGGCATTGTAGCCGACCTTGGCTGCGGCACCGGGGAACTGACCCTGATGCTGACGCAGGCAGGCTACGATATGATCGGCATCGATCAGTCGGAGGAGATGCTCTGCGTGGTGCGGGATAAGGCCGAGCAGTTGGGGCTTTCCGGCCGCCTGCTGCTGCTCCGGCAGGATCTGCTCAAGCTGGATCTCTACGGCACCATCCGGGCGGCGGTATCCACCTTTGATACCTTCAACCACATCCCGGATCTGGATACCGCCATTGCCAACGCAGGCTTTTTTATGGAAAAGGGCGGCGTGTTCCTGTTTGATATGAACACCCCCTATAAGCACCAGAAGGTTCTAGGCGATAACGCGTTCACCTTTGAGGAAGAGGACGCCTCCTGCGTGTGGCGCAACCACTATAACGCCGCCGACCGCAGGGTGGAGATCACAGTGGATATTGATTATCACGAGACCGGCGAGCATTTCCACGAGGAATTCTGCGAGTATACCTACGATCTGGACACCATCCGTGCGGCGCTGGAAAAGCACGGCTTTGCGCTGGAAAGCGTCTGCGACGGCGAAACTTTCGGCCCGCTGACCGAGGAAAGCCAGCGCTACTTCTTCTGCGCAACAAAACAGTATACACAACTGGAGGAATAACCTATGGCAAACCTGATCCGCGGCCTGTCCGAGAACGGCGGTGTCGTGTTCTGCGGTGTGGATTCCACCGATATCGTCCGTAAAGCCGAAAAGCTTCACACCACAAGCGCCACCTGCAGCGCGGCACTGGGCCGTCTGCTCACGGGCGCTACCCTGATGGGCTCCATGCTCAAGGATGACCGCGACCGCATCACCCTGCGTGTGGCGGGCGGCGGCCCTGCGGGCGTGCTTATTGCCTGCACCGACGGCACCGGCAACGTGAAGGGCTGCATTGACAACCCGCTGGTGGAGCTGCCCGCCAAAGCCAACGGCCACCTGGACGTAGGCACTGCTGTGGGCAAGAACGGCGTGCTGACCGTCATCCGCGATAACCGCCTGCAAAAGGAGCCCACAGTCGGGCAGGTGCCGCTGGTATCCGGCGAGATCGCCGAGGATCTGACCAGCTACTATGCCTACAGCGAGCAGGTGCCCACCGTGATGGCGCTGGGCGTTCTGGTGGACAAGGATCTGTCCATCCTCTGCGCCGGCGGCTTTATGGTGCAGCTGCTGCCCGGCGCTACCGATGCCGAGATCGACCAGCTGGAAAAGAACATCAGCGCCATGCCCTCCGTCACCGAGCTGCTCCATGCGGGCAAGACCCCCGAGGACATGATGCAGATGGCACTGGCAGGCTTTGCCCCCAATGTGCTGGACGAGCGTACGGTGCAGTACCAGTGCGATTGCAGCGCCGAGCGTACCAAAGAGATGCTGCTCAGCCTTGGCCGTGCCGAGCTTGCGCGGATGCGGGACGAGGACACCACCTGTGAGGTGGTGTGCCACTTCTGCCACAGTAAGTATCAGTACGACCTCAACACTCTGCTTGCCGAGTATGATGCACAGGCCGCCGAAGCCGCCCAGTCCAAAGAATAACCACACCGAAGAAGCGATGATACGTACCCCCAATGCCGGATATCCGGTACTGGGGGTGTTTTTATGAAAAAATCAGTGTGCCGAACACTGCCAGCAAGAAAAATGCGCAGAAACGCCAGCAGGTGTAAACAAAAAGCGGACTTTTATAGAACGTGCCGGCTGTTTTGCACAAAAGAACTGTCGCTTTTTTAGCAATTCAATGTATTTGCGGGGCAAACGGTAGAACTTTGCGGTGGGATATGCTATACTATACTGTAATTGCTAGCCCCGGGAAAAGGGGCTGCCAAAGGAGAAAGGACTTGTTATGAAGATCATTCTGGTGGGCGGCGGCAAGGTCGGTACGGCTCTGGCACGCCAGCTCAGCGAGGAAGGCCACAACGTGACTGTGGTGGACACCAACAAAGCGCGCGTGGAGCACCTGACTGAAAGCTACGACGTGCTGGGCATCGTGGGCAATGGCTCGTCCATCACCACCCTGTCCGAGGCGGGCATTGAGGATGCGGACGTGTTCATTGCGGTCACCGGCTCGGACGAGCTGAACCTGCTTTGCTGTATGTTTGCCAAAAAGGCGGGTCACTGCCACGGTATTGCCCGTGTGCGCAACCCGTCTTACAGCCACGAGCTGGACTTTATCAAAAAGCAGATCGGCATTTCCGCCATCATCAACCCGGAAATGGCAGCGGCAAAGGAGATCTCTCATCTGCTGCGGTTCCCCGGTGCCAGCAAGATCGATACCTTTGCGGACGGCCGTGTGCGGCTGATCAAGTTTGCGCTGCCCGATGCACTGGACGGCGTAGCCATCCGCGAGATCCCCACCCGGCTCAAGAGCGATATTCTGGTGTGCGCGGTGGAGCGTGACGGCGGGGTCATCATCCCCAACGGCAACTTTGTGCTGCAAAAGGGAGA
This sequence comes from Faecalibacterium intestinale, assembly GCF_040096575.1. NCBI lineage: Bacteria > Bacillati > Bacillota > Clostridia > Eubacteriales > Oscillospiraceae > Faecalibacterium > Faecalibacterium intestinale. The sequence goes on from NZ_JBBMEN010000001.1 coordinate 24,429, forward strand.
TCAGGTCACTTTCCTTGCCACACAGGAAAAGGCGCACGCCTTTTTCCAGCAGCTGCATCTGCCGGTGCAGCCGGTGCGCAACGCCCTCATCGTGGGCGGCGGTGCCATTGCCTACTATCTCAGTCAGGAACTGCTGGAAAACCATGTGCGGGTGCGCATCGTGGAGCGGGACGCCGCCCGCTGCGTAGAGCTGGCCGAGCAGCTGCCCGGCGCACAGATCCTGAACGAGGACGGCTCCAACCGCGAGTTTTTGCTTTCCGAGGGTCTGGAATCCACCGAGGCTTTTGTGGCGCTGACCAACATCGACGAAGAGAACGTACTGCTGACCCTGTTTGCCAAAAAGCACTCCAACGGCAAACTGGTGACCAAGGTCAACCGCCTAGAATTTGACGATATTCTGGCCGGGCTGGATCTGGGCAGCGTGGTCTACCCCAAGTACATGACCTGCGACTACATCGTGCAGTATGTCCGCGCCCTGCAGAACGAGGCAGGCAGCAACATCAAAACGCTGTACCGCATTCTGGATGACCGCGTGGAGGCACTGGAGTTTACGGTGCACGAGGAAAGCGCCGCCACCGGTGTGCCCCTGAGCCAGCTGCACCTGAAAAAGAACCTGCTGCTGTGCTGCATTACCCGCGGCAGCAAGATCCTGATCCCCCGCGGCGGCGACCAGATCCAGGTGGGCGACAACGTCATCGTGGTCACGCTGGAGCATGGCCTGCACGATCTGCGCGATATCGTGGAGCACTGACGGAGGCAGACTATGAATTATGCGATCGTTTTCCGTCTGCTGGGCTATGTGCTGATGATCGAGGGCGCATTGCTGCTGCTGCCCGCCGCCGCCAGCTTAGTGTATGGCGAGTGGATGGTGCTGGGCGTGTTTCTGCTCACAGCAGCCGTCAGCGCCGGCATCGGCTACGCCCTGCACACCATCAAACCCCGCAGCAAGGTGTTCTATATGCGCGAAGGCTTTGCAGCTACCTCGCTGTGCTGGGTGTTCATCTCGGTGATGGGCGCGGTGCCCTTTGTGCTCACCGGCTGCATCCCGAACCCCGTGGACGCCCTGTTTGAGACGGTCTCCGGCTTTACCACCACCGGTGCCAGCATTCTGCCCGGCGTGGAGGATCTGCCCAAGGGCATTCTGTTCTGGCGCAGTTTCACCCACTGGATCGGCGGCATGGGCGTTCTGGTGTTCCTGCTCTCGCTGCTGCCGCTGACCGGCGGCTCCCACGTCAACCTGATGAAGGCGGAAAGCCCCGGCCCGCAGGTGGATAAGCTGGTGCCCAAGGTGCAGTCTACCGCTAAAATTCTGTACGGCATCTATTTTGCCCTCACCATGCTGGAACTGGTGTTCCTGCTGATTGGCAGAATGCCCCTGTTCGAGGCACTGCTCACCGCCTTTGGTACGGCGGGCACCGGCGGCTTTGGCTTCCGCAACGACAGCTTTGGCAGCTTTTCGCCCTACATCCAGTGGGTCGTGACCATCTTCATGATCCTGTTCGGCGTCAACTTCAACGCCTACTTCCTGCTGCTCATGCGCAAGTTCCGCCGCGCTGCTGCCAGCGAGGAGGTGCGGGGCTACTTTGTGGTCATCGCGGTGGCAGTGGGCATCATCACCGCCAATATTTATAGTATGTACAACAGCTTCGGCGAGGCGCTGCGGCAGGCCGCATTTCAGGTGGGTTCCATCATCACCACCACCGGCTTTTCCAGCTGCGACTTTGACCTGTGGCCGACCCTCTCCAAAGAGATCTTGGTCATGCTCATGTTCATTGGTGCCTGCGCCGGCAGTACCGGCGGCGGCATGAAGGTGAGCCGCCTCCTCATTCTGGCCAAGACCCTGGCCAAGGAGCTTAAGACCGCCCTGCACCCGCAGGTAGTAGCGCCCGCCCGCATGGACGGCAAGCTGCTGAACCACGAGACCATCCGCACCACCAATGTGTTTGTGGCGGCATATATCTTTATTTTTGCGGGCTCCTTCTTCCTCATCAGTCTGAACGGCTTTGATATGGTGACGAACTTTACCGCCGTGGCCGCTACCCTGAACAACATCGGCCCGGGTCTTGTCAAGGTAGGCCCTATGCAGAACTTCGGCTGCTTTGCAGACCCCGCAAAGCTGGTACTGATCTTCGATATGCTGGCCGGCCGTCTGGAGATCTTCCCCATGCTGGTGCTGTTTATGCCGGATACATGGCGGAAGTTCTGAGCCTTTTGCGGCGCGGGACAGGCAAAATATTATTTCGGAACACCGGAGTGTCTATGAACGCACCGGTGTTCTTTTTTGTAAAGAAAGCCGGAATGGCAGGTAGCAACGGTTAGAAATGCCTTGCGTTCAGCGCCGCATTGCAGTATGATTATAATATCAATTATCTGACCCTTACCCCTGAGCAGGCAGAACCTTTTTACAAACGAAATCGTTCTGCATGATAAAAAAGAAGAAAGCAAAACAATAAAACGTACAGGAGGAAATTACTATGGGTTTGATCAAAGCAGGTATGGGCGCATTGGGCGGAACTCTTGCAGACCAGTGGAAGGAATTTTTCTACTGCGATTCTCTGGATAAGGACGTGCTGATGGTCAAGGGCCAAAAGCGCACCTCCCGCCGCAGTTCCAACCACGGCGATGATAACATCATTACCAACGGCAGCGGCATTGCCGTGGCAGACGGTCAGTGTATGCTGATCGTGGAGCAGGGCAAGGTGGTGGAGGTGTGCGCCGAGCCGGGCGAGTTTACCTTTGACGCATCCACCGAGCCCAGCGTGTTCACCGGCAACTTCGGCGACAGTCTGGCAGCTACCTTCCAGACCGTAGCCAAGCGCTTTACCTATGGCGGCGACACCGGCAAGGATCAGCGCGTGTACTACATCAACACCAAGGAGCTGGGCGAGATCCTGTACGGCACCGCGACGCCCATCCCATTCCGGGTGGTGGTCAGCGAGGAGCGGGGCTATAAGCTCTCGGTGAATATCCGCTGTAACGGCAGCTTTACTTACCGCATCTGCGACCCGCTGCTGTTCTACACCAATGTGTGCAGCAATGTCTCCAACCAGTACGATGCCTCGGAGCTGGCTCCCCGCCTGAAGAGCGAACTGATGAACGCTTTGCAGCCGGCGCTGGCCACCCTTTCCGCCAACAAGGTGCAGTATTACGAGATCCCCGCCCACACGCTGGAGATCTCGGACGCCCTCAACGAGCAGCTGTCCAACGTCTGGCGCAAGAAGCGGGGTATTGAGGTGTTCTCCTTCAACATCAACTCTCTGTCCATCCCGGAGGAACAGCAGAAGAAGATCACCGAGTGGGAAGAGAACGCCATGACCACCGACCCCACCACCGCTGCCGCCCGTCTGGTGGGTGGTCAGATCGACGCCATGAAGACCGCCGCCGGAAACACCGCCGGTGCCATGACCGGTTTTATGGGCATGGGCATGGCAGCCGGTGCAAACGGCATGAACGCCCAGAATCTGTTTGCCATGGGTCAGCAGCCCGCAGCGCCCCAGCAGCAGTCTTCTGCCGCTGGCAGCTGGCAGTGCAGCTGCGGCGCTACCGTTACCGGCAAGTTCTGCCCGGAATGCGGCAGCAAAAAGCCGGAGCCGAAGCCCGCTGCCGACAGCTGGACTTGCAGCTGCGGTGCCACCGTCACCGGCAAGTTCTGCCCGGAGTGTGGCAAGCCCCGCCCGGCGGCAGCAGAGGGCTGGACTTGCAGCTGCGGTGCGGTGAACAAGGGCAAGTTCTGCTCCGAGTGCGGCAAACCCCGTCCCGCCGGTATGCCCAAATATAAGTGCGACAAGTGCGGCTGGGAACCGGCTGACCCCGCACACCCGCCCAAGTTCTGCCCGGAGTGCGGCGATCCTTTCGACGAAAACGACCGCAGCTGAATCTGCGTACAATGACCGATCACGCTGCGGGGCAGGGAAGGACTCCTTGCCCCGCAGACTATAGGAGGAAACACTATGGCAGGAATGCTGGAATATAAGTGCCCCTGCTGCGATGGTGCGATCAAATTTGACAGCACCACCCAGAAGCTGAAATGCCCCTACTGCGACACCGAGTTTGAGGTGGACGCACTGAAGGGTTACGATGAGGATCTGAAGGATGCGAAGCCCAGCAGGATGAACTGGACTACCCCCGGCGGCGGCTGGGCAGAGGGCGAGACTGCCGGTCTGCATACTTATGTCTGCAAGAGCTGCGGCGGCGAGATCGTGGGCGATGACACCATGGCCGCTTCGGCCTGCCCCTTCTGCGGCAACCCCATCGTGCTGACCGGACAGTTTGCCGGAGACCTGCGCCCCGACCTCATCATCCCCTTCAAGCTGGACAAAAAGGCAGCTAAGGAAAAGCTGCAGGAGCACCTCAAGGGCAAGACCCTGCTGCCCAAGGTGTTCCGCAGCCAGAACCATATCGACGAGATCAAGGGCGTGTATGTGCCTTTCTGGCTGTACGACAGCGATGCCGATGCCCAGCTGCGCTTTACCGCCACCCGCACCCGCTGCTGGTCGGACGATGACTACGACTATACCGAGACCAGCTACTACTCCGTGCGCCGGGACGGCGTGCTGGGCTTTGACGCAGTACCGGTGGACGGCTCCTCCAAGATGGCAGATGACCTGATGGAATCCATCGAGCCCTTTGCCATGCAGGATGCAGTGGCCTTCAACACTGCGTATCTGGCAGGCTATGTGGCCGATAAGTACGATGTGGACGCCAAAAAGAGCATCGAGCGCGCCAACGAGCGTATCCGCCAGTCCACCGAGGATGCCTTTACCCAGACGGTCACCGGTTACGACTCGGTCAAGGTGGAGAACAGCAGTATCCAGCTCCACGGCGGCAAGGCAAAGTATGCCCTGTTCCCAGTCTGGGTGCTGAGCACCAGCTGGCGCGGCGAGAATTACATCTTTGCCATGAACGGCCAGACCGGTAAGTTTGTAGGCAATTTGCCGGTGGATAAGGCCGCTGCCCGCAAGTGGACGCTGGGGCTTACGGCAGCCGTTGGCGCCGCGTCCTATGCGGTCATGTGGCTGCTGTGGCTGGCAGGGATTCTGTAAAGGAGGGAACGGAAGATGAAAAAGACTGTTACCCCGCTGCGCTCCCTCTGTGCTGCGCTGGCAGCACTGGTGCTCTTGCTGGCGCTGGCCGTACCGGCTTTTGCTGCCGAAAATGGCTTTGCTGACCTATACTACCGCCTGAACGACAGCGCAGAAGTCCTGACCGAGGACGAGGACAGCGAACTGGAAGCTTCACTGGAGGAGCTGAGCGTCCGCCAGAGCTTTGATGTGACCATTGCCACCATCGACTCGCTGGAAAGCGAGGGCTACACCAGCATGGAGGAATATGCCGATGACCTCTATGACTACTGTCAGTTCGGCTACGGTGCAGACCGTGACGGTGTACTGCTGCTGGTAAGCACAGGCGACCGCAAGTGGCACATCTCCACCTGCGGCTACGGCATCACCGCATTTACGGATGCCGGCATCCAGTACCTTGGCGAGCAGATGACCCCCGATATGGCAGACGGCGATTACGCCGCCGCCTTCCGCACCTTTATCCAGTGGACGGATTCGTATGTCACCGCCGCCCGCGAAGGTCAACCCTATGACGTAGACAATATGCCCAAGGAGCCGTTCTCTATCGTGTATCTGGGCGTGGCGCTGGTCATTGGTCTGGTGACGGCGCTGATCGTGACCGGCGTGATGAAGGGCCAGCTCAAGAGCGTGGCACCGCAGCGGGACGCAACCGATTATGTGCGGCAGGGCAGCATGAAGCTGACCAACCAGCGGGATCTGTTCCTGTACCGGGACGTGCACCGCACCGAGCGGCCAAAGGAGACCAGCTCCGGCGATTCCGGCGGCAGTTCCACCCACACCTCCTCCAGCGGCTCGACCCATGGCGGCGGTGGCGGTTCATTCTGAAAAAATATAGAGGGCTGCTGTAAACTGTCCCTCCCATAGCAATGCAACGCCGGAAGGTCTGCGGACTTTCCGGCGTTGTTCTTTTATCGCAATTTTCAATAATAGTGCCTATCAAAACAGCATATTTGCGATATGCTGTTTGCGGATGTTGTTTGGGCATTAAAAACGCAAGCTGCTATAGCCATCACTTTTCTGCCGCCCGACACAAACGACTGATTTTTTCTGCGCCTTTGGGGCTATACTTCCAGTGCAGACGATTTTATATGCAGCAAGGAGCAGACACATGGGCATTTGGAAAAATCTGGGCATGGGCGGCTACCGGGGCTTTTCGCGCCCGGCGGCGCGGCTGTTACAGCAGGCGGTGCAGCTGGCGGGTGATCTGGGCTGTGAACAGGCGGATACCGGCCACCTTTTGCTGGCAATGTTACAGCAGCAGGGCGCTGCGGCGCAGTTCCTCACCCGGAAAAACATCACCGAGCCGGAGGTGCGCCGCCAGCTGGCGCAGCGGCGCAGCGGCCCGGCACAGCGGCTGGACAGGCGGGCTATGGCACCGGATCTGCGCCGCACCATGGACTATGCGCTCATCGGGGCGCAGAACGCCCATGTCAGCCGGGCAGAGCCGGAGCACCTGCTTTGCGCCATGCTGGAAGATGACGGCTGCGCCGCCGGACTGCTGCTGGCGGAGATGGGGCTTCCGCTCACCGAGGCGGTGCGGGAGTGCCGCCAGCTGAGCGGACAGTTCGTGCTGCCCGCCCAGCCACGGGTGTCGGCCAGCATCCCCCGGGGCAGCCGTGCCAGCGATAAATATTGCCGCGACCTGACCCGCCGCGCCGCCGAAGGGGAGCTGGACCCGGTGTTCTGCCGGGAAGCCGAGCTTGACCGCATGGTGGAGATCCTGTGCCGCCGCCAGAAAAACGACCCCTGCCTGATCGGCGAGCCGGGCGTGGGCAAAACGGCGCTGGCCGAGGGTCTGGCGCTGCGCATTGCTGCCGGACAGGTGCCCAGAGCGCTGCAGGGGCGGCGGCTGCTGGCGCTGGATATGGCCAGTCTGGTGGCGGGCACCAAGTACCGGGGCGATTTTGAGGAGCGGCTGAAAAACCTGCTGGAAGAGCTGGTGCGGGATGGCACTGCCATCCTGTTTATCGACGAGTTCCACACCATTGTGGGTGCCGGTGCCGCCGAGGGCGCTATCGACGCCGCCAGCATCCTGAAACCGGTGCTTGCCCGGGGCGAATTGCAACTCATCGGCGCAACTACCAATCAGGAATTCCGCACCCACATCCAGAAGGACGCCGCGCTGGAACGCCGCTTTGGCAGGGTGCAGGTGGAGGAACCTACCCCCGCACAGGCAGTGGAGATCCTCAACGGTCTTGCGCCCCGCTACGAGCGGTACCACAATGTGCGCCTGCCGCCCCAGACCTTGCAGGCGGCGGTGGAGCTTTCGGTGCGGTACCTGCCCGGGCGCTGCCTGCCGGATAAGGCTATCGACCTTGTGGACGAAGCCTGTGCAGCGGCGCGCATCCTTGCCGAAAAGGAGCAGCGCACCCAGCCGGTGCTTACCCCGGAGGATATCGCCCGGGTGGTGGCAGCCGCCAGCGGCGTGCCTGCCCAGCGGGTGGGCGAGCAGGAGCGGGAGCGGCTGGACAAGCTGGAAAGCCGCCTGAACGCGGAGATCGTCGGTCAGCAGCGGGCAGTGGCAGCCGTGGCAGGGGCCATCCGGCGCAGCCGCACCGGTCTGGGCGAGCCGGGGCGTCCCATTGGTGCCATGCTGTTTTTAGGCCCTACCGGCGTGGGAAAGACCGCACTGGCACGGGCGCTGGCAGTCAGCTGGTTCGGCAGCGAGAAAGCGCTGCTCAAATTTGATATGTCGGAGTATCAGGAGCAGCACACCGCTGCCCGGCTGCTGGGCGCGCCGCCGGGCTACCTCGGCCACGATGAGGGCGGGCAGCTGACCGAGGCTGTGCGCCGCCGCCCGTACAGCGTGGTGCTGTTTGATGAGATCGAAAAGGCACACCCGGATATCCAGAATATCCTGTTGCAAATTTTGGAGGACGGTCAGCTGACCGATGCCATGGGGCGCAAGGCGGATTTCCGCAACACCATCGTGCTGCTTACTTCCAACTTGGGCGCACGGTTTCTGGCAGGGCAGAACGCGCCGCTGGGCTTTGCCGCCGGGGCAGAAGCCGTGTTTGAAAAGCAGTCCGCGCAGGCTGTGGAGGAAGCAAAAAAGTGGTTCCGCCCAGAGCTGCTCGGGCGGCTGGATGAAGTGATCGTGTTCCGTCCGCTGGGGGAGGAAAACCTCTGCGCCATTGCAGAAAAAATGCTCTGCCAGCTGGAGCAGCGCGCCGCCCGCAGCGGCTACCGGCTGCGCCACACCCCGCAGGTAGGAGCGGCACTGGCTGCCCGGGCTCGATCGGCCTACGGCGCGCGGGAGCTGCGCCGTCAGGTGGACAGGGCAGTGGAGCAGGCACTGGCAAACCGCATTGCTGCTGGGACTGCCTGTGTGGGACAGCACTGGACGGCAGACTGTGCCGCCGATGGCAGTATCGTTTTGCGGGAGGATGAGATCGTAACCCTATAAGAAAATAGCAAAATAGCATTTTTGCTTGCAACCGGCGCGGTTTTCGACTATTATAGAGGAAATAGAGTTACAACAGGGAGGATCCCCGATGCACACGCTGTTTCTTCTGAACCCCACAGCCGGAAAGGCCGACTGTACCCGCACCCTGCCGCAGCAGATCGCGGCGGCTGCTGCCGGTGCCGGGCTTGCCCCGGAGGACTACACCATTCGTGTTACCACCCACGCAGGCCACGCCCGGGAGCTGTCCCGCGCTGCCGCCGCTGCCGCCCAGAAGGCCGGGGTGGAGCTGCGCATTTTTACCGCCGGCGGTGACGGCACCTTCAACGAGGCGCTCACCGGTGCCCACGGCTTTGATAAGACCGCCGTGGGCTGCCTGCCCTATGGCAGCGGCAACGACTTTCTGCGCACCTACGGTACAAAGGAGGAGTTTCTGGATCTGGACGCCCAGCTGGCAGGCGGGGCAGTGCCCATCGACCTGATGCGCACCAGTCTGGGGCTTTCTGCCACCATCTGCGCCGCCGGTCTGGACGCACAGGTGGCCTATGGCATCCCCAAGTTCCGGCGCATCCCGCTGTGCGGCGGCGAAGCAGCTTATGCACTGTCCATCGTACAACAGTTGTGCGGGCATATCGGCCGCAGGGTGGAGTACGTCATTGACGGCGAGGTGCTGACCGTGGACTGCCTGATGTGCGCGGTGTGCAATGGCCGCGCCTACGGCGGCGGCTTTATGGCAGGGCCGGAGGCACAGCCGGATGACGGCTGGCTTGATGTGTTCATCGTGCGCAAGGTCAGCCGCCGGGTCATTGCAAAGCTGCTGATGCTGTACAAAAACGGTCAGCACTTTCAAAACGGCCAGCTCACCGAGGCCGCAAAGCCTTACTTTATCTATCGCCGCGCAAAATCGGTCAGCCTGCGGGCAGCAGATGGCCGCGGGCCGATCATTGCCACCGTGGACGGCGAGTGCGCTCCCTGCAAGCAGGTGTCGGTACAGGTGCAGCCGCTGGCAGGCCATGTGCTGCTGCCGCTGCCTGCATATCAGCGTTTTACCGCGAAAAAGGCAGGCGTGAAGTGACTGGAACCGAAGTGATAGCAGAATGATCGTTATCGCAAGTCAAGAAATTAGTGCAACATTCAAACAGCATATCTGCGATATGCAATGCAACGCTGTTGCTGTTGCGTTAAAAAGTTGAATTGCTATAAAATAAGAAGCCGCCAGAGTACCGTGTGATAGATATCACATGATACTCTGACGGCTTCATTTTTTCATTTTACTGGGTCAGAAAGCTCTTCACGGTCAGCGCCAGACGGTAGAAACCGTACCCATAGGCCAGCTGTGCCGGCCAAGCCCAACTAGCAATCTTTTTGCCGGTGTCCACCACAGGCTGTACATTCAGTTGCTGCATACTGCCCCACGTTGCATTGCGGATATCGGAAAGCAGCATATCGCGGAACCAGTCACCAAACAGGTAGTTGAATGCATCCAGCGCTGAACCACCAGCGATATAGACCATTTCTTCTTCGCGGAGAAGATCGTAATTGCAGGGGTATTTCATAATTCCACCTCGTGATCGTTGTTTGTTATCGCGATTTTCAAAAAAGTGCCTATAAAACATCATGCTTGCGATATGCAGTTTGCGGGTGCTGCTTAGGCACTAAAAAAGCAAACTGCTGTAGATACAAATTATCATTCCAGCCGATCATACAGCCAATGCCCGGCCGAACCGCTGCCATCGCCGCCGCTGTAAGTCTGACGGATAAGTTCCTGCTTGAGTTCTGCTTTTTTATCGGTGTATGTCTTTTTTACTTCCCGCACGATGGCAGTATCCCGACCATTTGCCTTGAGAATAGCCGTCATCTGGCTGCATATATTATTCACTTCGGCATCGCAGTCCTTTTCCATCGCCGTCAGAACATTTGTTTTTCCAAGAACGACCTGTACTTTCAAAATCAGGCTGCGCTGATCTTCTGGGTAAGCAACATACTCCTGATGTGCCTGCCGGATGATCTCCAGCAGTTCCCGTTCATAGCGCTCCTGCTGCTGGTACAGCTGCGCTACCAACGCTTCGATCTGCGCGTCGCATTTGTCCTGCTGTGGCTGAGAAGCAGCAGCGGATGTGCTCTGGCTTTGCGATACAACAGAACTGGAGACCGCAGCCGTGCTGGTATCTGCACTGGAAGCCCCCTCTGGACGGGATGAACTGGCTGCAGCAGATGCTTCGCTTCCGGCAGCGTTTTCTTCCTGTGCGGCGATCTTTTCAAGCAGTTCTTCCACTTCCGAGCTGCTCATGTTCTCGCCGTCTTGGATCAGGGTCTCCACGTCTTCTTTTGCTGTATCTGTCAACGAATTGCTTTCCGGCTCAGAGACCGCACTCTGTGCAGCCGGAGGTTCACTGACGGGCAAAGGCGATGGCTCTGTATGAGCTCTAAAATACAGCAGACCACCTGCCACTACCGCACACGATCCGATCCCACACAACGTTTTTTTCAGTGCATTCTTCATAAACGCTGCTTCCTTTTTACAAGTTGCCTTACTGCCTTACTTTACACCGGACTTCCGCAGCACTGCGCCTACGGTTTTGAACAGGATACGGATATCCAGCCAGGGGGAGACATTCTTTACGTAGTACATCTCCATGGCCTGACGTTCCCCGCTCTGATAGGTTGCATCGTTGCGGGCATACGCCTGCCAGTACCCGGTCAGACCGGGCTTGACGCTCTGAAATGCTGCGGTTTCCGCCGGAGTATAAAATTCAAATTCCCGCTCCATAATGGGCCGCGGCCCCACAAAGCTCATATCGCCTTTCAGGATGTTCAGCAGCTGCGGCAGCTCATCCAGACTGGACATCCGCAGCTTGCTGCCGATCCGGGTCACACGGGGATCGTTTTCCAGTTTGAACTCCTGCTGCAGCTCCACCTGCTGCTCCGGGGTCAGAACGATCCTCCGGTCCTGATACATTGTGCGGAATTTGTACATCTGAAATGTTTTTCCACCCTTGCCCACCCGGGTGTGTTTGTAAAAAACCGGTCTGCCGTCTTCTGATAAAATCAAAATGGCGATCACCAGAAAGAGCGGGGACAACACCGCCAGAGCCGCAAGACTTGCCAGAATATCAAAAAGGCGTTTGACTGCCTGATAGACACCTGACCTCTCCGTGCATTTGATCACGACTTTCTCTCCTTTATGCAGTGATCACCACAGTCGATATGGCAACACTTCGTTTTTGTTCAGCAGCACTACAGCTACCAGAGTTTCTGCCGCAAAGGCAACTGCCACCAACCCGGTCAGGATGCGGCGGCGGTGCGGGTCTGTTTCTGTCTGCAGCGCTTCCGGAAGCAGCAGGAACTGCGGGGCTGCATAGTAGTAATTCAACCGTTTCATCAACGGCAGCACCCCGGACAGTGCCAGTGCAAAAGTCCCTAACAAGGTCATGTTGTACCAAATAACGTAATAGGGACAGCGCTGCTTTGCTGCATTCCAGTAATGCCCGCAGAACAGCAGAACGCACAGGTTTATGACAAAGAACATCGTCTCAAAGCCGTCTTCACTCCATGCAGAACCCAGATAACGGGCATAATATCCCAGCCCGATCCGCGGCATCAGCCAGGCAGCAGCCGTACCCAAAACACCAGAACAGACCAGCACGCCTGCTGTCAGCAACAGGGCATAGCGGGGGTTCAGCTCGACCCGGCACAAAAAATAACACGGCAGCAGTACCACCGCTGTAGTGTGGAACAGCATTGCCACCGCCACGCAGGCCAGAAAAGGGAAGAGCCGCTTCTCCCGGATGAACTGTACGGCCACCAGCCCGATGCCAATGGCAATGTACTGCCGGATGATGTTCATGCTGAGGAAATAATTGCTGCTGGCTACATAGAGGTAGATAGCCAGAACCGGAGCAGAACACTGGGTGAATATGGCATAATAAACACACAAACCTATTATAACAGATGTTGCCGCGATTACAAGACGAAAGTTTCCACCCAATGCCACAGCAGCTTCCATCAAGACCCGATACCCTGGCTCGCAATTGTCCAGCACACCCAAAAAGAACTGCAAAGCAGACTCTGGACTCTCATACAGCCCCCACCGGGTAAGATCTTCGCGCATCGGCGCAAACAGCTCCTGACACAGCGCATCGCCACCGCCTGCCCGCAGCCACTGCAGAGCCCGGAATTCCGGCAGATAGGTATAAAGGAAATCTGTGCCCACGCCCCACCGCGCCGCACTTACTAATATAAGCGGCAGGGAACAGAGCACAAGTGCTCCCCAGCGCTGTTTGCTGTCAATAGCGTTCAGAGCATCGGTGTTCCGTTTTTCGCACCAGACTGCCAACAGGCAGGAGATCAGCGTGGCCGCAATATAAACCAGCATTCGTTACGGTCTCCTATATCGAATTTTACGGCTGAGAAATGCGGTGCCCTTTTTGAGCCAGTGCTGATTTTCCAAAAACACCACGGGCAGTTCCGTATACGCAATATGGTTCGTTTCCATCCAGACGTCCAGCAGCCGCTCGGCCAGAAAACCGTAAACACGGCCATTGTACGCATCATAACGGTCCGCATCGATACGCTTTTCGGCTTCTGCCAGCACATCGAACAACCATGTGCAGTATGCATCCAGAATGTCCCTGCGCATGACGAACATATTGAACCGATGCCCGCTGGTGCGCCCCATGACAGCTGCGTAGGCCGGCAGGTAGGCTGCGTATTTTTCTGCAAGGATACTCTGTACAGCATCCAGATCTTCCTTATGATGGGCGTGAATGTACTGGGTATAGGTCGTTTCGATCCAATAATTGCGCTTTTTCGGCAGGATCACAGGGGCTTTTTCCAGTGCAGCATGGATCTCGGTTCCTGATGCGATGCGGTCAAACTTTCTGCCGCCGGGCATTCTGCGGGCAAAATAACGCCGGTAATGCACCAACCCCAGATAATCTGCCTGCAGGTTTTTCCAGCCCCAGTAAAGAGCAGTCAGCTCACAATAGGATCTGTTTTTGTTTGAGATATTCTCTCCGGTGTCGTCTCTCAGCGCGTTTTCCATGCCCGGAATATGTACACCGCCCACCTGAATGGGCGCATAAACTGCATCTTCCGGCAGACAGTACGCTTTGTGCATCGCCACCAACAGCTTGATGTTCTCCATATATCACCCTGCCGTCTTACATCTTCCAGTAGTTGGCCACGGTCTGCCCTAACCGGACACCGCCGTACAGAAAGGTCGCTTTTCGCAGGAGGGACATCTGCCAGAAGTCTTTTGCCCAGTCTACCGTCGGCTGCAGGCTTTTTTGCAGCAGGCAGTTCCACACGGCAGTGCGCATACTGCCCAGAAACTGGTTCTGAAACGTATAAGCGGTCACGCGGTCAAAAACATCCAGCAAGCCGCCGCCGGATACCTCCGGCAGCTCGCCCTGTTCCAGTACAAAATACTTGGCAGGATAGTTCATTTTTCCTTTAACCTTTCGTTGTGATTTTGGTGAAGTCATTCTGGGAAAGAGGAGTGCTTTTGATCTACAATATATTTTTGCAATAAGGGTTTTATTTGCTGAAAAATAGTGATCTGTTACAGCACCAATTTCGCCCTGTCCCGCAATATAAGCAAAAGCTCTGGGTTTCAATGGATCCCAGTGCAATCATTTGTGCCCTATTGAATCATCTCATTCTGAAAGACAGAATGAGCCTATACTTGCAATAGTTTACCTCGTTTCCTGTCCTGCTGTCAAGTGTTTGTAGGATCATTGACCTATCTATGCAGACAGAAACGGGAAAATCTGTTTTCTCGGTTGTTCATATACATTGCTCCACGATCAAAAGCGTAATATAAAGATAGCACCATCGTGAGGACAACTTCTTTTTTGAAACAGGCGGTCAGTAAAAAGCGTCGCATCAAGCGGTGTGACATACCACTTTTGCCAAAGGTCTTGATTTCAAAAAAATCCATGGTATATTAAAACTGGAAAGCTCCAAACATGGAGTGGCATTACAATTTTGGAGACAAAGTGTTTTCGCTTATACAGCGAGGGTGCCTTATGAAAATCAAAGAAAGTCCATCTATCATTCTGGCGTTTCATGGGATGCTTGGCCGCAAGAAGCAGACCAGCCTATTGCTGCTTTTGCTGACACTGGTTTTCTCGTTCCTGACGGCGGCGGTGATCTACTCGGTCAGCTCTGCACAGGTATTGCAGGACACCCGCTGTGAACTATATGGCGAATGGCAGTACCTGCGTTTGTCGGATACTGCTGCGGACGCTGCACAGGCACAAAACACCTTGCCCGCATCCGCACAGGTCAGCACAGTGATCCAAAACGGAATCGTTCTCGGCGCAGACGATGGCGTGGCGGGCGGGATCGGAACGATAGACGATACCTTTGCACAGCTGGGACGTATTGTGCCGATCAGCGGTGATTTCCCCACGCAGCCCGATGAGATTGCCATGACGACGACTCTGCTGGATGCGCTGGGCTGCTCCTATGACGTAGGGCAGACGGTCACGCTGAAGGTCGCTGCCAATGATTACGACCCGCTGGCAGGCTCCGGCGCAGTGATGGAAAAAGCCTATACCCTGTGCGGTGTTTTGCCTGCCTATGATGTTTATTGGAATCTGAACGGCAATCTGACCGTCAGCGGCATTGTGACAGAGCCGCTTGCCTTGGACGGGCAAAAGTTCCAGACGTTTTATTACCTGAATACAACCGCACCCGTGACCGCTTCGACCGACCCTGCTTTAGTGGCAAACGAGTATGCCTACCCGCAGGAGGATACCGTCTCGTCCTCCCTGCGCTTTTTGCTGGTCGCAGCGATTCTGGTCAGCTTTTTTGCAGTGGCGCAGTATTTCCTGATCGTTCTGCACAAGCGTGTACATACTATCAATACCTTCCTGACGCTGGGGGCTAAAATCGGGATCTCCGGCTCATGTGCCTGTGGGAAGCGCTTTTTGCCGGGCTTGCAGCAGTTGCTGCAGGGTTTGCACTGGGCTGCGGTGCTGCGGCCGTCGGTCTGGGGCTGCAGAAGCACCTTTCGTTCTTGGTGATCCCCGCTGCATCTCTTGCGCCGCTGGCAGTGCTGTTTCTGCTCTCCGTACTGCTGGGCGCACTTTTGCCTGCGGTGCTGGTTCGCCCGCAGACCGCAAAACCCAAAGAGAAGCCTGCAAAAAAATTCCGCTTGGCACAGCTGCCGCTTGCACCGCAGATCGGTGTCGGCTGCGCGGTATTGCTGATCGCCGTCAGTTGTCTGTATGTCGGCTGGCGTGTCATGCTGCCGTATGATCTGGATGCACCGTATGCCTGTTTGTCCATCAAGATGAACGGAACCTCCGGGATGCCGTTTTCTCTGAAAGAGGATCTCGCTGCATTGCCCGGTGTGGAAGAGGTTTCCGCTGCAATTGATCTGACCGATACCTATACCGTGACATCAGACAAGATCCAGTCCAGCCAAATGCTCGCCGATATCTGGGTCAAGGACAACGGCAAAATCCCGAGTTTATTAATGCACAATGCCTCAAAAGGAACACTAAATACGACAGTCTGTGCTTTGCCGGATGATGAACTACGCCGCATTGCCGCAGATGCCGGCGTTTCGGACGAGGAAATAGAGACGCTGCTGGCAGGGGATTCTGTTTTGACCCTGTGGAGAGATTGCTATTATGACCCCGCTGCGGATGAGTATTATCAGGGCTTCCAACCGGATGGCAGTACGTTGGTTGAACCGGTTTTCGCAGCCGGAGACAAGTTGAGCATCCAATACCAGCGTTATACAGGGCAGGATGAAGCCGGGAATGAGGTCTACCGGACGTACACCGCCCAGCTGCCCATTGCCGGGGTCGTAAAGTCTGCAAGCAATTACACACTGCTGACAACAGACCGGATCCTTTTCAGCGGCACGATTTTTGTCAGTACGGCTCTTTACCATAAAATGTTTGAGAGCGCAGGCAGCTACTTTATGGAAAAGGAAGGATACAGCAGCCTGAACGTGAAACTGTCCGCTGACAGCAATTTCTCGTTGCGGCGGTCTATTTCCTCCATTGCGACGCGCAGGAATGGTATCCTGCGTGCAGATAACTACGACCTGATCAGCCAGAGCTACACCGAGGGCACACAGAGCGCTTTCCTTGTCGGCATCCTTGCGGTATTCGGGGTCCTTCTGGGGTGTGCGCTGCTGGTGGTTTTGAATCTTTCGGCTTATGAAGTCCAGCAGCAGCGGCTGTCGCTTCTCCTGACGCTGGGTGTTTCCCCGAAAAAACTGGTGCTGTCCTATGCAAAGCTGCTGCTCCCGGTCATCGTTGGGACAACGCTGCTTGTGAATATCGTTGTCTATGCGGCGGTCTCGCGTATCGTTCCGATCCAGAGCATTCTCGACCTGATCCGTATCCATACAAGCGGACGGGTGTTTGAATTCCATAAACCCGTGGGAAGTCAGATCATGGTCAGCATTCTGCTGATGGTATTCTGGCTGTCCGCAGCATTACTGCCGATCTTCTCCTTTATTCGTAAAAAAGCATCCAAGGGGGATATCTTATGAAAGATAAAATTCTGGAAGCGGTGCAGATCTCTAAAACCTACGGGGAAGGAGAAAGCGCTGTTCACGCCCTCAGAAATAGCGACCTGACCCTTGAAAACGGTACATTTGCGTCCATCATCGGTTCCAGCGGCAGCGGAAAATCTACGCTCCTGAAAATTCTGGGAGGACTTTTGCCGCCCACCACCGGTAAGGTGCTGCTGGACGGTCAGGACATTTATGCAATGAATGCGGAGCAGCTGGCACAGGTGCGGCGGCAAAAGATCGGCTTTATTTTTCAGGATTTCCGCCTGTTCCCGGAGTACACGGTGCAGGATAATATTCTGACCCCGTTTTATCTGGACCATAGAGCACCGGATGAACAGATGCTCCATAAGCTGACCGGAATCTTGGGCATTGCGGGCAAGCTGCATTCCCGCCCCGCACAGCTTTCCGGCGGACAGCAGCAGCGTGTGGCAATCGCCCGTGCGCTGATTGCAAAGCCCCACATCGTTTTTGCAGACGAGCCTACCGGAAATCTGGATACGCGGACGGGTGAGGATACGATGCGGCTGCTGATGGAATGTGCTGCGGAGTTCGGGCAAACGCTTATCGTTGTCACGCATAACCCGGAAATTGCGCAGAAGGCGCAGCAGGTCATTCGGATCGAGGATGGGCGGATCTTTTATAGCGCAATACTACCAATGAGTGTTAAGTCTCGCGGGAATAGCGGGGTATAAGAAAGGGGAATGGATATAGGTTTTGATCAGTGGCGCAAGGTGATGCAAAAATAGCACGGTGCATTTCTGTATCGTGCTAAAAATGGACAAACAAAAACCACGGTGCGTGTGCATCGTGGTTTAATCAAACGGAAGATATTTCTGCGCAAGACGTTTTTGCTCGGATATAAAGCCAAAAGCCGCCGCACCCTGCCCGGAAACTCCGGCAGCAGAATGCGGCGGCGTACTGTTACAAAAAACTTACTTGGAGATCTTCTGGCCGATCCAGATGCAGATGCAGGCACCGATCACCGAGATGGCAAAGGAAGAAAAGCTGCCGGAAGCGTGGATGCCCAGCAGGCCGAACAAAAACTCGCCCACAAAGCTGCCCAGCACACCCATCAGGATGTTGCGGCCAAGGGAAGTTTCCGTGCCCATAAAACGCCCGGCCAGATATCCGGCCAGTGCACCCACCAGTACGCCCACAAAAAGGGAAGCCAGCACGCCTACCAGCGACAGCAGACCGGTCAGACAGCCCACCAGTACACACAGCAGGGCAACGATAAGTAAAATGGTTAAGGTGATCATAGATTATACCTCCTTGAAAATCACGGCTCTGCCTGCTGCCCGGCGGCTTCGCGGGCGGTGCGGCAGATGTCTTTCAAACAGCATTTTTCGCATTCCGGCTTGCGGGCATTGCACACCGCACGGCCGTGCATCACAAAGCGGTGGCAAAGGTCGCTGCCTTCCTCCGGCGGGATGATCTTCCACAGGGCCATCTCCACCTTCTGCGGCTCCTTGATGCCGTCCACAAGGCCGATTTTATTGCACAACCGGATGCAGTGGGTGTCGGTAACGATGGCGGGCTTGCCGAACACATCGCCCATGATCAGGTTTGCGCTCTTGCGCCCCACGCCGGGCAGGGCAAGCAATTCGTCAAAGGTGTCAGGCACCCGGCAGTCGTACTTGTCCCGCAGCATCCGCATACAAGCCGAGATGTCCCGCGCCTTGGAGTGTCCCAGCCCGCAGGGCTTGACGATGGCTTCAATGTCCTCCGGTTCGGCGGCAGCCAGCGCCGCCACACTGGGGTATTTTGCAAACAGCTCTTCCACCACAATGTTCACCCGGGCATCCGTGCACTGGGCGGCCAGCCGCACGCTGACTAGCAGCTGCCATGCGTGGTCGTAGTCCAGTGTGCACCCTGCATCTGGGTATTCAGCCTTGAGACGCCGGATGACTTCCAGCGCCAGCGCTTTTTTTGCGGTAAGGTCCTCCGGGGCCTTTTTTCGTACCGGCATGGGACAAACCTCCTTTGAAAGGGAATACTTGAATCATACCATGTTTGACAGGATTTGTAAATGTTTACGGGACATTATCTGAGAATGATTTTCAGAAAAGCCCTTGTCCTCCTTTTCTAAATGCGTTATACTATATAAAAAGTGCCTTGCGGGCAGGGAAGGAGAAACCACCATGAACGAACCTCTTGCGCAGCGCCTGCGTCCCAAAACGCTGGCGGATGTGTGCGGGCAGCAGCATCTGCTGGCCCCGGGGCGGGTGTTCCGCCGCACCATCGAGAGCGGACGCATTCCCAACATGATCTTTTACGGCCCCTCCGGTACCGGAAAGACCACGGTGGCACGTATCATTGCCGAGAACAGCGGCATGACCCTGCACAAGCTCAACGGCACCTCCTGCGGCACAGGGGATATCAAGGCGGTGCTCAAGGATATCGGCACGCTGGCAGCGGCGGGCGGCATTCTGCTGTATCTGGACGAGATCCAGTACCTGAACAAAAAGCAGCAGCAGAGCCTTTTGGAATGCATCGAGGACGGCAGCGTCACCCTGATCGCCTCCACCACCGAGAACCCCTATTTTTACATCTATAATGCCCTGCTTTCCCGCTGCACTGTGTTTGAGTTCAAGCCCCTTGCCGCAGCGGATGTGGAGCGCGGGGTGCGCAACGCCGTGCAGCGCCTTTCCGAGGGGGAGCAGGTGCCGGTGTGCATGGACGAGGACGCCTGTGCCTATCTGGCCGAAAGCGCCGGGGGCGATCTGCGCAAGGCGCTGGGCTGTCTGGACTTTGCAGTCACGGCAGCACCGGTGGAAAACGGAGAAAAGCGCATTACTCTGGATATGATCCGGCAGGTCACCCGCCGCACCGCCATGCGCTACGACCGGGAGGGCGACGACCACTACGACATCGTTTCTGCCTACCAAAAGTCCATGCGCGGCTCCGACCCGGACGCGGCACTGCATTATCTGGCACGTCTGTTGGAAGCGGGAGATCTGCCCTCTGCCTGCCGCCGCCTGATGGTGTGCGCCTGCGAGGATGTGGGGCTTGCCTACCCGCAGATCATTCCCATCGTCAAGGCGGCGGTGGATGCCGCCAACATGGTGGGTCTGCCGGAGGCGCGTCTGCCGCTTGCGGACGCGGTCATTCTGGTGGCCACCAGCCCAAAATCCAACAGCGCCCACGACGCCATCAACGCAGCCATTGCGGATGTGCAGGCCGGGCGCACCGGCCCCATCCCACGCCAGCTGCAAAACAAGCACTTTGATGGCGAGGATGCGCTGGTGAAGGGGCAGAACTACAAATATGCCCACAGCTACGCAAACCACTGGGTACAGCAGCAGTACCTGCCGGATGTGCTGAAGGATACCAAATACTACACCTTTGGCGACAACAAGACCGAGCAGGCCGCCCGGGCGTACTGGGCAAAGATCAAAGGGGAAGAAAACGTCTGAACCGTGTAAAAAAGGAGGATGGATATGCGCTACTCAAAACAGCGGGAGCTTGTCATGCAGACGGTGGAGCGGCTGTGCGACCACCCGACTGCGGAAGAGATCTACGATAAAGCCGCACAGGAGTGCCCGAACCTGAGCCTTGGCACCGTGTACCGCAACCTGAACAGTTTGGTGGAGGCCGGGCGGGTGCGCCGGGTGTCCATTCCCGGCAAGGCCGACCGTTTTGACCACACCCTGCCGTGGCACAGCCATTTGTACTGCACCGTCTGCGGCGGCGTGACCGATGCAGATGTGGACGGAAAACAGGTGATGGAACTGGTCAAAAACCAGAAGGGCAGGGTGCAGGACTGCGCCGTGGTGCTGCTGGGCGTGTGCGAAGAGTGCTGCCGCAGACAGGATGCAGAGGTTGCAGCGGCCAAACAGGCATAAAATTTGCGTGTTTCCTCTTGCCCGCAGCGGCCAAACAGGGTATACTAAAGAGTGTCTTTTATAAAATAACAGAAAATAGAGTTTCGCCGCATGGGGCTACCCTGCCCGGCGGAGAAGGATGGTTTTTTTGGAATACATTAACTTTGAACATAATACCGTTGCCGCCGAGCTGGTGCGGCAGACCTACGACACCCCGCCGCTGGCCTTTGTGCACAGCTACGGCTGTCAGCAGAACGTCAACGACGGCGAGCGCATCAAAGGCGTGCTGGTGGATATCGGCTACGGCCTGTGCGATAAGCCCGAGGACGCCGACCTGATCCTGTTCAACACCTGCGCTGTGCGTGAGCACGCCGAGCAGCGGGTGTTCGGCAACGTGGGCGCGCTGAAGGGGCTCAAGGAAAAAAAGCCCGGTCTCATCATCGGCCTGTGCGGCTGCATGGCTAACCAGAAGCACGTTGTGGAAAAGCTGCGCAAGAGCTACCCCTATGTGGATCTGGTGTTCGGCGTGGACGGCATCGACACCCTGCCGCAGCTTGTTGCCCAGAAATTGCAAAAGCATAAGCGGGTGCTGCTGGACCCTGCCCAGCGTCCGGTCATCGTGGAGAATATCCCCATCCGGCGCGAGAGCGAGTTCCGCGCATGGCTGCCCATCATGTACGGCTGCGACAACTTCTGCACCTACTGCATCGTGCCCTACGTCCGCGGCCGCGAGAAGAGCCGCAAGCCCGGCGATATCCTTGCGGAGTTCCGCAGCCTTGTGGAAGCGGGCTATAAGGAGATCACCCTGCTGGGTCAGAACGTGAACAGCTATGGCAAGGGTCTGGAAGAGCAGATCGATTTCTCCGACCTTCTCAACCTGCTGTGCACCGTGCCCGGCGATTATCACATCCGCTTTATGACCAGCCACCCCAAGGACGCCAGCCATAAGCTCATTGATACCATCGCCGCCCAGCCGAAGCTGTGCAAGCACCTGCATCTGCCGGTGCAGTGCGGTTCCGACCGGCTTTTGCAGCAGATGAACCGCCACTATACGGTGGAGCAGTATCTGGAGCTCATCGAATACGCCCGCAAGACCGTGCCCGGCATCACCTTCTCCAGCGATATCATCGTGGGCTTCCCCGGCGAGACCGAGGAGGACTTTGTAAAAACGCTGGAACTGGTGCGCAAGGTGGGTTATATGCAGCTGTTCACCTTTATCTACTCCAAGCGTACCGGTACCAAGGCTGCCGAAATGCCGGACCCCACCCCCCGCAAGGAAAAGACCGACCGCATGACCCGCCTGCTGGCTACGCAGGACGAGATCGCCATGGCGCTGGTCAAGGCGCAGGTAGGGCAGACTGTCCGGGTGCTGGTGGAAGGTTACGGCCGCAACGAGGGCACCCTTTCCGGCCGACTGGACAATAATTTGACCGTGGAGTTTGCCGCCGACCCGGCACTGCTGGGCAGCTACGCGACCGTACATCTTACCGGTGCCCGCGCCACTGTGCTGCTGGGCGAAGTGGAAGCATAAAAACGTGATTCCGGGGTAAACTGCCCCAGAAAGAATAAAAACAACAAGGAGAACCCAATCATGGATTGCATTGATCTTTTCAAGCGTGCCGCTATGGCACTGCAGACCGACCCCCGCTACGTCATTCTGGATCAGGCCCGCAAGGCAAACGATAAGGATGAGGAGCTGCAGAACCTGATCGGCGAGTTCAATCTGGCCCGCATGGATCTGAACAATGAGATCGGCAAGAACGAGCGCGACGATGCCCGCATCGCTGAGCTGAACGAGAAGGTGAACAGCCTTTACGGTCAGATCATGGGCAACGAGGGTATGGTGGCATATAACGAGGCCAAGCGCGAGTGCGAGAATCTGGTCAACTATATCGACGCCATCATCAACACCGCCATGAACGGCGGCGACCCCATGACCGTGCAGGAGCCTTCTGCCTCCTGCACCGGCAGCTGCTCCACCTGCGGCGGCTGCCACTGAGCAGAGTTTTCATCGGAACGCGGCTGTGCAACACAGACCGCGTTTTGTTTGCACCGGCGGTTACAGCCCGCAAACCGGCTGACGGAACCATACAAGGGAAAGAGGAAAAACCATGGCAGAGCTTTCGCCCATGATGCAGCAGTATCTTGAGATCAAAAATCAACACAAGGACGAAATTCTTTTTTACCGCATCGGCGATTTTTACGAGATGTTCTTCGATGATGCCGTCACGGCGTCCCGGGAGCTGGATCTTACCCTTACCGGCAAGCAGTGCGGCCTTGCGGAGCGCGCCCCCATGTGCGGCGTGCCCTTCCACAGCTACGAGGGCTATGTGGCGCGCCTGATCGCCAAGGGCTATAAGGTGGCCATCTGCGAGCAGGTGGAGGACCCCGCTAAAGCCAAGGGGCTTGTCAAGCGGGACATCATCCGGGTGGTCACCCCCGGCACGGTCATTGAAAGCAGTATGCTGCAGGACGACCGCAACAACTACATTGCCAGCCTGTACCTCAAGGGCAAAAAGGCCGGTCTGTGCTTTGCGGATGTTTCCACCGGTACGGCGCATATCACCGAACTGACGGCGGATAAGATCGCCCCGGCGGTCATTACCGAGCTGTGCCGCTACCACCCCAGCGAGGTACTGCTGAACCCCGGTCTGCTGGACTGCCGCGAGGTGACCGCTTACATCAAGAAGAATATGAACTGCTCGGTGGAGCTGGTCGAGGACGAACGCTATGCGCCGGGGCTGGTGGCGTCTGCGCTGGAAGAGCAGTTTGGCCGCGACTGGCCGCAGACCACCGGCATAGCTGCCGAGGGTCTGGTGCGCTTTGCCATGGCCGCGCTGCTGGAATATCTGCACGATACCCAAATCAAGGGCGTGGAGCGGCTAAAGACCGTCATTACTTACAACGAAGCCCAGTTCATGCGGCTTTCACCGGTCACCCGGGCAAACCTTGAGCTGACCGAGACCCTGCGCGGACGCGAAAAGCGCGGCACCCTGCTGTGGGTGCTGGATAAGACCAGCACTGCCATGGGCAAGCGGATGCTGCGCAGCTGGATCGAGCAGCCGCTTATTTCCAGCCCGCTCATCAACCACCGCCTGAACGCCGTGGAGGCACTGGTGCGCCAGACCATGGTGCGCGGCGATTTGACCGAGGAACTGCATTACATCGCGGATCTGGAGCGCCTGATGACCCGCACGGTGTACGGCTCTGCCACCCCCAAAGAGATCTACACCCTTGCCCAGACCTGCGACCGTCTGCCCGGTCTGCGCAAGCAGGCGGAGGGCTGCAGCTGCCCGGAGCTTTCCGAGCTTGCCGCCAGCATCGACCCGCTGGAGGATATCAAGGCGCGCATTTATGCCGCAGTAGACCCGGACGCACCCTCCACCCTCAAGGATGGCGGCGTCATTGCCAAGGGTTACCATGCCGAGGTGGACGAGCTGCGCTCCATCCGCGACAACACCAAGGGGGTGCTGGCGCAGCTGGAAGCCCGCCTGCGGCAGGAGACAGGCATCCCCAAGCTGAAGATCGGCTATAATCATGTGTTCGGCTACTTCATCGAGGTGAGCAACTCCTACAAAAACCTTGTGCCGGAGACCTATATCCGCAAGCAGACCCTCACCTCCGGCGAGCGGTACATCACGCAGGAGCTGAAGGAGCTGGAAAGCAAGATCCTTGGCGCACACGAGCGGCTCATCTCGCTGGAGCGCCGCCTGTTTGACGAACTGCTGGAGAGCATCGGTGCCCAGCTGGACCGTATCCAGCGCACCGCCAATGCTATCGCCCAGCTGGATGTACTGGCTGCGCTGGCGCAGGTTGCAGCGGAAAATAACTACTGCCGCCCCATGGTGGACGACAGTGATGTGCTGACCATCACCGAGGGACGTCACCCGGTGGTGGAGCAGGTGCTCAAGGGCAGTATGTTCGTGCCCAACGATACCACCCTCAACTGCACCACCGACCGCTGCCTGATCATCACCGGCCCCAACATGGCGGGCAAATCTACCTATATGCGTCAGAATGCCCTCATTGCGCTGATGGCACAGATCGGCTCCTTTGTGCCGGCTGCCAGCTGCCATGTGGGCGTGGTGGATGCCATTTTCACCCGCATCGGTGCATCGGACGACCTTGCCGCAGGCCAGTCTACCTTTATGGTGGAGATGACCGAGGTGGCCGAAATTTTGAAAAACGCCACCGCTAAGAGCCTTGTGGTGCTGGATGAGATCGGCCGCGGCACCTCCACCTTTGACGGCATGAGCATTGCCCGCGCTGTGGTGGAGCATATCGCAGACCCTGCCAAAGGACTGGGCTGCAAGACCCTGTTCGCCACCCACTACCACGAGCTGACCGAGCTGGAAGGCACCGTAGAGGGCGTAAAAAACTACAACATCGCGGTCAAAAAACGCGGCGAGGACATCACTTTCCTACGGCGCATCGTGCGCGGCCCCGCCGACGACAGCTACGGCATCGAGGTGGCAAAGCTGGCCGGTCTGCCCGGCAGCGTGACCCGCCGCGCCCACGAGGTGCTGCGCACGCTGGAAGCATCTGCCCCCAAAAACAAGGTGGAGCAGATGGATTTTGACGCCTTGCAGGAGTACAATTCCCCGGCAGTGCCCAGCGAGATGATGGAAAAGCTGGAGACCGTGGATGTGGAAACGCTTACTCCCATTGAAGCGCTGAACTTTTTGTACGAGCTGAAAAAGACCCTCAAGGGCAGCCTGAACGGCTGACCATAAAATCAACCACAGGGGAGGGAAAATACCATGGCAGTCATCCATGTTCTGGATAAGCATACCGCTGAGCTGATCGCCGCCGGTGAGGTGGTGGAGCGCCCGGCATCGGTGGTCAAGGAGCTTTTGGAAAACTCCATCGACGCCGGTGCAACGCAGGTTACCGTCAGCATCGAGTCCGGCGGCGTAAAGCTGATCGAAATCAGCGATAACGGCACCGGCATTGATGCTGAGTATATCCCGACAGCCTTCATCCGCCACGCCACCAGCAAAATCGAAAAGCCGGACGACCTGAACAGCATCCATACGCTGGGCTTCCGCGGCGAAGCACTGGCTTCCATTGCCAGCGTGGCGCGGGTAGAGCTGCTCACCCGCACCGAGGTGGACGAGTTTGCCACCTGCTACCGCATCGCCGGCGGCGAGGAGCAGGGCAGGGAGCCTGCCGCCCGTGCTGTGGGCACCACCATCCGGGTGCAGGACCTATTCTACAATACCCCCGCCCGCATGAAGTTCCTCAAAAAGGACTCCAGCGAGGGCACCTTTGTGGCAGATAACGTAGGTCATGTTGCACTCAGCCACCCGGAGGTCAGCGTCAAATTCATCCGGGAGGGCAAGCTGCAATATGTCACCCCCGGCGATGGTCAGCTGCGCAGCGCCGCCTATGCGGTGCTTGGCCGGGAGTTCAGCCGCGACCTCATCGAGGTGCACTCCGAGGAAGGGTTGTACCGGGTCAGTGGTCTGATCACCCCG
This sequence comes from Faecalibacterium intestinale, assembly GCF_040096575.1. Lineage (NCBI taxonomy): Bacteria > Bacillati > Bacillota > Clostridia > Eubacteriales > Oscillospiraceae > Faecalibacterium > Faecalibacterium intestinale. Next base: position 50,756 of record NZ_JBBMEN010000001.1, read on the forward strand.
CCCAAAAGCTGCCGCGCCAGCCGCAGTATGCAGCATTTCTACATCAACGGCCGCTATGTGCGCAACCGCACCATCATGGCGGGCATGGAAATGGCCTTTAAGGGAACGACCATGCAGGGCAAGTTCCCGGGCGGCATCCTGCTGCTGGAAATGCCCACCGATCTTGTGGACGTCAATGTCCACCCAGCAAAGATCGAAGCCCGCTTTGCCCGGGAAAACGACGTGTTCGATGTCGTTTATCATGCGGTCAAGCTGGCACTGGCACAGCCCGGCACCGGGGAACGCCGCTTTACCTTTGAAGCGGACAAAAATGAGAAATCCGAAAAAGAAAACGATACAAAGAACGAAAATTCTGTAAAGAATAATCACTTTACGGGATTTTCTGCCGTGATTCCGGGTCAGGCAGACCCCGGTACGCTGCCCGCGCAGCGCTGGGAAGCCCCGGCTTTTACGGCAGATACCCCGCCGGTACAGCCCGCACAGCCTGCCCGCGTGGCTGCTGCTGTGCCCTCGTGGCGGCAGTCTGCCCCCGCAGAGGACATTCTGGATCCTGTGGTCACCCTCCACAGCCCGGAAAAACCGGATGCAACCGAAGTCCAGCCCGCGCTGCAGCCCTTCCGGGCAGCTGCCGGTGAAGCGCAGCTGGATGTGCACCCGGAAACGGACACCGCAGCCGACCCGCTGCTGGATCACATGGCGGCATGGAACACCGTACCCGCCGCTCCGGAGATCGAAGCCGCCACGGTGCCCTATCAGCCGGAAGAACCCGAACAGCCGGAACAGCCGGAGCAGCTGGGCTTTGATGTACCGCAGGGAGAAGAGCCGCTGCGGTATGTGGGCGAAGTTTTCCGCACCTATATTCTGGCCGAGCGGGGTGACGAGCTGTGCCTGATCGACAAGCACGCCGCCCATGAGCGCCAGCTGTACGAAAAACTTGCTGCCAACTACGGCAACGTGCCCAGCCAGCTGCTGCTGCAACCCGCCGCCATCGACCTTTCCGCAGAGGAAAAGCAGGCGCTGCTGGAAAACCAGCCCCTGCTGGAAAACGCCGGGCTGGATGTGGCGGACTTTGGCGGCAGTACCGTGCTGCTGCGCGCCGTGCCTGCGGACGTAGAGCCGCAGAACGCCGAGGACTTGCTGGTGGAGATCGCCGACCGCCTGCTCAAGGGCAGCCGGGACGCACTGAACGAGCACACCGAGTGGGTGCTGCACTCCATCTCCTGCCGCGCCGCCATCAAGGCGGGGGACAAGTCCTCCCCGCAGGAGCTTATGGCACTGGCCGAGAAGATCCTCTCCGGCGAGGTGCCGCCTTTCTGCCCCCATGGTCGTCCCTGCGTGCTCAAACTTACCCGAAAGGAGTTGGAAAAGCAGTTTGGACGCATCGTGTAATGCAAAACCCGCCGTGGTGGCTGTGGTAGGCCCCACCGCCACCGGCAAGACCGCGCTGGGCGTTGCGCTGGCGCAGCGGTTCTCCGGCGAGGTCATCAGCGCCGACTCCATGCAGATCTATAGAGGTTTGGATGTGGGCACTGCCAAGATCACCCCGCAGGAGACCTGCGGCATCCCGCACCACGGCGTGGACATCCTCACCCCGGAAAAGACCTTCAGCGTGGCGGATTTCACCGCGCTGGCAGGGGAGTATATTCAGGATATCACCGCCCGGGGGCATCTGCCGCTGCTGGTAGGCGGCACCGGACTGTATGTGCAGAGCCTTTTGTACGGGGTGCGCTTCACCGCCGAAAAAGCCCCGGACGGCCTGCGCGAGCAGCTGACCGCCGAGTTGGAAGCCATCGGCCCGGAAGCCATGTATGCAAAACTGCAAGCCGTGGACCCGGAAGCCGCCGCTGCCATCCACCCCAATAATAAGGTGCGGGTGCTGCGGGCGCTGGAGCACTACCGCGCCACCGGCAAGCGTCTTAGCGAACAAAAGGCCGATTCGCTGCCGCCGGAGCGTCCCTACCGCAGCCTTGTGCTGGGACTGGACTTCCCGGACCGTGCAGCGCTGTACCGCCGCATCGACCTGCGGGTGGACAAAATGCTGGAAGCCGGGCTTTTAGCCGAGGCGGAATACGTCTGGCACAACCGCGAAGCCTTCCGCACCGCCGCACAGGCCATCGGTTATAAAGAATTTTTTCCGTATTTTGAGCAGACTGCAGCGCTGGATGCCTGCACTGAAAAACTCAAACAGGCTTCCCGTAACTACGCCAAGCGCCAGCTGACATGGTTCCGCCACATGGACGGGGTCACATGGCTGGATGCCGGGGCTGAGGACGTGCGGCAGACCGCCCTGCGCCTGACCCAAGACTTTTTATCGAAAGGATGATCCTTATGCCGGAAACCCCTCAGGAACCGCGCCACAAGCTCTCTGCGCTCACCACGCTGGCAGTTGTGATGGCCACCTTTTTGCTGGCGGCGGCAGTGTATGTCTGCTGGCAGGCGGCGCACATCCTTTTCCCTCAGAACGTCTACGAAACGGCGCTGCCCATCACCATCTCCGATACCATTGAAGCGGACGGCGTGCTGCTGTTTGACGAAACCTGCATTTCCGGTAACGGCAATCTGGGCTACCTTGTCTCGGATGGCGAGCGGGTGTCGGCGGGCACTGCCGTTGCAGAGCTGTACACCGACGCCAATCAGGCGGTGCTGCGCCAGCAGCTGACCCAGCTCACCAGCCAGATCGATCTGTTGCAGCGCTCCCAGAATACCGCAGCCACCCAGCTGGACGGTCTGCTCAAGGAGCGCTCCGGCGCACTGTACGATCTGCTGGATGCATTGGACACCGACCGCTACAGCGATGTGGACAGCAGCGCCGATGCTTACCTGTTGGCGCAGAACAAGCTGTGGATCACCACCGGCGATACCGCCGGCTTTGCGGATCAGATCGCGCTGCTTGCCCAGCAGGCACAGACCGTGCAGGCCCAGCTGGGCAACCCCACCCAGATCACCGCCCCCACCACCGGCTACTTTGTCCGGGCTGCCAGCAGCGGACGGCTGAACGCCGGTGCTGCGGACATTCTGGCGCAGAGCCCGGAGCAGCTCAAGGCCTATCTGGACTCCGACCCCGAGATGCCGCTGGATGGCTGTGTAGGCAAGCTGGTGGCCGGGTTCAGCTGGCAGTACGCCGGTGTGTGCTCGGCAAAGCAGGCCGAAAAGCTGCTGGGTTCGGACGGCAAGCCCCTGCGCACGGCAGTGGAGATCAGCTTTCCCGGCCAGAGCGATGCCGCCTTGCGCGCTACCGTCACCGAGGTGACCGTTGATGCAGAAAAGGATGTTGCCCGCTTTGTGCTGCACTGCAATTCCATCAACGGCGACGTGCTGTGTCTCAACCACGCCCGTGCCCGCATCAGCACCGGGGAAAGCACCGGTCTGCGGGTGCCTGCTGCAGCGGTGCACTACCTGAAGGAGGACGGCACCGAGGCCGAAACGCAGGGCGAAAACTATATCCCCGGCGTGTATGTCAAGTACGGCAACATTGCCCGCTTCTGTAAGATCGACCCCGTGGATGCTGACCATCCGCTGGTCACGGAAGGGGATTACATCCTTGTTTTGCCCAAGGGAACGGACGGTTCTGTCAGTCAGGTAAGGCTTTATGACGAAATAATCGTCTCGGGACAAAATTTATATGACGGAAAACTTTTGTAGTTATTGACATCTGCTGCAAAAAATCAGATAATAGTAAAAGCTATTTGCATTCTTTTTGCAAAGAACGCCAGGCAGCCGGGCGCTGCCCGAATGAAAGGAGCAGATAATTATGTCTTTGCTGGATAGCATTAAAAAGGGCCTGATGGGTGAAGGGGACGAGTACGAGGATCAGTACATCGATGACGGCCCCCAGATGGTGAACAACAACAGCGGCGTCGGCATCGGGATGGATGAAGAGACCGAAGAGCCTGCCGAGGGCACCAGCAAAAAGAACAAGGTGGTCAATATCCACGCTACCACCCAGCTCAAGGTGGTTTTGGTCAAGCCCGAGCGGTTCGAGGATGCCAGCACCATTGCCGACCATCTGAACAACAAGCGTACCGTGGTGCTGAATCTGGAGTCCACCAACAAGGAAGTCTCCCGCCGTCTGGTGGATTTCCTGTCCGGCGTGGCTTATGCCAACAACGGTCAGATCAAGCGCGTAGCCAACAGCACCTTTATCATTACCCCGTACAACGTGGATATCATGGGTGACCTGCTGGACGAGCTGGAGAACAATGGCGCATTCTATTGATCCGGCGGCCGGTGCGGTGCGCGGCTTTGTGCCCGCCCGCAACGATGAGGAACGCTATCTCATGCGGCATATCGAGGATCTTGCCGATGCGGCTTTTTCCCGCGGCATAGCCCGGTACTCCGCGTTCCTCAGCGACCGGGAACAGGATCTTGCCCGGGCGGCACTGGGGCGTGCCGGTGTGCGGGACGGCTGGCGTTTTGATGGCGGCTGGCCCGAAGCCGAGCGCCGGGTGCTTTGTCTGGAGCCGGAGTACAGCTACGGCGAGTGTCCGGTGCGCTGCGTACAGCTGCAGTGCCGGGCGCTGCCCGGTGCGGCGCTTCCGGCGCACAAGGACTATCTGGGCAGCCTGATGGGGCTTGCCCTCAAGCGCGAAGCACTGGGCGATATCCTGCTGCCCGCCGATGCGCCGGGCACAGCCTATGTGTTTGCGCTGGAGCCGGCGGCAAAGCTCATCTGCCGGGAGCTGTGTCAGGCGGGGCGCACCGAGGTGTCCACCCGTCTTTTGGAGCCGGAAGAGATCCCGGCTTTCCCGGCACCGGAGCGGCAGCTGCTCACTGCCACCGTGTCCTCCCTGCGGCTGGACGCGGTGCTTTCTGCCATGCTGCACGTCAGCCGCGGTACTGCTGCGGAGCTGATCGAAGCGGGCAGGGTAGAAATCAACCATCTGCCGGTAGAAAAGCCCCATGCCCCCGTATACGAGCAGGATGTGTTCACCGTGCGCGGCAAGGGCCGCTTCCGGCTGACCGCATTGCCCGGGAAAAGTAAAAAAGATCGTTCGATCATTGAGTTCTTTCAATATTAAAAGCTATGGGAGGAAATGACTATGCTGACTCCGCAGGATGTCCGCTCTGTACAATTTGAAAAAAACCTCCGCGGCTACCGTACAGAGGACGTGGATCGTTTTCTGGACAAGGTCGAGGAGCAGCTGCAGCAGAACGATGCGCAGGCAGAGCAGCTGCGCAAGCAGATCGCAGATCTGACCGCAGAGAATCAGAAGCTCAAGGGCGAGCTGCAAAGCTTTGAGGCTGACGGCGATATGCTCAAGAGTGCGCTGATCAATGCTCAGCGCATGGGCGAAAACGTGATCCGCGAAGCAAACCAGAAGGCTGAGGAGATCATCCACCGCGCAAATCTGCGGGGCGACGATATCATCCGCGATGCCAACGAGCTGCTGCAAAAGGCAAGCGACCGCGCAGACGAGATCGAGAACGAAGCTAATGAGAAGCGTATGGCGGAGGAACGGGAGTACGACCGCGTCCGTCTGGAGGTCACCCGCTTCAAGGCCGATGTGCTCAATTTGTACCGCAGCCATGTGGAGTCTTTGAGCCGTCTGCCGGAGTTCCAGAAGGAAACCAAGGAAGCTGCACAGGACGCCCCCGCACAGGACGCAGAGCCTGCGCAGGAGACTGCCGCAGAGCAGCCCGCCGCACAGCCTGATGCTGCCCCCGCAGCCGACGCTGCAGCAGCTCCGGCCGAGCAGCCTGCCGAAACGACCAAAACCACCGAACCTGCCGCCCCTGCCGATGACGACAAGGCGGCTGACAGCAGCGAGGATTTCTGGGCAAAGGACGAAAGCCAGCTCAAGCTGGACCCGCCTCCTGCTGATATGAAGCCGGACGAGCCGGACTATGATGCTTTTCAGGGCGTCAAGTTCAGCGAGTAAGGCACCCAACGCAAAAATAGAGGAGAGTGTAAACCATTGGCTAAGAACAAATCGCAGTACGACAGTACGTTGAATCTGCCCAAGACCCTGTTCGAGATGCGTGCCGGCCTGCCCAAAAAGGAACCGGTCATGCTCAAGGATTGGGACGACAACGACCTGTACAACCAGCTCATGAAGCACAATGAGGGCAAGCCCCAGTTCATTCTGCACGACGGCCCTCCGTATGCAAACGGCAATATCCACATGGGCACTGCCCTGAACAAGATCATCAAGGATATCATCATCCGCGAAAAGAACATGGAGGGCTATCAGGCTCCCTATGTGCCCGGCTTTGATACCCACGGCCTGCCCATTGAGCTGAAGGCTCTGTCCTCGGTCGGCGACAAAAAGAAGGACATCTCCAAGCTGGAGCTGCGCCAGATCTGTGAAAAGTTTGCCACCGAGCATATCGACATCATGAGCGACCAGTTCAAGCGTCTGGGCGTTATCGGTGACTTCGAGCACCCCTACCTGACCCTGAAGCCTGAGTTTGAAGCGCGTCAGATCGAGATCTTCGGCGAGATGGCCAAGAAGGGCTACATCTACAAGGGTCTCAAGCCCGTGTACTGGTGCCCGGACTGCCGCACCGCGCTGGCAGAAGCCGAGATCGAGTACGGTGAGGACGACTGCGATTCTATCTTTGTGCGCTTCCACGTCTCGCAGGATCCCAACGGTGTGCTGGCAAAGTACGGCATCCCCATGGATAAGACCTACTTCGTCATCTGGACCACCACCACCTGGACCCTGCCCGCCAACGAGGCTATCTGCCTGAACGGTCAGTTCGAGTATTCCTTCGTCAAGATCGGCGAGGAGTACCACATCATGGCCACCGATCTGGTCAAGAGCGTCATGGACGCCTGCCACATCGAGAACTACGAGATCGTGGGCGAGCCTGTTTCCGGCGCTGAGTTCGAGCTGATGCGCTACAACCACGTCTACCTGCCCAAGGAGGGCTGGGTCATTCTGGGCGACCACGTCACGCTGGAAAGCGGTTCTGGTTGCGTGCACACCGCAGGCGGCCACGGCGTGGACGACTTCAACGTCTGCCAGAAGTATCCGCAGGTGCCTATCACCGTGCCTGTGGACGACGGTGGTTACCTGACCGAGCTGGCCGGCAAGTACGCTGGTCAGCGCGTGTGGGCAGCCAACAAGACCATTCTGGCCGACCTGACTGCTTCCGGCGCTGTGATGGGTCAGGTGCACATCAAGCACCAGTACCCCCACTGCTGGCGCTGCCACAACCCCATCATCTTCCGCGCTACCGAGCAGTGGTTCTGCTCCATTGCCAAGTTCCGCGAGGACGTGTACAAGGCAATTGATACCGTCACCTGGATGCCGGATTGGGGTCATGACCGCATGACCGGCATGGTGCGTGACCGCAACGACTGGTGCATCAGCCGCCAGCGCACTTGGGGCGTGCCCATCCCCGCCTTCTACTGCAAGAAGTGCGGCACCTACCACATCACCGACGCTACCATCAAGGCTGTCAGCGCCCTGTTCCGCAAGGAAGGCTCTGACGCATGGTATAAGTACGATGCCGAGCAGATCATCCCCGCAGGTGAAGTGTGCGAGAAGTGCGGCGCTTCCGAGTGGGAGAAGGACACCGACATCATGGATGTCTGGTTCGACTCCGGCTCTACCCACGCCGCCGTGCTGGACGAGCGTCCCGAGCTGCGTTTCCCCGCCGATATGTATATGGAAGGCGGCGACCAGTTCCGCGGTTGGTTCCAGTCCAGCCTGCTGACCAGTGTTGCAAGCAAGGGCTGTGCACCCTATAAGTCCGTGCTGTGCCACGGCTGGGTGGTGGACGAGCAGGGCAAGCAGATGCACAAGAGCGCCGGCAACGGCGTGGAGCCCAGCGAGATCATCAAGGACTACGGCGCCGATATCATCCGCCTGTGGGTGGCTTCTTCCGACTACACCGTGGACGTGCGCGCCGGCAAGAACATCTTCAAGCAGCTCAGCGAAGCTTACCGTAAGATCCGCAACACCGCCCGCTTTATTCTGGGCAATCTGGACGGCTTTGACCCCAACACCGATTGTGTGGCAGACGACCAGCTGCAGGATATCGACCGCTGGGCACTGGCTGCGCTGGATGACCTGATCGTCAACACCAACGCAGGCTACGCTGTGTACGACTTCAACAAGGTCTACCACGCCGTGTACAACTTCTGCGTGGTGGCTATGTCCAACTTCTATCTGGACGTCACCAAGGATCGTCTGTACTGCACCAACGGCACCGCCCGCAAGGCAGCCCAGACCACTATGTACAAGATCCTTGTCGCTTTGGACAAGATCATTGCCCCCATCCTGTGCTTCACCAGTCAGGAGATCTGGGACTTCATGCCCAAGACCGAGGGTATGAACAAGTATGTGGTGTTCGAGCAGATGCCCAAGGCCGGCCAGTACGCCGCCGACGATGCCTTCAAGGCAAAGTGGGCACAGCTCATCGCCGTGCGCGACGAGGTCAAGAAGGTGCTGGAGCAGGCCCGTGCTGAAAAGCTGATCGGTGCTTCTCTGGAAGCTTCCGTCACCCTGTACTGCAACGATGCCGTCTATGACCTGCTGAACAGCATCCCCATGGACGAGCTGGCCGACCTGATGATCGTCTCCCATGTGGAGCTGGTCAAGGGTGAGGGCGGCGCTGCCAGCGCTGTCGAGGGCTTGGGCGTTGCAGCTGCACACGCCACCGGCGACAAGTGCGAGCGCTGCTGGAAGTACTCTGCTTCCATCGGCAGCCATCCTGCACACCCCACTCTGTGCGCACGCTGCGCCAGCGTTGTGGAAGCATAAGCGTCCCGCATCAATACAAATCTGTTTTGTAAAAGGGCGGCGCTCCCTTGACCGGGGAGCGCCGTTTTTTATAACAGAAACGAGGTAGCTAATGGCATTTGTTCTCTTTAATCTGGCGGCTGTGGCGGCACTGGTCGGCATCGACCAGCTGATCAAACTGTGGGCGGTGCAGGCGTTGCAGCCGGTAGGCGCTATGCCGCTCATCCCCCATGTGGTGGAGCTGCGGTTCGTGCTCAATCAGGGCATGGCTTTCAGCCTGCTCAGCGGCAAGCAGCTGTTCCTTATCATCGCCACCAGTGCGGCGCTGCTGGCAGTGGCCTATGGGCTGTTCTTCCGCAGCCGCGGCAAGCGCTTGCAGCAGGCAGCACTGGTGCTGGTGCTGGGCGGTGGTATCGGCAACCTGATCGACCGTGTGCTCAACGGCGAGGTAGTGGACTACATCAACCTGCTGTTCATGCGGTTTGCTGTGTTCAATTTTGCGGATATCTGTGTTTGCGTGGGCGTGGCACTGTGGGTGCTGGTGATCTTTCTGGATGAGCTCCATGCCGATGATGCCGCCAAGGAGCAATAAACCATGGAACAGCGTGAATTTATCGTAGAGCAGGAGACTGCCGGGCAGCGCATCGACCGCTTTCTCAGCGGCGAGGACACCGGCCTGTCCCGCTCGGCGCTGCAAGCGCTGGTGGCCGAGGGTCATGTGCAGTGCAACGGCAAGGCTGTGGCCAAAAGCCTGAAACTCAAGGCAGGAGACACCGTGCTGCTGGAGATCCCTGACGCAAAGCCCATCGAGGCTGTGCCGCAGGATATCCCGCTGGATATCGTCTACGAGGATGCCCACCTGCTGGTGGTCAACAAGCCCAAGGGCATGGTGGTGCACCCCGCACCCGGCAACCCGGACGGCACGCTGGTCAACGCCCTGCTGTGGCACTGCAAGGGCAGCCTTTCCGGCATTGGCGGCGAGATCCGCCCTGGCATCGTCCACCGCATCGATAAGGACACCAGCGGCCTGCTGGTGGTGGCAAAGGACGACGCCACCCACATCGGCCTTTCCCGGCAGATGGCGGTGCACAGCGTGGAGCGTGCCTATCAGACGGTGGTCTACGGCGGCTTTGCGCAGGACGAGGGCTTTGTGGAAGCAAACCTTGGCCGCAGCAAGACCGATCGCAAAAAAATGGCAGTCTACCCGGCCAGCGAGCCTCACACCAAGTACGCCTACACCGGCTACAAGGTGCTGGAGCGGCTGGGCGAGTTCACCCTGCTGGAATGCCGCCTAAAGACCGGCCGCACCCATCAGATCCGCGTACACATGGCCTCCATCCACCATCCGGTAGCGGGGGACCCGGTGTACGGCCCTCACAACTGCATCACCAGCCTGCACGGCCAGTGCCTGCACGCCAAAACGCTGGGCTTTATCCACCCCATCACCGGGGAGCAGCTGCGGTTCGATTCCGAGCTGCCGGACTACTTTACCCATTTTCTCGCAACACTCAGGAGGAAAAACACATGAACGATTCTCTGGCATCCACTCTGGTGCTTTGTGATCTGGATAACCTGCTGCTGGGCGAGGATGGCAATCTGACCCAGGTGGTGCGGGATGTTTTGCAGCTGTTCAGCAGCCGCGGCGGCAGACTGACTGTTTTTTCGCAGCGCTCTCCGCGCGCCGTGCGCTCCATTCTGGGCAGCGTGCGTCTGGCAGCGCCTGCGCTGGTGTGCGGCGGCACCATGGCCTACCACTATGCCGACGGCAACCGGGTACCCCTGTGCAGCTTTGCCCAGCAGCAGGAGCTTTTTACCTGCCTGCCGGATACCCCCGGCGTGGGTGTCGCCGTGCAGATGCAGGACGGCACCACCCGGGTGCTGCGCATGAGCAATGCGTTGGAGCGCCATCTGCGGCAGGAGTGGACCCCGTATCTGCTGGCAAACGCCGCCGACATCCGCCCCGAGCAGGTGCTGCGGGTGCTGCTGTATCAGGACAGCAAGTCTGTGCCCCTGATCTCGCTGGCTGAAAAGGCCATCGGGGATCGTGTTGCCCTGCTGGGCGAGCGTATCGCCCCGGACACTCTTGTTCTCACCCCGAAGCGAATCTCTGGCCGGGAAATGCTGGACACCGTCTGCGCCATGGCGCAGGTGGGCGCGGAGCAGGTTCTTGCGCTGGCGGGCGGTCAGCCCATGCTGGAACTGGTGCAGGCTGTAGAGCATAGCGCAGTGGCAGCCGATGCCCCGGCAGAGCTGCGCCTTGCCGCCGAGCAGATCACCCTGACGGATGCCGCCGGTGGCGCTGCTGTGGAGGTTTTGTACCGCATGGTGCGTGCTGCTGAAAAATCCGTGTAAAATTTGTGCAAAGCCCTCTGCTATTTTCCCGCAGAGGGCTTTCTTTTTAGCAAAAAATCAGGTAGAATGGGGAGGAGGACCTATGCCGAACCAAAAGCACCGCGAGGGGCTGTTTCTTCTGCTGTGCCTTGCCGCCGCAGGGATCTGTGCAGGGCTGGCGTTCCGGTTTGCAGTGCCGCTGCAAGCACAGACCCCGCAGACACTGCCGGACACAAAGGCGCTGGCGGAGTACACACAGGTGGAGCTGAACACAGCCGATGCAGATGCCTTGTGCACCCTGCCCGGCGTCGGTCCCCGCAATGCACAGGCTATTCTGGACTACCGGGCGCAGTACGGTCCGTTTGCACAGGTGGAGGATGCCGCGCAGGTGCCGGGCATTACCCAAGCAATGGTGGATTCATGGGCAGGGCAGGCGTATGTCCGCTAGGGCGCAGCCCGCTTTCTGCCTTGGTCAAAGAGGAAATACGGAGATATATTGTTATGAGTGACGAATCGATCTTTATCAACCGCGAACTGAGCTGGCTGGATTTCAACCGCCGCGTTCTGGCGCTGGGCAAGGACAAAAACGTCCCGCTGGGCGAGCGGATCAAGTTTCTGGCAATTTACGGCTCCAATCTGGACGAGTTTTTCATGGTGCGCGTGGGCTCCTTGCAGGAGCGCGCAAACCTTGAGCAGAGCAAGACCAAAAAGGAAAAGCGGGAAAACAAGACCAACATGACCGCCGCCGAGCAGCTGGCCGCCATTATGCCCAAAACGGCGCAGCTGCAGGAGGAATGCGATAAATTCTACGCAAAGGCGCTGGAAAATCTGGCAGAGAACGGCTACCATAAGGTGGATTTCGACCACCTGACCAAGGAAGAAGAGCATCTCTGGAAAAAATACTTCCAGTCGGAACTGTTCCCCATCCTCAGCCCGCAGATCGTAGATAACCGCCACCCGTTCCCGTTTTTGCGCAACAAGGAGATCTACCTTGGCGTGCTGCTCAAGGAAAAGCACACACAGGAGCAGAGCCTTGGCATCGTGCCCATCTCCAGCCAGATGGAGCGGATGCATTTTATCAAAAAGGACGGCGCTGTGCAGTTTGCCCTCACCGAAGAGCTGGTGCTGCACTATGCGTCCAGCATCTTCGGCAAGGATTCCATTCAGGAAAAATGCCTGTTCCGGGTCACCCGCAACGCGGATATCGACGTGAAAGAAGGTATGATGGATCACGATATTGATTATCGCGAGATCATGACCGAGCTGCTCCGGCGCCGCCGCAAGCTGGCCGCTGTCCGTTTGCAGATCACGCCCGCCCCCGCACCGGAGGTGGAGCGGCTGCTGTGCAGCCGTCTGGAACTGACCCGCAAGCGGGTGTTCTTGCAAAAGAGCCCGCTGGACCTGAGCTTCTTCTTTAAGCTTTCCGGCCGCATGGAGGCCGAGGGCCACCCGGCGCTGTTTTACACCCCCGCACGCCCCATGCTGCCGCCGCCGGACTATGATCTTGCCACCGAGGTGCAGAAGCATGACGTGCTGCTCAGCTATCCGTACCAGTCCATCCGTCCCTTTATCACCATGCTCAAAAAGGCCGCACAGGACCCGGATGTCATCTCTATCAAGATGACCCTCTACCGCATGGCGCGGGAGTCCCAGATCGTGCAGGCGCTGATGGAAGCCGCCGAAAATGGCAAGGAAGTAGTAGCGCTGGTGGAGTTGCGCGCCCGCTTTGACGAGCAGAACAACATCGACTGGTCCAAGCAGCTGGAAAGCGCTGGCTGCACCGTCATCTACGGCTTCGAGGACTACAAGGTGCACTCCAAGCTGACCCTCATCACCCGCAAGGGCGCAGAGGGCTACTCCTACATCACCCAGATCGGTACCGGCAACTACAACGAAAAAACCAGCGAACTGTATACCGATTATTCCTTCATCACCGCAGACGAGCGCATCGGCGAGGAAGCCTCCAAAGTGTTCCGCAATCTGGCCGTGCAGCAGCTCACCGAGGAAAGCGACAAGATGCTGGTTGCCCCGCTGCGCTTCAAGAGCGTGCTGCTGGACGAGATGGATCACGTCATCGCTGCCGCCCGCATGGGCCGCCCGGCTTCCATGATCCTGAAAAACAACTCCATCAGCGACCGGGATATCATCCTGAAATTGCAGGAAGCCAGCTGCGCCGGGGTGCGCATTGATATGATCGTGCGCGGCATCTGCTGCGTGCGCGCAGAGGTGCCCGGCAAGACCGAGAATCTGCACATCCGCAGTCTGGTGGGACGGTATCTGGAGCATGGCCGCATTTACAGCTTCTTTGATGGCACCCACACCCGCATCTACATTGCTTCCGGTGACTTCCTCACCCGTAATACTGAGTGCCGTGTGGAGGTAGGCGTGCGGGTGGAGGATCCTGTTCTGGTGCAAAAGCTCACCGATATCCTTCAGCTGCAGCTGCGGGATAACGTCAACGCCCGGGTCATGGATGCCAGCGGCAGCTATCAGAAGGTGAAGCCCGCCGAGGGTGAGCCGCTGGTCAACGGCCAGATGGGTATGTACGAGCTGCTGCGCAACGACTGGCAGCGCCCCGAGCCGTGGAAGTGCACCACCTCCGCCCCGGAAACGGAAAAACCGGCGGCAGTCTGTCAGGAAGTTACCGTGGAACAGCTCAAACAGGAGCTGCCCCATGTGTTCCAGCCCGCACCGGAAAAGACAGAGAATGCCGCCCCGGCGGCGCAGCAGCCCGACCACTACGAGGCACTGGAACAGATGCTGAACAACAAGCCCCGCTCTGCGCAGCCCGCGCCGAAAACGCCCGCTGCACCCCGCCCGGCTGCAAAGCCTGCTGTCATCGCGCCCAAGAAAAAGAGCCTGCTGGAACGCATCGGGAGCTTTTTCCGGCGCTGATCTGTAAAATCATATAAACAAAAACCAGAGCTGCTGCGCAGAAATTTGTGCGGCGGCTCTTTTTTGTTTGTATTCTCCTGCCTGCCGCTTGTGCATACACTTTTCAGGATAGGGGGGACAGCGTATGCGGGCAAAACGGAGCGGACAGGCAGCAAAAATACGCAGACGGCGGTGGGGTATCATGGCACTTGTGCTGGCAGGGCTGGCACTCTGTCTGCTGGCAGCTTTGCCGGTGCAGGCTGCCCGGAACACGCAAAAGCACTGCTTTCCGCTGGATACCACGGCGTGGCGCGTCTCGGACGCCTACGGCGCGCGGACAGACCCCTTTACCGGCAAGTCTGCGTTCCATCGGGGACTTGACCTTGCCTGCGCGGCGGGCACGGCAGTGCAAGCGGTGCAGGGCGGGGTAGTGACTGCAGCGGCATACAGCCCAAGCTACGGCAACCATCTGCGCATCCTGCACCCGGACGGCTGCGAGACCCGCTACGCACACCTGCAATACCTCTATGTCCGCCCGGGAGAGGTGGTGCAGGCCGGGCAGACACTGGGCACAGTAGGGCAGACAGGCCGCGCCACCGGTGCGCACCTGCATCTGGAACTGTGGCAGCAGGGCGCTGCCTGCGACCCCGCCGCCCTGTTGGAGAATGCCCCGTGAACCGGCTGCGGGTGGGGAAGCTTGTATTCCGGGACCCGGTGCTGCTGTGCGGTGTGGTGTACCTGCTGCTCTACTTTGATGCCAGTGGCTTTCTGCGGCTGGGACTGCTGGCGGCTGTTTTGCACGAGCTGGGGCACATCCTTGTCTACTGCATCCAGCAAAGGCGTCTGCCGGTCATCGAGGTGACCATGACCGGTTTTTGTATGCGTACGGCAGGGGAGAGGTTCTCCCCACTCCAGAGGTTCGTGCTTGCTGCCGCCGGGCCCGCAGTCAATTTTGCCCTTGCCGGGGTATGGGCGGTGCGTTTTGCGCAAGCTGCCACCATCCGCGGCAGCGCGTTCTGGGCAGCGAATCTTCTGACGGGACTGTTCAACCTTTTGCCAATCCCGCCGCTGGACGGTGCACAGATGGCGGCGTGCGCAGGGGCGCTCTGGCGGCAAAAATACGGAAAGTGTACACAAACCGCCGGAAACGATTGCAAAACCGGCACATTTGGGGTAAAATAAAAAGAACGCAAAAAACGGATTGTTTATGGAGGACCCGATGTTTGATCCCAAACTGAAAGAAGCGCTGGGACGGGTGCAGAAGCCCGGCCGCTATACCGGCGGCGAGCCCGGCAGTATCTATAAAGAAAAGGATAAGGTGGATGTGCGTTTTGCCTTCTGCTTCCCGGATACCTACGAGGTGGGAATGTCCTTTCTGGGCGAAAAGATCCTGTACGAGCTGCTCAACAGCCACGAAAACTGGTGGTGTGAGCGCGCCTTTATGCCCTGGCTGGATATGAAGGCAGAGATGGAGCGCCTGCAGCTGCCGCTGTACACCATGGAGAGCAAAGACCCTCTTACGGCCTTTGATGCTGTGGGCTTTACCTTGCAGTACGAGCTTTCCTATACCAATATCCTTGCCATGCTGGACTTGGCTGGCATCCCGTTCTATTCCAAAGACCGTGACGACCGCTGGCCGCTGATCGTAGCGGGCGGCCCCTGCGCCTGCAATGCGGAGCCTATCGCGGATTTCTTTGACGTCATCCAGCTGGGCGAGGGCGAGAACCAGCTGCCCGCCATCTGCGCCGAGATCGAAAAGGCGAAAAAAGAGGGCATCTCCAAAAAGCAGCTGCTGCTCAACATTGCAAAGATCCCGGGCGTGTACATCCCGGCTTTCTACGATGTCACCTACCACGAGGACGGCAGAGTAAAGGCCATCACCCCCAACGAGCCGGGCATTCCGACGCGCATCACCAAGGCCATCATCAAGGATCTGAACCAGTTCGCCCCGCCCACCAACTTTGTGGTGCCCATGGTGGGTGCCATTCAGGATCGCGCCAGCATCGAGGTGCTGCGCGGCTGCGTGCGCGGCTGCCGGTTCTGTCAGGCGGGCTTTCTGTACCGCCCCATGCGCCAGCGCGATGCCAGTTTGCTGAACAAGGCCGCACAGGATCTGTGTGCCAACACCGGTTACGAGGAGCTGAGTCTTTCCAGTCTTTCTACCTCCGACCACGGTCAGCTGGAAGAGCTGCTGGATGATCTGAACGAGTGGGCACCCAAGGAGCACGTCAGCCTGTCGCTGCCCTCCCTGCGCGTGGACAACTTCTCCCAGAGCCTCATTGAAAAAACCACCAAGGTGCGCAAGAGCGGACTGACCTTTGCCGCCGAAGCCGGTACCCAGCGTCTGCGCAACGTCATCAATAAAAACGTCACTTGGGACGAGATCGAAAAGACCTGCACCATCGCTTTCAATGCGGGCTACACTTCGGTCAAGCTCTACTTCATGATGGGTCTGCCCACCGAGACCATGGAGGATATCGAGGGCATTGCCGAGACCGCCCAGAAGGTGGTAGACCTCTACTACAAGAACACGAACCACGCCAAGGGACGCGGCGTGCAGGTGACCATCAGCTGCGCCTGCTTTGTGCCCAAGCCCCACACCCCCTTCCAGTTCGTGCCCATGGATACCGCCGAGACCCTGCAGGCCAAGCAGAAGCACCTGCTGGAAAGCGTGCACAGCCGCAAGATCAAGGTGAACTACCACGACAGTACCACCAGCTTTTTGGAGGGCGTGTTCGCCAAGGGCGACCGCCGCCTTGCCCCGGTCATCGTGGAGGCTTATAAGCGCGGCTGCTACTTCGACGGCTGGGAGGAGTGCTTCAAGTACGATACCTGGATGCAGACCTTTGCAGATCTGGGCATCGACCCCGCCTTCTACTGCCAGCGCCCCATCGCGCTGGACGAGGTGACCCCGTGGTCGCATATGGACTACGGCATCACCCACGAGTATCTGGTGCGGGAGTACAACAAGGCTCTGGCTGCCCAGACCACCCCGCCCTGCAACCGTGCCTGCAACGCCTGCGGTGCCAACCATCTGTTAGGAGGTCCCTGCTTTGATTACAGTCAGAATCTCGTTTGAAAAGAAAAATGAAGCCTCCTATATCTCCTTGCTGGACTTGCAGCGGGTGATGCAGCGGGTGCTCAAGCGCAGCGGTCTGCCGGTGTGGCATACGCTTGGCTTTAACCCCCATATCTACATGACCTTTGCCTGTCCGCTCTCGCTGGGGCAGGAGAGCGAGTGCGAGTGCGTGGACGTCAAGACCGAAGCCGAAGCCCCGGATTTTGCCCAGTGGCAGTCCGCCCTCAACGCCATCATGCCCGCCGGTATCCATGTTACCCGGGTAGCTCCGGTGGAGATGAAGGCGGACAGCATCGCCTTTGCCTGTTACCGCATCAGCTACCCGGCGGCTGCCGCTGCGGTGCTGGAGCAGTATAATGCACTGGAAACAGCCCCTGTGGAAAAGCACAGCAAGCGCGGCAAAAAGATCATAGACCTTAAAGAGCATATCCCGCAGCTGCGCTATACCGCACTGGGGGACACTGTGCAGCTGGAACTTTGCCTGCCCGCCGCGCAGGAGCTGAACCTGAACCCCTCGCTGCTCACCGGTTTTCTGGAAGAAAAGTTCGGCCTGCCAGCCGCAAGCGCCAATATCCTGCGCACCAAATTTTTGACGGCAGACCGGCAGCTATTTGCCTGAAGCGGCGCAAAAGTCCGTCTATCAGGCAAAACAGAAAATTTTTGCAAGATTTTTCGCCAAATTGCTTGCATTCAAGCCGGTTTTGTGCTATCCTATTAGGGCGTTAGTGTCCGCTGAGACCACAGCGGGGTTAATGACAAGTATTTATCATTAAACGGGCGGTCCTCTGACGGCTATGCCGTGCATGAACGTCTAAAAACAAATGGAGGATTCAAAAATGGACGCACTGAAGATTATTTCTGAAGGCAGCATCAAGGCTGAAAAGCCTCAGTTCAACGTTGGCGATACCGTCCGCGTTGATGTTCGTATCAAGGACGGCGACCGTGAGCGCATTCAGGCCTTTGAGGGCACTGTCATTGCTAAGAAGCACGGCGGCGTTGCAGAGACCTTCACCGTTCGCCGCGTGGCTTACGGTGTCGGCATCGAGCGTGTCTTCCCCGTCAACAGCCCCTTCGTTGAGAAGGTCACTGTTGTCCGCAAGGGCAAGGTCCGCCGCGCAAAGCTGTTCTATCTGCGTGGCCGTACGGGCAAGGCTGCCAAGGTCAAGAGCGATATTTGATCATCCCCGATTTGAAACCGGGAGAAAAGGGACAACTTGTTGTCCCTTTTTTCTTTTTCAAAGCCCGGGCGTATGTGTAAAATCAGGAAAGGCTGGTGGCTAAGCTATGGAAAAACAGCAGCAGTCTGCCCCCGCAGTGCGCGGACAGGGCATACTGGAATGGTACGAAGCGCTTATCTCCGCAGCGCTGGTGCTGGTACTGATCTTTTCGTTTTTCTTCCGCATCATTCAGGTGGACGGGCGCTCTATGGTGCCCACCCTGACCCACGGCGATAAGCTCATTGTCTGGGCGGCAGGCTACACCCCGCAGCGGGGCGATGTGGTTATCGTGGACAGCTACACCGTCTACGGTAAGCCGTTGGTCAAGCGGATCATCGCCAAGGGCGGCGACACCATCAGCATCGACTACGACGCCGGTACGGTCACGGTGAACGGCGAACTTTTACAGGAGGACTACATTGCAGCCCCTACCTATCTGGGCTACGATGTGCAGTTCCCGTTCAAGGTGCCGGAGGGCACCCTGTTTGTGATGGGGGACAACCGCAACGAATCGCTGGACAGCCGCTCCTCCTATGTCGGCTGCATTGACGAGCGTGATATTCTGGGCAAGGTGCTGCTGTGCTTTATGCCCTTTACAGATTTTGGGGTGGTAAAATGAACGAAATGGATACCCGGTTTGCAAACCAGTACAATATTCAGTGGTTCCCGGGCCACATGACCAAGACCCTGCGCATGATGGAGCAGGAGATCCAGCACGTTGATGCCAGCCTTGTGCTGCTGGATGCGCGCATTCCGCTTTCCAGCCTGAACCCGGAGATCGAGCGCATCACCGACCGCAAGCCAAAGCTCTATGCGCTGAACAAGGCCGACCTTGCCGACCCGGCTGTGACTGAGGAGTGGATCCGCTACTTCCACGCTGCAGATGCCGGCTGCGTGGCCATCAGCGCCAAGCAGAAGGGCGGCGCAAACGCCGTGAAGGCGGCTATTGAAAAGGAACTTTCCGGTCTGCTGGAGCGCCGCCAGAACCGCGGCATGGGCGGTGCCAAGACGCAGGTGATGCTGTGCGGCATCCCCAACGTGGGCAAATCCACCTTTATCAACACCTTTGCAGGCTCTGCCCGCGCCAAGGCGGCAGACCGCCCCGGCGTGACCAAGGGCAAGCAGTGGGTCAGCACCGAAAAGTTTGATCTGCTGGATATGCCCGGCGTGCTGTGGAAAAAGTTCGATTCCAAGACCATCGCCTCCAATCTGGCCTTTATCGGCTCCATCAAAGACGACATTCTGGATGTGGAAGAATTGGCCATGAACCTGCTGGACGAGGTGCGCCGCAACTATCCCGACCTTGTGGCACAGCGCTACAAGCTGGATGCCGAAACGCTGGCACTGCCGCCCTACGAGCTGCTGGAGACTATCGGCCGCAAGCGCGGGCTGCTGGTGCGCGGCGGCGAGGTGAACACCGAGCGCTGTGCCATCATGCTGGTGGACGAGTTCCGCGCCTGCAAGTGGGGACGCATCTCTCTGGAGCGCCCGCCGCAGCGGGATGATCTGGCCGACTTTGCCGAGGAGGACGAGGAATGAAGCGCCGCTCGGATGAGGAGATCTCGGCTCCGCTGTACGCCTTTGACGCTGAGGTGCGCAGCCAGTACGGCTGCTTTGCCGGTGTGGACGAGGCTGGGCGCGGCCCACTTTGCGGCCCTGTTTGCGTAGCGGCCTGTATTCTGAACCCGGAAAACCCGGTGTACGGCATCAATGATTCCAAAAAGCTGACCGAGAAAAAGCGCGAAGCACTGTTTGATGAGATCTGCGAAAAAGCGCTGGCCTACCGCATCGTTTTTGTGGGGCCGGAGGTCATCGACCGGGAAAACATCCTGAACGCCACCATGGGCGGGATGCAGCAGGCAGTGGAGCAGCTGGACATCGTGCCCAATCTGGTGCTGGTTGACGGAAACCGCACCCCCGCAGGCTTGCAGATCCCGGCACAGCCGGTGGTCAAGGGCGATGCCACCAGCGCCAGCATCGGCGCAGCCTCGGTGCTGGCCAAGGTCAGCCGTGACCGCTATATGCTGGAACTGGATAAGCAGTACCCGCAGTATCAGCTGGCAAAGCACAAGGGCTACCCCACAAAGCTGCATTACGAGCTGATCGCGAAGTACGGCATCCAGCCGTTCTACCGCCGCAGCTTCCTTAAAAAGCAGGGCTACTGGCCGGAGAGCGGCAAATGAACCGCGCCGAGACCGGCCGCAGGGGAGAAGCTGCCGCTGCCCGCTGGTATCAGAAACAGGGCGCGCAGCTGCTGGCACATAATTATCATACCCGCATGGGAGAGCTGGATCTTGTGCTGCGGGAGCCGGATGGCACCATCGTCATCTGCGAGGTAAAGACCCGCAGCCAAGGGATGCTGCAACGGCCCGCTGCCGCCGTAGACCCGGCCAAGCAGCACCGGCTGATCTGCGCTGCACAAGGGTATTTGCAGCAGACCGGCCAAAGCGAAGAACCGGTGCGTTTTGACGTTGCAGAGGTAGTTCCTCTTGACAGCGGGCGCTGGATGGTACATATTATAAAGGGTGCCTTTCTCTGCGAGACCTAAGGGTGTATCTGAAAAGTCGAAAATTTAGTCTATTTCTACAAGCACAGCTGGATTTTGCGTTAAAGAGCCTTGAAATCCACAAAGGATTCCTGCGGCTCTTTGCCTTAAATCCCGCTTGTGCTTGCGAAATATTCGTCATTTTCTTTGTTTTCAGATACACCTTAGGCAGAAACCGTGGCACCGGTGGGAAGTATGCGGCAGAACGAGGGTTTTGCCGTACAACCGGGAACGTGCCCGGCACGTTCCGTGGCGAAAAGGAGCGATGACCATGCAGTTTTTCAGTACCAGAGATCAGAACCGCAAAGTAACCTCTTCTCAGGCAATTGCACAGGGACTGTCCGATGAAGGCGGTCTGTTTGTGCCGGAAAGTTTTCCGCAGGTGGATGTAAAAGCCCTGTGCGGGCTGGACTATCCCGCGCTGGCAGCAGCCGTTGTGCGGGAGTACCTGACCGACTACGACCCCGCTTTCCTGACCGACGCCACCCGCAGCACCTACGGCGCTGCTTTCGGCGGCAAGGCAGGCTATCTTGCCCCGGTGGAAGGGGACACCTATGCCCTGGAGCTGTGGCACGGCCCGACCTGCGCCTTTAAAGATTACGCCCTGCAGCTGATGCCCAAGCTGCTGGTGGAAGCCAAAAAGAATCTGGGACGCACCGAAAAGACCCTGATCCTTGTGGCTACCAGCGGCGATACCGGCAAGGCTGCGCTGGACGGCTACCATGATATCCCCGGTGTGGAGATCGCTGTGTTTTACCCCACCGGCGGCACCAGCGAGATCCAGCGCTTGCAGATGGCAACGCAGGAGGGCGCTAACGTTGCTGTGTACGCCGTGCGCGGCAACTTTGACGATGCCCAGACCGGCGTGAAGAAGGTGTTCGGCGATAAGGCCATCGCTGCCGAGCTGGAAAAGCGGAACATCCGTCTTTCCAGCGCCAACTCCATCAACTGGGGCCGCCTTGTGCCGCAGATCGTCTACTATTTTGCCGCCTACGCCCAGCTGCTCAATGCCGGCAAGATCACCTTCGGTGACGAGGTGGACTTCTGTGTGCCCACCGGCAACTTCGGCGATATCCTTGCCGGTTATTACGCAAAGCAGATGGGTCTGCCTGTGGGCAAGCTGGTCTGCGCCTCCAACGAGAACAACGTGCTGACTGATTTCCTCACCACCGGTACTTACACCGCAAAGCGGGAGTTCTTCAAGACCACCTCGCCCAGCATGGACATTCTGGTGTCCTCCAATCTGGAGCGCCTGCTGTACCATGTGACCGGCAGCGATGCCGAGGTGGCAGGCTTTATGCAGCAGCTGGCTGCCACCGGCAGCTACACCGTCCGTCCCGAGACGCTGGCCGCTATTCAGCAGACCTTCTCCTGCGGCTGGAGCAGCGAGGACGAGGTGGCAGGGGAGATCCGTGCCCGCTACGAAAAGGATGGCTACCTGTGCGATACCCACACCGCCGTGGCCTTCCATGTGACTGCACAGAAAAAGCGTCAGGGCGTGCCCATGGTGGTGCTTTCCACCGCATCGCCCTTCAAGTTCCCCCGCAGTGTGCTGAGCGCACTGGGCAAAGCTGCCCCGGAAAACGATTTTGAAGCCATGCAGCAGCTGGAGGCTGCCACCGGTCATGCCGCACCGGCAAGCCTTGCCGCTCTGCGCAGCAAGCCGGAGCGCTTTGATACCGTCATTGCCCCGGAACAGATCGCCGAGGTGGCGCTGGGCTATCAGGCATAAGCTTCTGCGGACAGACAGAACAGGAGTAAACAGACTATGGCACTTTTTGTGCTTGGCGATCCCCATCTTTCTCTGGGCGCATCCAAGCCGATGGATATCTTTCCCGGCTGGAACGATTATGTGGACAGGCTGGAGAAAAACTGGCGCAAGCTCATCACCCCGCAGGATACCATCGTGCTGGCGGGGGATATCAGCTGGGCTATGCGCCTGACCGATACCCGCAAGGACTTTGCCTTTTTGCAGCAGCTGCCCGGGCAGAAGATCATCATGAAGGGCAACCACGATTACTGGTGGTCCACCGCCAACAAGATGAACGCCTACCTCAAGGCCGAGGGCTTCGATACCCTGCATATCCTGCATAACAATTCTTACAGTGTGGAGGGGTACGCTATCTGCGGCACCCGCGGCTGGTTGTTCGATGTGGGCGAGCCCCACGACGAAAAGGTGATGAACCGCGAGATCGGCCGTCTGCGCATGAGTTTGCAGGCTGCGGAGCCCGGGCTGGAAAAGCTGGTGTTCCTGCACTATCCGCCGGTCTACACCGGCACCAGTGCCCCGGAGATCGTAGCCACCCTGAAGGAGTTCGGCATCAAGACCTGCTTCTACGGGCATCTGCATGGCAACGCCATCCGGTTTGCCGTACAGGGCGAGGTGGACGGCATCCGGTACAAGCTGGTAAGTGCCGATGGCCTGCGTTTCTGCCCCTACCGCATCAATTAACGGTGATAGAAAAGGGCAAAAACGACAAAATTTAAAAATTTGGTATGGCAATTGTGTCCAGAGCGTGCTATAATAAGTTTTGACGCGATTGTTGCACCCAATTGAGCGCGCGCGTCCCCGCATTCCGTGTGCATACAGCAAGGACGTGGTGCGCGGTTGCCCCGGGCAAAAACTTCCTGCCCTGAGCAATAGAATATTTGAGTGGAGGATAAACAAATGAATCTCATCAAGTGTGAAAAGCTCGAGAAGAGCATGGCAGAACTGCAGTTCTCCATCGATGCAGAGGCCTTCAAGAAGGCTGTTGCCGATGTTTTCAAAAAAGAGGGCAAGAAGTACCCTGTGCAGGGCTTCCGCAAGGGCAAGGCTCCCAAGGCTCTGATCGAGAAGATGTACGGCGCAGACGTCTTTACCTACGACGCTATCAACGAGCTGTTCCCGGAGACTTTTGAGGCTGCCGCTAAGGAAGCCGGTGTGGAGCCCGTGGGCCGTCCTGAGGTCACCGTGGATTCTGCCAGCGAGGCAGAGGGCGCTACCCTGACCGTTAAGGTCGCCGTGAAGCCCGAGGTCAAGGTTGGCAGCTACAACGGTCTGACCGTGGAAAAGACTGTCCATACTGTTACCGACGAGGCTGTGGACGCTGAGCTGAAGCGTGTGCAGGAGCGCAACGCCCGTGAGCTGACCCGTGAGGGCGCTGCTCAGAATGGCGATATCGCTGATATCGACTTCGAGGGCTTTGTGGACGGCGTCGCATTCGAGGGCGGCAAGGCTGAGCACTACAACCTGACTCTGGGCAGCGGCAGCTTCATCCCCGGCTTTGAGGAGCAGGTCGTTGGCCACTCCGCCGGCGAGGAGTTCGACGTGAACGTCACCTTCCCCACCGAGTATCAGGCTGCTGAGCTGGCTGGCAAGGCTGCTGTCTTCAAGATCAAGCTGCACGAGGTCAAGTACAAGGAGCTGCCCGCTCTGGATGACGAGCTGGCAAAGGACTGCTCCGAGTACGACACTCTGGACGAGTTCAAGGCTTCCATCCGCAAGAACAATCAGGAGCAGCTGGACAAGCAGGATGATCTGGCTGTCGAGAATGCTCTGGTCGATCAGGTCATCGAGAGCATGGAGGGCGAGATCCCGCAGGCTATGTACGATGTCCGCATGGACGAGATGGTCAACGACTTTGCTTTCCGTGTGGAGCAGCAGGGTCTGCGTCTGGAGGACTACCTGAAGTATATGGGTCAGTCCATGGAGCAGTTCCGCGCCGCTTTCATGCCGCAGGCTGAGAAGCAGGTCAAGATCGGTCTGGCTCTGAAGGCTGTTGCTGCTGCTGAGCACATCGAGGCTTCCGAGGACGAGATCAATGCCGAGATCAAGCGCATTGCTGACCAGTACAAGATGGAAGAGGACAAGGTTCGTGAGCTGATCAACCTCGAGGATCTGAAGCAGGATCTGGCTCGCACCAAGGCCATCGACTTCATCAAGAGCCACGCCAACATCGTGGAGAAGCCCGCAGAGGCTGAGAAGGCTGCTGACGCTGAGTAATCAGTGCCGGGCCCTGTAAAGCGCCGCAGGCGTTTTATCAAAGGTTGTTAAAATTGACCGGTACGGCTGAACTTTACAGGGAACCCGTATCGGTCAATTTTGCCAATAAACTTAAACCATTTTCAGGAGGCGAACTTTATGAGTTTTGTTCCTTACGTTGTCGAGCAGTCGGCGCACGGAGAGCGTTCCTATGATATTTTCTCTCGTCTGCTGAACGATCGCATCATCGTGCTGAGCGAGGATGTCAACGATACCACCGCAAGCCTTGTGGTGGCGCAGCTGCTGTATCTGGAAGGGCAGGACCCGGATAAGGACATCAGCCTGTATATCAACAGCCCCGGCGGTTCCATCAGTGCCGGTATGGCCATCCATGATACCATGCAGTATATCAAGTGCGATGTTTCCACCATCTGCATGGGCATGGCTGCCTCTATGGGCGCATTTCTGCTGGCAAGCGGCACCAAGGGCAAGCGCTTTGCGCTGCCCAACGCCGAGATCATGATCCACCAACCGCTGATCGGCGGTCAGGGCGGCGGCCTTTCCGGCCAGACTACGGATATCAAGATCCATGCTGAGCACATGGTCTATATCCGCGATAAGATGAACCGGATGCTCAGCGAGTACACCGGCCAGCCGCTGGAAAAGATCCAGCAGGACACCGAGCGCGACAACTACCTTACCGCGCAGCAGGCAAAGGAATACGGCCTGATCGATGAGGTCATTGCCCACCGGTAAACCGCTATAATCTATCCAGGATAAGGAAAAACAGCTATGGCAAATAACAATTCCGGCAAAAACGAAAAGGATCTGGTTTGCAGCTTTTGCGGCAAGCATCAGGACGAAGTGGAGCGCATGATCATTGGCCCCGGGGTCAATATCTGCAGCGAGTGCATCGGCCTGTGCCACGATCTACTCTCTGACAAGCCGGATCAGCCCAAAAGCGCCCGTCCGGGACGCGGAAGCGCAAGCCGCGCCCATGTCCAACCCGCTGCCGCAGATCTGGATATCAACATCATGACCCCGGCCGAGATCAAGGATGGTCTGGATCAGTATGTCATCGGTCAGGACGAGGCAAAGCGTGTGCTGTCCGTTTCAGTCTACAACCACTATAAGCGCATCCTCAGCGGCAAGGGCGGCGACGTGGAGCTGCAAAAGTCCAACGTGCTGCTGCTGGGTCCCTCCGGCGTGGGCAAGACCCTGCTGGCACAGACACTGGCCAAGATGCTGGGCGTGCCCTTCGCCATTGCGGATGCCACCACCCTTACCGAGGCCGGTTATGTGGGCGAGGACGTGGAAAACATTCTGCTCAAGCTGATCCAGGCGGCGGATTTTGACGTGCAGAAGGCACAGATCGGCATCATCTACATTGATGAGATTGACAAGATCACCCGCAAGAGCGAAAATCCCTCCATCACCCGCGATGTGGGCGGCGAGGGTGTGCAGCAGGCGCTGCTGAAGATCTTGGAGGGTACTGTCAGCAACGTGCCGCCGCAGGGCGGCCGCAAGCACCCGCAGCAGGAGTTCATCCAGATCGACACCACCAACATCCTGTTCATCTGCGGCGGTGCCTTTGACGGACTGGACAAGTATATCCTGCGCCGCACCGATAAGTCCGCGCTGGGCTTCGGCAGTGCGCTGAAGGATAACTCCACCGAGGCCGAGCGCGCCTTGCTGCGCAAGGTAGAGCCCCACGATCTGGTCAAGTTCGGCCTGATCCCGGAGCTGATCGGCCGTCTGCCGGTCATCACTGTGCTGGATGATCTGGACGAGGATGCACTGGTACGCGTGCTCAAGGAGCCCCGCAACAGTCTGGTCAAGCAGTACAAGGAGCTGCTGGGCATGGATAACGTGGAGCTTACCTTCACGGACGAAGCCCTGCACGCCATTGCCCGCAAGACCATCGAGCGCAAGACCGGTGCCCGCGGTCTGCGCAGCGTGATGGAAAGCATTCTGCTGCCCATCATGTACGAGGTGCCCAGCGATGCCACCATCATCCGCGTGACCGTGGATGAGGACACTGTGGAGGGCGGCGAAGCACATCTGGAATACGGCGCTGTGCGCAAACGCTATAAAAATCAGGTCGCTCTCAGCTGACGGCATTGCCGCACAGCAGGGGAGCGCACCCGCCTGAAAGCCCTGTTTCGAAAGCTTTTTGCTTTTGGCAGGGCTTTTTGCTTTCAAATTCTTGTTTCTGACAGGAAAATGTACTATAATAGTAAAATGTGGAGCGTGCGGCGTGTGTTCTCTGGCAGGGGCATACCGCAAAAGACGAGCCATAGAATTGGGTAATAGGAAGTACTATAAAGGAGTGTGTATTCAATGGCAAATTATCACGAGATGGATCGCGCTGCGCTGACCGCTGAAAAGGCAGCGCTGGAACAGGCTTATAAAGAGTTTCAGGCAAAGGGTCTGAAGCTGAATATGGCACGCGGCAAGCCCGGCCCCCACCAGATGGATCTGGCAATGGACCTGCTGAAGATGACCGACTACACCACGGATGCAGGCACCGATGCCCGCAACTACGGCGAGCTGGAGGGTCTGAGCGAGGCCCGCGCCCTGTTTGCAGATGTGTTCGGCGTAAAGCCCAACGAGGTGTTCGTGGGCGGCAACTCCAGCCTGCAGCTGATGTATAACCTCATCAACATCGGTTATGTGTTTGGCTTCCCGGAGTCTCCCTGCCCTTGGTCTCAGGTGGAAAAGCGCAAGTTCCTCTGCCCGGTGCCCGGCTATGACCGTCACTTTGCCATCACCGAAGAGTTCGGCTTTGAGCTCATCAGCGTGCCCATGACCCCCAACGGCCCCGATATGGACGTTGTGGAAAAGCTGGTGGCAGAGGATGATACCATTAAGGGTATCTGGTGTGTGCCGCAGTACTCCAACCCCGATGGCTACACCTACAGCGATGAGACCATCGAGCGCTTTGCCAAGATGAAGACCGCAGCCCCGGATTTCAAGATCTTCTGGGACGAGGCTTACATCGTCCATCACCTGACCGAGGAGATCATCGAGACTCCTGTTCTGCTGAACGTGAGCAAGAAGTACGGCACGCAGGATCGCGTGTTCATGTTCACTTCCACCAGCAAGATCACCTTCCCGGGTGCCGGCGTTTCTGCCATTGCCTGCAGCGACAACAGCATGAAGTATATGTGCAAGCGCTTTTCAGTGATGATCATCAGCTACGATAAGATGAACCAGCTGCGCCATGTCCGCTTCCTGAAGAACAAGGAGGGCGTTCTGGCACACATGGCAAAGCACCGCCGCCGTCTGGTGCCCTGCTTCGATGCCGTCAAGACTGCCTTTGCCGCCAACCTCACCCCCTGCGGCGATATTGCCCACTGGACCAACCCCAAGGGCGGCTACTTCATCAGCCTGTATGTCATGCCCGGCTGCGCCAAGCGCGTGGCAGAACTGTGCAAGGATGCAGGTCTGGTGCTGACCGGCGCAGGCTCTGCTTATCCGTACCACAAGGACCCGCAGGATTCTCACCTGCGCATTGCCCCCACTTACCCCAGTCTGGACGAGGTGGAGACCGCTTCCGAGCTGCTGTGCGTCTGTGTGCGTCTGGCCGTTGTGGAAAAGCTGCTGGCTGATATGGCCTAAGGCTTGAAATAACTTGTATATTCTCCTCTGCGGGGCTCTTTGCAGGGCCGGCAGGGGAGTTTTATCACAGAAAGGCCGGCACGACGGCTGCTCTGTGAGGAGAGGAGCCGTTGGCAAAACTTGCGGTTCACAACAAAAACGGCTGCGGCTGCACAGCCGCCGCTTTTGGAGGTTCCCTGATTTATGAAAACAAAAGGCAAAGCATGGCAGCTGGTCGTTACCGCGCTGCTGATCGTTGTATTTGTCTACACCGCCTTTTTTGGCGTAGCGGCAAAATACGGCGATGTGACCACCACCTATATCAAGGGTGCAAAGGATATCCGCTTTGGTGTGGATATCAAAGGCGGCGTCAACGTCACCTTTGTGCCCTCGGATGGCTACGATGCCACGGACGAGCAGCTGGATGCCGCCCGTCTGGTTATCGAGAACCGTCTGGTCGCGCTGAACGTGACGGACTACGAGCTGTATGTGGACAACAATTCCGACAGCCTGATCCTGGAGTTCCCGTGGCAGTCCGGCGAGACGGATTTTGACCCCGAGTCCGCCATTCAGGAGATCGGCACCACCGCCTACCTGACCTTCCGCGAGGGAGCCAGCAAGGACGGCGAGCTGATTTTGGACGGCTCTATGGTCGAAAGCGCCTCGGCGCAGTACGGCGCTGTGAGCAACGGCGGCAGCTCAGAGTATTACGTCGCCCTCAAGTTTACCACCGAGGGTGCCAAGGCCTTTGGCGATGCCACCACCAAGCTGGCCGCCGATAAGGGCAGCATCAGCATCTGGCTGGACGACGAGAACGTGAGCACCGCCACCGTCAACACCGCCATTACCGATGGACAGGCCATCATCACCAGTTCGGCTTCTAATCCCTTTACGCAGGATGCCGTGGTCAAGATGGCACGCCAGATCAACTCCGGTGCGCTGCCCTTTGCCCTAAGCGTGGACAGCTACTCTACCGTGAGCCCCAGTCTGGGCGAAAACAGCCTTGGTGCCATGGTGCTGGCAGGTCTGATCGCTTTTGCCCTCATCGTGGTGTTCATGACGGTGCTGTACCGTCTGCCGGGCTTTCTGGCCTGCATCGCGCTGGCGGGTCAGGTGGCGGCTACGCTGGCCTTTGTGTCCGGCTACTTCCCGGTATTTGAAAGTTTTACCCTGACCCTGCCCGGCATCGCAGGTATCATTCTGGCCATCGGCATGGGCGTGGATGCCAACGTCATCACCGCCGAGCGCATCAAAGAGGAGCTGAAAAACGGCAAATCTCTGGACGGCGCCCTGAAGAGCGGCTTTGCCCGCGGCCTGACCCCTATCATTGACGGCAACGTGACTATCGTCATCGTGGCCATCGTGCTCATGGGTGCCTTCGGCCCCTCGGATGGCCTGTTTGCCAAGGCACTGCACTTTGTATTCTTCGCCTTCGGACCCTCTACCGCAGGCACCATCTACGCCTTCGGCTATACGCTGCTCACCGGCGTGCTGCTGAACTTCGTGTTTGGCGTATTCGCTACCCGTGTGATGATCCGCGGCGCAGCTGCCATCAAGGCACTGCGCAACCCGTGGCTGTACGGTGCTGCAAAGCCCGGGCAGGAAAAGGCGGAAAAGAAGCCGGTGGATTTCGTGTCCCTGCGCAAAAAGTTCCTGACCATCTCCGCCTGCCTGATGGCAGCCATTCTGCTGTGCGCCGTGGTGTTCGGTGTGCATCTGGATACCGAGTTCACCGGCGGTGCTATGATCACCCTGTCCTACGAGGGCAGCTTTGACCAAGCCACTGTGCAAAAGACCGCTGCAGCGGCGCTGGAAAACACCGGTCTGACCCTGCAGACCGGCGAGAACGTAGCCACCGGCGACCAGACCCTGAAGATCTCCATGCCCGGCACCGAGACCGTGACCACCGAGCAGGTGGAGAACCTGCTGGATTCCTTGAATGAGAACTACCCGGACAATCAGTTTGCCCAGCTGTCCCTGAGCAATGTCAGCGCAGCCATGGGCACCAAGTTCCTGCAGAAGAGCTTGGTGGCTGTGCTGTTTGCACTGGTGCTCATTCTGCTGTATATCGCCCTGCGCTTCAAGAACATCGGCGGTCTGACCGGCGGCATGATGGCAGTGCTGGCGCTGGTCAACGACCTGATGGTGGTGTTCGGCACCTTTGCGCTGCTGCGCACCGCACTGGACGGCAACTTTATCGCCGCTATGCTCACCATCCTCGGCTACTCCATCAACGATACCGTTGTGGTGTACGACCGTATCCGCGAGAACCGCGCCCTGATGGGTAAAAAGGCTGGCTTTGAAGAGCTGGTCAACCAGTCGGTCAACCAGTCTGCCCGCCGCACCCTGATCACCACCATCACCACCGTGATGGCACTGGGCGTCATGTGCATCGTGGCAAAGCTCTACGGTCTGGACAGCATCTTTACCTTTGCGTTCCCGCTGATGATGGGTATGATCAGCGGTGTGTACACCTCTCTGTGCGTTTCCACCTCGGCATGGGTGCTGTGGAGCGAGCGCAGGAAAAAGAAAGACTAAGGCGGAGGAACAAACGATGAAGTGCCCTTATTGCGGTGCGGAGGAATCCAAGGTGATCGACTCCCGCCCGACTGAAGACAACGAGCGCATCCGCCGCCGCCGCGAGTGCCTGAACTGCCATATGCGCTTTACCACCTATGAGGTGGTGGAAACGGTGCCGCTGGTGGTCATTAAAAAGGATAACTCCCGCGAGCCCTTTGACCGGCAGAAGTTGCTCAATGCCATGCTGCGTGCCTGCGCCAAGCGTCCTGTCAGCTATGAAGCACTGGAGCACGCCGTCAGCAGCATCGAACAGTCTCTGTTCAGCTCCTACGACCGCGAGATCCCCAGTGTGCGCATCGGCGAGCTGACCATGCAGGAACTGAAAAAGATCGACGAGGTGGCCTATATCCGCTTTGCATCGGTCTACCGCCAGTTTGCGGATGTGGAAAGCTTTCTTGATGAACTGAAAAAGCTTGTGGGAGACCGCAAGGAAAAACAGTAAAATACAACCCGGAGGGGCTGTTGCACAAAGTGATGTGCAGCAGCCCCTTTTTTGTGTGCTTATTTGAAACGAAATCTCCTTATAAGAAGAGAATGCAGACAGGAACGCAACAAAGCGCCACAAAAGCGTACACAAAGCATTGATATGCAAGATAATGTATAAAAATCCGATAATATACACTCTGGTAGGCATCGGAACAGCCCGGAAAGTGTGCGGAAGCTGTTGCACTTGGCTGATTTTGAAGAGAAGCGCAACACAACTGTAACGTTTTCGGAGCTTTTGTTACGCTTGAGTTGCGGTAAAAGAACGGGAAAATTTTAAAAAATCTGTATTTTTTCTGCAAATTAGCCTTTGAACCTCTTGACGTCTGTATGGTTTTGTGATACTCTTGTGACACAAGAGTTGCAGATGTGATACGACAGAGTTGCAAACGAGTTGCAGCATACAACATCACACTGTATAAGGCAGCAGACCGGAGGCAATCTTATGAAGCGTGCAATGAGTACCATGAAGAATATCGCAGCAGCCGCTATGACGCTGGCTGTGGTTTTTGGTTTTGCAGGCTTCAAGCCCGTCACCGCAAACGCAGCACAGGCTGCCGTGCCTGCTGCCGCTTCCGTGGAGGAAGAGAACTCCTACTTTGAGGAAGACGCTTACCAGCGCAGCTTCCTGACCCTGATCAATAACGAGCGCGCACAGGCTGGTCTGGCTCCCGTTGCTCTGGGCGACAGCAGCCACAATGCCGCTGCAATGGAGCGTGCCGAGGAGCTGGCAGTTTCTTACTCCTACGTTCGTCCCAACGGTCAGCGCGATTTCACCGTTCTGGCAGAGAACGGCATCAGCGATGTTTCCACCGGCGAGAACTACATGGCCGGCTGCTCCACCCCCGATGCCGCAATGGATCAGTGGATGGCTACCGATTTTACCCGCGAGCGCATCCTGAACGCCGATGCCACCACCGTGAGCGTTGGCCACTACGAGGGCGGCGTCTACAACAACTACTGGGTGCTGATCTTCTCTTACCCCGAAAATTCTCACACCGAGGACTACCGTCAGGAAGTTCTGGATCTGGTCAACGCCCAGCGTGCAAAGTACGGTCTGACTGCTCTGGAAATGGGTGATGACAACCTGACCGCCGCTGCACAGACCCGCGCCGAGGAGATCGCCGTTGTAAACTCTCACGTCCGCCCCGATGGCTCCAAGTGCTTTACCGTCCTGAAGGACTACGGCGTTACCGATACCCCCACCGGCGAGAATGCCGCATGGGGCAGCGTCTCTCCTGAAGAGGTCGTCAACGCATGGATGAACTCCGAAGGCCATCGCGCCAATATCCTGAACCCTGAGGCTCGCAAGATGAGTGTTGGCTACTACTACAACAGCAACAGCACCTGGGGTCATCAGTGGATCCAGATCTTTACCAAGTGATCAACTGCTTTCTTCTTATAAAAGACTGACGGGGCCGCAAGGCTTCGTCAGTCTTTTTATTTGCGCCCGTTTGTGTTATACTTATTCTGAGTTATTATCAGGAGGATCTAACGTGGAGGATTACCGCACCGTCCGGGGCACGGCCACCGGCGAATACGAAGAGAAAAAAAGCCGCTTTATCGCACAGCTCTCCTTTGTCGACAGCGAGGAAGCCGCCGTTGCCTTTCTGGAGCAGGTGCGGACGGCTAACCGCACCGCGCGGCACAATGTTTACGCCTACCGCCTTCGGGCGGGCAACCGCGAGCGCTATTCTGATGACGGTGAGCCGGCAAAGACCGCCGGTACGCCCGCATTGGAAGTGCTGCAGCATAGTGGTCTGACCGACCTGATCGTGGTGGTCACCCGCTACTTTGGCGGGGTGCTGCTGGGCACCGGCGGTTTGGTGCGCGCTTACACCACCGCCACCGCCCGCGCACTGGAAAACGCGGAGGTCGTCACAGTGCGCAGTGTGGTGGAGCTGCAGGTGACGGTGGATTACGCCCTTTACGAACGTGCGTCCCTGCTCATTGATGCCGCCGGGGCAAAACAGGCACCGCCGGAGTTTGCAGACCGTGTCACCCTGCGCTGGCAGATGCCGGAACACACCGAAGCCCCGCTGCTGGAGCAGCTGCGGGAGCTGACCCGGGGCAGCGCTCAGGTAACGGTGTCTGACCCGTTCTACGCACCATTTTAAAAAACAAAGTCTTTTTTGCAAACCGACACCGAACTTCCCCCTTCGACACGGCCGATGTGCTACAATTGCTGCAGCGCAGCAATTGGGATCGGCTGCGCGCAGAGGGGAGGGGAGAAACCCGAAAAACAAAAGGAGGATCTGTATGGATGTGCGCCGGAGAACCGAAGAGATCGAGCACCTCACCTTTGCGCCTTGGGCGACCTTCAGCGATGCAAGCCGCGGCAGAGCTGTGCCGGAGCCGCAGGATCCGCTGCGCCCGGTGTTCCAGCGGGATCGCGACCGGGTGCTGCACTGCAAGGCATTCCGGCGTCTCAAGCAGAAAACGCAGGTGTTCCTTTCGCCGGAAGGCGACCTGTACCGCACCCGGCTGACCCATACGCTGGAGGTCTCGCAGATCGCCCGCACCATTGCCCGTGGCCTGCGCCTGAACGAGGATCTGACCGAGGCCATCAGCCTTGCGCATGATCTGGGACATACCCCCTTTGGTCACGCGGGAGAAAAGGCACTGGATGCTCTTTGCCCGGACGGCTTCCGCCACTATATGCAAAGCCTGCGTGTGGTGGACCGGCTGGAAAAGGACGGCGAAGGGCTCAACCTGACATGGGAGGTGCGGAACGGCATCGTTACCCACACCAAGGGCACATGGGCAGCTACCCCGGAAGGACGCATCGTGCGCTTGGCGGATCAGATTGCCTTTGTCAACCACGATATCGAGGACGCTGTGCGCGCCGGAGTGCTGGACGCTGCCACCCTGCCCAAGGACTGCACGGCAGTGCTGGGACAGACCAAATCTGCCCGCATCACCACCATGATCAACAGCATTCTCACCCACAGCGAGGGGGATGTCCGCATGGGCACGGAGGAATACGAAGCGTTCCTTGCTCTGCGGGATTTCATGTACACTACCGTGTATGTGGATAAAAACGCCAAGCGTGAGGAGCAGAAGGTGGACAAGCTTATCGCGGAGCTGTACGAATACTACCTGACCCATGTAGACCGGATGTCCAACTTTTATGTGCAGCTGGCCTATCAGGAGGGACGGGAGCGCGCCGTCACCGACTACATTAGCGGTATGAGCGACGAGTTTGCCATCCGCACCTTTGAAGAACTGTTCGTGCCCCAGAAATGGCACGTCCTTTAAAACTGGAGAGGTCGTTTAAAACAACATGATCCCACACGAATACATCGAGGAGCTTACCCGCCGCACCGACATTGTGGAGCTGGTGGGCAGCTATGTGCAGCTCAAACGCAAGGGACGGCTGTACGGCGGGCTGTGCCCTTTTCACAGCGAAAAAACGCCGTCCTTTTATGTGTACCCGGACACCCAAAGCTTTTACTGTTTCGGTTGTCAGGCAGCCGGAGATGCCATCAGCTTTGTCAAAAAGATCAACAATATCAGCAGCGGCGAAGCCATCAAGATGCTGGCTTCCCGCGCCGGGATGCCGGAACCGCAGGAGGACGATAAGACGGGACGCCTGCGCAGCCGGGTGCTTTCCATGAACAAGGAGGCCGCCCGCTTCTTCCATGCCTGCCTGAACTCTACCGTGGAGGAGGCGCGGCAGGCGCGCGCCTACTGGCGGCGGCGCGGACTGGACGATAAGACCATCGTCCGGTTCGGGCTGGGCTATGCCCCCAACGATGGGCAGGCGCTGTACCAGTACCTGCGGGATAAAGGCTACAACCAGCAGGAGCTGGATGCCAGCGGCCTGTTCAAGCGCAGCCAGTCCGGGCGCATCTACTGCCTGTTCTGGAAGCGTGTCATGACCCCCATCTTTGACCTGCGCGGCAACATCATTGCCTTTGGCGGGCGCGTGATGGACGACTCCAAGCCCAAATACGTCAACAGCCCGGAGACGCTGGTCTACCACAAATCCGAGACGGTATTTGCCATGCAGATCGCAAAGCGCAGCGCCTCCCGGCGGTTCGTGCTGTGCGAGGGCTACATGGACGTCATCAGTATGCAGCAGGCGGGCATCGACACTGCCGTCTGCGCCTGCGGCACCGCGCTGACCCCCGGGCAGGTGCGCATCATCAGCGAGTATGCCGACGAAGTCATTCTGAGCTACGACTCGGACGAGGCCGGTCAGAAAGCGACCCTGCGCTCGCTGGAGCTGTTCCGCAACAGCCCGGTAAAGGTGGGCGTTTTGCAGATCCCCGGTGCAAAGGACCCGGACGAGTATATCAAAAAATATGGTCCGGAGCGCTTTCAGGCACTTCTGGACGGGGTGGGCAACGCGCTGGACTTCCGGCTCAAGCGCCTGCGGGATCAGTACGATCTCTCGCAGGATGCGCAGCGGCTGCAATATGTAAAGGAAGCTGTGGAAATGCTGGCCGAGCGCTCTAACCCCACCGAGCAGGAGGTGTACGCCGGGCGGCTGGCAGAGGAAACTAATATTTCCAAAACCGCCATTCTGGCGCAGCTGGGCACCGCAGCAAAGCGGGCAGGCGGCAAGTACCGCCGGGAGAAAAACCACGAGCGGCTGCATTCCGGCGAGATGGATCAGATCAAGGTACCATACAGCGCAGGCGGCAGTCAGGCACTGGGCATCGCCAGCGCCCAGCAGCGGCTGCTGGCGGCCATCCTGCGGGAGCCGCGGTATCTGGAACTGGCTAAACAGCAGCTGACGGCGGAGCAATTCATCCAGCCGCAGCAGAAGGAACTATACGAAGCGATGCTCAATTGCAGCCGGGAGGGCGTGGAGCTCAGCCTGACGGCACTGCGGGCATTTGTAAGCGAAGAAGCATTGAATGAACTGAGCCGACTTGCGGCACAATACAGCGATGTGAACTGCACCCCGGAGGATATCCATCTGTATCTGGACAGGATCGCCCGGGGGATGCCGGTCGCAAGCAAAGCTGCTGCAATGTCCGGCGATGAAATCACACAGTATCTTCAGTCGATGCGCGAAAAAAAGCAGGGGACGCTGCCCGAACAAGACTGATCCCTGTTTTCCCTCCGGCTGGAGCTGGAGAGAAAAGGAGCAGGAATCATGCAGAAATTGTCGCAAACGGAAGAACTTGCCCGCAGCCTTGCCGCAAAGGCGCGGCGCCACACCCTGACCCCGGAGCAGATCAGCCGCGCCATGGAGGAAACGGATTTTGATGTTGCGCAGCTGGATGAACTTTACGCTGCGCTGGAGCAGCGGGGCGTCCATCTGGCAGAGGAAGAGTCTGCCGAACTGCCTGTGCTGGACGATGCACAGATCGGCAGGCTGGAGAATGAGCTGTCCTCAGAGGGAGTGGCGCTGGATGACCCGGTCAAGACCTATTTAAAGGAGATCGGCCGGGTGCCGCTGCTGACCGCCGGACAGGAGATGGCACTGGCAAAGGCTGCCCGCGCCGGCGATGCAGATGCCCGCCGCGCTTTGAGCGAAGCAAACCTGCGGTTGGTGGTATCGGTAGCCAAGCGCTACGCCGGGCGGGGACTGCCTTTTCTGGATCTCATTCAGGAAGGCAACCTTGGCCTGATGAAGGCGGCGGAAAAATTTGAGCCGGAGCGTGGTTTCAAGTTCTCTACCTACGCAACGTGGTGGATTCGTCAGTCCATCACCCGCGCCATTGCGGATCAGGGACGCACCATCCGTATCCCGGTGCATCTGGTAGAGAGCATCAACCGGGTCAAGAAAACGGCGGGCGACCTGCTGCATAAAAATGGACGGGAGCCCACCGTTGAGGAGATCGCTGCCGCACTGGATATGGAACCGGACAAGGTGCGGGAGCTGCTGCAATTGTCGCAGGAGCCCATCAGTCTGGAAACGCCGGTGGGGGAGGAAGAGGACGCCCATCTGGAGGACTTTATTCAGGACGAAGATGCCGGTGTCCCGGTGGACGAAGCCGGGCGTCAGCTGCTGCGGCGGGAGCTGCTGCACGTCCTTAAAAGCCTGACGCCCCGGGAGGAGCGGGTCATCACCCTGCGCTTTGGTCTGGAGGATGGCCGTGCCCGCACGCTGGAAGAGCTGGGCAAGGAGTTCAACGTGACCCGGGAACGGGTGCGGCAGATCGAAGCAAAGGCGCTGCGCAAGCTGCGCCACCCCAGCCGCGCAAAGCTGCTGCGGGATTATCTGGACGAGTGAATCGCATAAAATTTTCAGGACGAGACTGCTGCACAGCATTTTGTGCGGCGGTCTCTTTTTTTGCGGCAGGGAAGTGCAAAAGTCACACTTCCGGGCACAAGAGTAAAGATAGACAAATTGCACAAGGGTGTTATGAACAGGAACGTGCAAAATAAAAAAATCAAGTACTTGGCAGACAAACAGCTACACGCTGCCGGGCGTGCGAAAACAAAGTGAAAATTAAATTTATTTCGGCAAAAAACTGAAAAATGGCTTGACAACAGGGGTTTTCGGGTGTATACTGCATTAGTATCACATAATGGACTAGTGCGCCAAAAAGGGAACTGCGATGGCTGCCGCTTGAGGGCTTGCCCCGAAAAGTTTGTGCAAAACGCCGGAACGTTCCGCAGGACGCGGGTCGAATTATGTGTGTCTGCTCAAATTTGACCCGTGTATACGACATCCCGTAGAATATAAAAGTAAGGAGTGGTTGATTTTATGATGAAAGTCAAGCCCGTTAAGCTCGGCAAAACCGAGCGCATGAGCTTCTCCCACATCGACGAAGTCATCAGTATGCCGAACCTGATCGAGGTGCAGAAGAACTCGTATCAGTGGTTTCTAGATGAAGGCCTGAAGGAGGTCTTCCACGATATCGGCACCATTGAGGACTACACCGGCAATCTGGCACTGAGCTTTGTGGACTTCCGGCTGGATAAGGAGCCGAAGTACAGCATCAAGGAGTGCAAGGAGCGCGACGTTACCTTTGCAGCCCCCCTGCGCGTCACCGCCCGTCTGCTGAACAAGGAGACCGGCGAGGTGAAGGATCAGGAGATCTTCATGGGCGATTTCCCCCTGATGACCGACGCAGGCACCTTTGTCATCAACGGTGCTGAGCGTGCGATCGTCAGCCAGCTGGTCCGTTCTCCCGGTGTGTTCTACGGCCATGCCAAGGATAAGGTGGGCAACGACCTGTACAGCGCCACCATGAACCCCAACCGCGGTGCATGGCTGGAGTACGAGACCGATGCCGCTAATGTGTTCTATGTCCGTATCGACAAGAACCGCAAGCTGCCCGTCACGGTGCTGTGCCGTGCACTGGGTCTGTCCTCTAACGAGGACATCCTGAACTACTTCGGCGAGGACGAGCGCATTCTGGCCACGCTGGAAAAGGATACCACCAAGAACCGCGAAGAGGGTCTGCTGGAGGTCTACCGCAAGCTGCGCCCCGGCGAGCCTCCCACGGTGGAGTCCGCTACCAGCCAGATCGATATGCTGTTCTTCGATCCGCGCCGGTACGACCTGTCCCGCTTCGGCCGCTATAAGATGAACAAAAAGCTGTCTCTGGCACGCCGCATCATGAACCATGTGGCTGCAGAGAACGTGGTGGATCCCTTCACCGGCGAGATCCTTGTCGAGGCCGACAAGAAGATCGACCGCAAGCTGGCTGAGAAGATCGATGCCGCCGGCGTGGATCTGGTCGTGCTGAAGATCGATGATCCCATGAAGGATCAGCCCCACAAGGTCAAGGTCATTACCAACGGCTGCGTGGACGCACAGGCCATCATTGATAGCTACTACCCCGCATTCAAGGGCGTGGATGTCAAGGAGTGCGGCATCAACGAGCGCTGCAACCTCAAGGAGCTGCGCAAGATCCTTGATAACGCTTCCAGCGCCGAGGAGGTCATGGAGAGCCTGAAGAAGGATCACGACCTGCTCATCGGCCGTACCGTCACCATCGACGATATCCTGTCCTCCATCAACTACTTGAACGGTCTGGGCTACGGCATCGGCACCACCGATGATATCGACCATCTGGGCAACCGCCGTATCCGCAGCGTGGGCGAGCTGCTGCAGAACCAGTTCCGCATTGGCTTCTCCCGCATGGAGCGCGTCATCCGTGAGCGCATGACCCTGCAGAGCCAGGATCAGAGCGTCATCACTCCGCAGGCGCTGATCAACATCCGTCCTGTGGTGGCAGCTATCAAGGAGTTCTTCGGCTCCTCTCCGCTGTCTCAGTTCATGGACCAGAATAACCCTCTGGCTGAGCTGACCCACAAGCGCCGTCTGTCTGCTCTGGGCCCCGGCGGTCTGAGCCGTGACCGCGCAGGCTTCGAAGTCCGCGACGTTCACTACAGCCACTACGGCCGTATGTGCCCCATTGAGACCCCTGAAGGCCCCAACATCGGTCTGATCTCCTATCTGGCATCCTACGCCAAGATTAACGAGTACGGCTTTGTGGAGGCTCCCTACCGCAAGGTCAAGAAGGTCTACGACGAGAACAACAACCTCATTGAGCAGGTCGTCACCGACGAGGTGGAGTATATGACCGCCGATGTGGAGGACGAGTACGTTGTGGCACAGGCCAACGAGCCGCTGGACGAAGGCAAGCACTTCGTCCGTCCCCGCGTGTCTGCCCGCCGCCGCGACGAGATCCTGGAAATCGACGCAGAGAAGGTCGATTACATGGACGTCTCTCCGCGA
The DNA here is from genome assembly GCF_040096575.1 of Faecalibacterium intestinale. Lineage (NCBI taxonomy): Bacteria > Bacillati > Bacillota > Clostridia > Eubacteriales > Oscillospiraceae > Faecalibacterium > Faecalibacterium intestinale. Next base: position 90,769 of record NZ_JBBMEN010000001.1, read on the forward strand.
ATGATGGTCTCTGTTGCTACCGCCTGCATCCCCTTCCTGGAGAACGATGACTGTAACCGTGCACTGATGGGCTCTAACATGCAGCGTCAGGCAGTGCCTCTGATGGTCACCCAGCAGCCCATTGTTGCTACCGGTATGGAGTACAAGGCTGCTACCGACTCCGGCACCGCTGTGCTGGCCAAGAGCAACGGCGTTGTGGAAAAGGCCGATGCCGACCACATTGTTGTGCGCAACGAGCAGGGTGCTCTGGAGGAGTACTCTCTGATCAAGTTCGCCCGCTCCAATGCAGGCACCTGCATCAACCAGCGCCCCATCGTGGAAGTGGGCGAGACCGTCACCGCCGGTCAGGTGCTGGCCGATGGCCCCGCAATGCGCAATGGCGAGATCTCTCTGGGTAAGAACGCCCTGATCGGCTTCATGACCTGGGAGGGCTACAACTACGAGGACGCCGTTCTGCTGAACGAGAAGATCGTGCGCGAGGACGTGTACACCTCCATCCACATCGAGGAGTACGAGACCGAGAGCCGCGATACCAAGCTGGGACCCGAGGAGATCACCCGCGACATCCCCAACGTTTCTGAGGATGCCCTGAAGGATCTGGACGAGCGCGGCATCATCCGCATTGGTGCCGAGGTCAAGAGCGGCGATATTCTGGTCGGCAAGGTCACCCCGAAGGGTGAGACCGAGCTGACCGCCGAGGAGCGCCTGCTGCGCGCCATCTTTGGTGAGAAGGCACGCGAGGTGCGCGACACCTCCCTGCGTGTGCCCCATGGCGCATACGGCATCATTGTGGATGTCAAGGTCTTTACCCCGGAGAACAGCGATGAGCTGCAGCCCGGTGTGCGCGAGGTCGTCCGCTGCTATATCGCCCAGAAGCGTAAGATCAGCGTTGGCGATAAGATGGCAGGCCGTCACGGTAACAAGGGTGTCGTTTCCCGCATCCTGCCGCAGGAGGATATGCCCTACCTGCCCGACGGCACTCCGCTGGACATTGTGCTGAACCCGCTGGGCGTGCCTTCCCGTATGAACATCGGTCAGGTGCTGGAAGTCAACCTCGGCTACGCTGCCAAGGCCTGCGGCATCAAGGTCATGACCCCCGTCTTTGATTCTGCCCGTGAGAACGACATCGGAGATACCTTTGATACCGCCCGCGAGATGTGGCACGGCGAGAATGCACCTGCATACCCCACCAAGCTCCCCAAGATCATGGGCGAGAAGGGCCACATCATCGACTTCTCCAAGATCGAGCTGGATCGTGACGGCAAGACTACCGTTTACGACGGCCGTACCGGTGAAAAGTTCGATAACCGCGTTACCGTTGGTTATATGTACTACCTCAAGCTGCATCATCTGGTCGATGATAAGATCCACGCCCGTTCCACCGGCCCCTACTCTCTGGTCACCCAGCAGCCTCTGGGCGGCAAGGCGCAGTTCGGCGGTCAGCGCTTCGGCGAGATGGAGGTCTGGGCACTGGAAGCTTACGGTGCCGCTTACACCCTGCAGGAGATCCTGACTGTCAAGTCCGATGACGTGGAGGGTCGTGTCAAGACCTACGAAGCCATCGTCAAGGGCGAGCCCATCCCGCAGCCCGGCATCCCCGAGTCCTTCCGCGTTATGCTGAAGGAACTGCAGTCTCTGGGTATGGACGTGATCGTGCAGGATAAGGACGGCAACGAGATCGATATGCGCCAGAACTTCGACGACGAAGAGACCGGCTTTGATATGCGTGATGTTGCCGGCACCGAGACTGTGGTGCAGGAGAGCGAACTGACTGATTACAACATCAAGGACGCCGATGCAGGTTTCGATGATCCCTCTGTGCTGGAGGATGACAACTCTGTCTCTGCAGAGTCCGCTTCCTCCGATGAAGTGGATTTTGACGAATAAACCCCTTATAGGCTGTTTTCCCGCTGCGGTGCGCGTGCTGCCGCCGCAGACAGGGGAGAGCAGCGGGTTTTATAGGTCGCCTGTCATCATCGAAACAACTAGAGATTAAGAAAGGGTTCGTTTCATGGAAAACAACGTTTTCGATTCCATTAAAATCGGCCTTGCCTCCCCGGAGCAGATCCGCGCATGGAGCTACGGCGAGGTCAAAAAGCCCGAAACCATCAACTACCGCACCCTGAAGCCGGAGCGTGACGGCTTGTACTGCGAGCGCATTTTTGGACCTACCAAGGACTGGGAGTGCCACTGCGGCAAGTATAAGCGCATCCGTTACAAGGGCAAGGTGTGTGATCGCTGCGGCGTCGAGGTCACCAAGGCCAAGGTTCGCCGTGAGCGTATGGGTCACATTGAGCTGGCCGCTCCTGTGAGCCACATCTGGTACTTCAAGGGCATCCCCAGCCGCATCGGCCTGATGCTGGACATCAGCCCCCGTCTGCTGGAAAAGGTGCTGTACTTTGCAAGCTATATCGTCACCGATCCCGGTCTGACCCCGCTGGACAAGAAGCAGCTGCTGACCGAGAAGGAATACCGCGAAATGTGCGATCGCTACGGCGACGAGTTCGAGGCTGCCATGGGCGCTGAGGCTGTCCAGACTCTGCTGAAGGAGATCGATCTGGATCAGTTGAGCGCTGAGCTGACCGCCGAGGTGGAGAAGTCCTCCGGCCAGAAGCGCGTGCGCATCCTCAAGCGTCTGGAAGTTGTCGAGGCTTTCCGCATCTCCGGCAACCGCCCCGAGTGGATGGTCATGGATGTGCTGCCCGTGCTGCCGCCTGACCTGCGCCCCATGGTCCAGCTGGACGGCGGCCGTTTCGCCACCTCCGACCTGAACGATCTGTACCGCCGCGTCATCAACCGCAACAACCGTCTGCGCCGCCTGCTGGAGCTGGGCGCTCCCGACATCATCGTGCGCAACGAGAAGCGTATGCTGCAGGAGGCTGTGGACAGCCTGATCGACAACGGCCGCCGCGGCCGTCCGGTCACCGGCCCCAACAACCGCGCACTGAAGAGCCTTTCCGATCTGCTGAAGGGCAAGCAGGGCCGCTTCCGTCAGAACCTGCTGGGCAAGCGTGTTGACTACTCCGGCCGTTCCGTTATCGTTGTCGGCCCTGAGCTGAAGATGGATCAGTGCGGTCTGCCCAAGGAGATGGCTCTGGAGCTGTTCAAGCCCTTTGTCATGAAGGATCTGGTGGAGAAGGGCATTGCCAACAACATCAAGTCCGCCCGCAAGATGGTCGAGCGCGCAAAGCCCGAAGTCTGGGACAGCCTTGAGACCGTTATCAAGGGTCATCCCGTGCTGCTGAACCGTGCACCTACCCTGCACCGTCTGGGCATTCAGGCCTTCAACCCCGTGCTGGTGGAAGGCCGTGCCGTCAAGCTGCACCCGCTGGCTTGTACCGCATTCAACGCCGACTTCGACGGCGACCAGATGGCAGTCCATCTGCCCCTGAGCGAGGATGCCTGCCGTGAAGCCAAGATGCTGATGCTGGCTTCCGGCAACCTGCTGAAGCCCTCTGACGGCGCACCTGTTACTGTGCCTACGCAGGATATGATCCTGGGCAGCTACTACCTGACCACCGTCCGCGAAAACGACGAGGGCGCAGGCAAGGTGTTCCGTGATGAGAACGAGGTTCTGATGGCTTACGCCGAGCACGTCATCACTCTGCACGCACCCATCAAGGTGCGCCGCACCATGACCATTGACGGCGTGGAGCGCACCGGTCTGGTGGATGCCACCGCCGGCCGCATCATCTTCAACAATCCCATTCCCCAGAATCTGGGCTATGTGGATCGTACCGATCCCGAGCACTGGCTGGAGTACGAGGTCAGCTTCCGCGTGACCAAAAAGACCCTGCCCGAGATCATCTCCCGCTGCATGACCCGCAACGGCACCCGCAAGTGTGCTAAGATGCTGGATGCCATCAAGGCACAGGGCTACAAGTACTCCACCCTGTCCGCTATCTCCGTGGCTGTGTGCGACGCTGTGATCCCGCCCCAGAAGCAGGAACTGATCGCCGAGGCCGATAAGGAGATCGCCAAGGTCGGCAAGCTGTTCAACCGTGGTCTGATCTCGGATAACGAGCGCTACAACAAGACCATTGATATCTGGCAGAAGACCACCGATAAGGTCTCTAAGGCTCTGGCAGACAACCTGCCCAAGGACAACGAGATCTATATGATGGCAGACTCCGGTGCCCGTGGTTCTATGAACCAGATCAAGCAGTTGGCCGGTATGCGCGGCCTGCTGGCAAACACCGCCGGTCACACCATCGAGATGCCCATTCGTGCTAACTACCGCGAAGGCCTGAACATTCTGGAATATTTCGTTTCTGCCCGTGGTGCCCGTAAGGGTCTGGCTGATACCGCTCTGCGTACCGCCGACTCCGGTTACCTGACCCGCCGCATGGTCGACGTTTCTCAGGACGTCATCGTCCGCGAGATCGACTGCGGCACCACCGATGGCCTGTGGGTCTCTGAGATCCACGAGGGCAAGGAGAAGATCGAGAGCTTCCGCGAGCGTCTGATCGGCCGTTTTGCCGTGGGCGATGTGGTCAACCCCATCACCGGCAAGGTCATCGTGCCCGAGGGCAAGATGATCGACCTGTACGACGCCAACGAGATCGAGGCCGCCGGTATCACCCGCCTGAAGATCCGCAGCCTGCTGACCTGCCGTGCTAAGACCGGCGTCTGCGCACGCTGCTACGGCTCCGATATGGCCAACGGCGAGCCGGTCCGTCTGGGCGAGTCTGTCGGTGTTATCGCCGCAGAGTCCATCGGCGAGCCCGGTACTCAGCTGACCATGCGTACCTTCCATACCGGCGGTATCGCATCTGCTGAGGATATTACACAGGGTCTGCCCCGTGTTGAGGAGCTGTTCGAGAGCCGCCGTCCCAAGAGCATGGCTATCATGAGTGAGATCTCCGGTGTGGTCTCTCAGGACGACACCAAGAAGAACGTGGTCATCAAGGTCACCGGCAAGGACGAGAACGGTGCAGAGGAAGTCAAGAGCTACTCCATCCCGTTCACCCAGCATTCCCGCGTGATGCCCGGCGACCGTGTGGAGAAGGGCGACATCATCACCCGCGAGGGCGTGCTGTACCCGCAGGATATTCTGGCCATCAAGGGTCTGGAGGACGTGCAGAACTACCTGATCAACGAGGTCCAGAAGGTCTACCGTCTGCAGGGCGTTGAGATCAACGATAAGCATATCGAAGTCATTGTCCGTCAGATGTGCCGCAAGGTGCGTGTGACCGACTCCGGCTCCTCCAACCTGATCGGCGGTGCTCTGGCAAGCCGTCTGGAGGTGGAGAACATCAATGCAGATCTGCAGAAGCGCATTGATGCAGGCGAAGAGGGTCTGAAGCTGGTGGAGTACCAGCAGGTGCTGCTGGGCATCACCAAGGCTGCTCTGGCCAACGACTCCTTCCTGTCCGCTGCATCCTTCCAGGAGACCACCCGCGTGCTGACCGAGGCTGCCATCAAGGGCAAGGTCGACCCGCTGTCCGGTCTGAAGGAGAACGTCATCATCGGTAAGCTGATCCCCGCCGGTACCGGTCTGCCGGAGGTGCGTGAGGATCTGAAGAACCGTGAGGCTGAGCGCGATGCCGAGGTCGCAGCCGAGCTGGCTGCCTCCGCACAGTAAGCGCAGCATCCGTCAGGATCTGGTCAGTTAAACAAAACCGCTCCGTGGGCGAAAGCCTGCGGGGCGGTTTTTGCGTGCGAAAAGCAGCGCAGCAGGGGAGGGAAAAGGCACTTTTTCTGCCGAAAATTGCCCGAAAGAAAAAATCTGGAATAAATACAAAAAAATTTGCAAAAACTGTTGACATCCGGCTGCAAAGCGGGTATTATATAACTGTTGCGCGTCCCTCATGGGGATAGTGCGGCTAAAAAGTCGGAAAATGCTTCCGATGTTCATCATTAAGAAAGGAGAAACAAAATGCCTACTTTTAACCAGCTTGTACGCAAAGGCCGTGAGGTCCTGACTACCAAGAGCACCGCTCCCGCTCTGCAGAAGACTTATAACTCTCAGAAGAAGCAGTACTCTGATCTGAGCAGCCCCCAGAAGCGTGGTGTCTGCACTGCAGTTCGTACCATGACCCCCAAGAAGCCTAACTCTGCTCTGCGTAAGGTTGCTCGTGTCCGCCTCACGAATGGTATCGAGGTCACCTCTTACATTCCCGGTATCGGCCATAACCTGCAGGAGCACTCCGTCGTGCTGATCCGTGGCGGCCGTGTTAAGGACCTGCCCGGTGTGCGTTACCACATCATCCGTGGTACCCTGGATACTCAGGGTGTGGCAGGCCGTAATCAGGCCCGCTCCAAGTACGGCGCAAAGCGTCCTAAGGCCGGTGCTGCAAAGAAGTAATTGAGGACAACCGCCATAAACGGCTTTCCTTTATATAAATAACAAGTCCGCTTAAAAGCGGAGGGTAACGGTTTATGTAAGGTCAGCTCTTTGTGACACAACGGGAGTTTTATTACTTTCGAGTACCGATGATATCATTCTGTGAAGGAGGGAAGAAAGATGCCTAGAAGAGGTAACATTGCTAAGCGCGATGTCTTAGCTGATCCTATTTACAATTCCAAGATGGTCACCCGCCTGGTCAACAGCGTCATGCTGGATGGCAAGAAGGGCGTCGCTCAGAAGATCGTTTACGAAGCTTTCTCCATGATTCAGGAAAAGACCGGCAACGATCCTCTGGAGACTTTCGAGAAGGCGATGGAGAACATCATGCCCAGTCTCGAGTGCAAGACCCGCCGTGTTGGTGGCGCTAACTACCAGGTTCCCCTGGAGGTCAGCCCCGCTCGCCGCGAGACTCTGGGTCTGCGCTGGCTTACTGCCTACAGCCGCACCCGTGGTGAGAAGACCATGGCACAGCGTCTGGCTGCTGAGATCATGGATGCTGCCAACAACACTGGTAACGCCGTGAAGAAGCGTGAGGATACTCACAAGATGGCAGAAGCTAACAAGGCTTTCGCACATTTCCGTTATTGATCTGTTCTGTAGGAGGTTAATTTCATGGCTACACCCAGAGAAGTTTCTCTTCAGATGACGAGAAATATCGGCATTATGGCCCATATCGATGCTGGTAAGACTACGACTACCGAGCGTATTCTGTACTACACTGGCATCAACCACAAGATCGGCGAAGTTCATGATGGCGGCGCTACCATGGACTGGATGGTTCAGGAGCAGGAGCGTGGTATCACCATCACTTCCGCTGCTACCACCTGCTACTGGAGCCACTCTGAGACCCAGAAGGATCCGGTCGCATTCAAGAAGAACCGTCACCGCATCAATATCATCGACACCCCGGGCCACGTGGACTTCACTGTTGAGGTTCAGCGTTCTCTGCGCGTGCTGGACGGTTCTGTGACCGTTCTGGCTGCTAAGGGCGGTGTCGAGCCCCAGTCTGAGACCGTTTGGCGTCAGGCTGACGAGTACAAGGTTCCCCGTATGGTCTACGTCAACAAGATGGATACCATGGGTGCCGACTTCTTCCGCTGCATCAAGATGCTGCACGATCGTCTGCACGCTAACGGCGTAGCGATCCAGCTGCCTATCGGTCAGGAGGATACCTTCCGTGGTATCGTTGACCTGGTCGATATGAACGCTGAGGTCTACTACGACGATATGGGCAACGATATGCGCACCGAGCCTATCCCCGAGGATATGGTCGAGCAGGCTGAAGAGTACCGTAACATTTTGGTCGAGGCTGTTGCCGAGAACGACGAAGAGCTGATGGAGAAGTACCTCGAGGGTGAGGAGATCACCCGTGAGGAACTGAAGGCTGCTATCCGCAAGGAGACCATTGCAAATACTCTGGTTCCCGTTGTCTGTGGTTCTTCCTACAAGAACCGCGGCGTGCAGAAGCTGCTGGACGCTATCGTTGACTATATGCCCGCACCTACCGATGTCGAGGACATCAAGGGTGTGAATCCTGAGACCGAAGAGCAGGAGACCCGTCCTTCTTCTGACGATGCTCCGTTTGCTGCTCTGGCTTTCAAGATCGCTACCGACCCGTTCGTTGGTAAGCTGGCATACTTCCGTGTGTACTCCGGTAAGGTTGAGGCAGGTACTACTGTCTACAACTCCGTGAAGGACAACAAGGAGCGTATGGGCCGCATCCTGCAGATGCACTCCAACCACCGCAAGGATATCGACTGCTGCTACGCAGGTGATATCGCTGCTGTTGTCGGTCTGAAGAATACCACCACTGGTGATACTCTGTGTGATGAGGATCATCCCATCATTCTGGAGTCCATGAAGTTCCCCGAGCCCGTTATCCGCGTTGCTATCGAGCCTAAGACCAAGGCTGGTAACGAGAAGATGGGTATCGCGCTGGCAAAGCTGGCCGAAGAGGACCCGACCTTCAAGACCTACACCGATGAAGAGACCGGCCAGACCATCATTGCTGGTATGGGCGAGCTGCATCTGGAGATCATCGTTGACCGTCTGCTGCGTGAGTTCAAGGTTGAGGCAAACGTGGGCGCACCCCAGGTTGCTTACCGTGAGACTATCCGCAAGGAGGCCAACCAGGAGACCAAGTACGCACGTCAGTCCGGTGGTAAGGGTCAGTACGGTCACGTTAAGATCAAGATCGAGCCCAATGAGCCCGGCAAGGGTTACGAGTTCGTCAACGCTATCGTTGGCGGCGCTATCCCGAAGGAATACATCCCTGCTATCGACAACGGTATTCAGGGTGCTATGAAGGCTGGCGTTCTGGCAGGCTATCCTGTTGTTGATGTCAAGGTCACCCTGTGGGATGGTTCTTATCATGAGGTCGACTCCTCTGAAATGGCCTTCTCCATCGCTGGTTCTATGGCATTCAAGGATGCTATGCGCAAGGCTGATCCTATCATCACTGAGCCCATCATGAAGGTTGCTGTTATCGTTCCCGATGAGTATCTGGGCGATGTTATCGGTGACCTGAACGCTCGCCGTGGTCAGATCCAGGGCATGGAAGCTATGGCTGGTACCCAGCGTGTCAACGCATTTGTGCCTCTGGCTCAGATGTTCGGCTACGCTACCGACCTGCGTTCCAAGACTCAGGGTCGTGGCCAGTATGTTATGGAGCCCTCTCACTACGAGCCGGTTCCCAAGAACATTGCTGACCAGATCATTGCTGGCCGCACCAAGGGCTAAGCGCTGTAAAGCATAAGAATTTTGCCGGGGTAGTGTAACTCCGGCAAAATTTCCTGTAAAAGCACTTGATTTTACAGGACAAATTTAGTAGAATAGCCTTGCAATGCAATGTCTGCATTTTGCAGGGTTGTTGTAACCAATATCAAAACCTAAATTAAGGGAGGATATTCCAATGGCTGAAAAGGCAAAGTTCGACCGTTCTAAGCCGCATGTTAACATCGGCACCATCGGTCACGTTGACCACGGCAAGACCACTCTGACCGCTGCTATCACCAAGTACCTGGCTCTGAAGGGTGATGCAGAGTTCATGGACTACGCTAACATCGACAAGGCTCCTGAGGAGCGTGCTCGTGGTATCACGATCAACTCCGCTCACGTTGAGTACCAGACCGAGAAGCGCCACTACGCTCACGTTGACTGCCCGGGCCATGCTGACTACGTTAAGAACATGATCACCGGTGCTGCTCAGATGGACGGCGCTATCCTGGTCGTTGCTGCTACCGATGGTCCCATGCCCCAGACCCGTGAGCACATTCTGCTGGCTCGTCAGGTCGGCGTGCCCTATATCGTCGTGTTCATGAACAAGTGCGATATGGTCGACGACGAGGAGCTGCTGGATCTGGTCGAGATGGAGATCCGTGAGCTGCTGAGCGAGTACGACTTCCCGGGCGACGACACCCCGATCATTCGTGGTTCCGCTCTGAAGGCTCTGGAGGCTCCCAACGATCCCGAGGATCCTGCTTACGCTTGCATCAAGGAGCTGATGGACGCTGTTGACTCCTACATCCCCAACCCGGATCGTGAGGAGGATAAGCCCTTCCTGATGCCCATCGAGGACGTCATGACCATTTCTGGCCGTGGTACCGTTGCTACCGGTCGTGTTGAGCGTGGTATGGCCAAGGTTGGCGATGCTATGGAGATCGTCGGCATCAAGCCCGACCGTCTGAACACCACCATCACCGGTCTGGAGATGTTCCGTAAGTCTCTGGACTTCGCTGAGGCTGGCGATAACATCGGCGCTCTGCTGCGTGGTGTTGATCGTACCCAGATCGAGCGTGGCCAGGTTCTGGCTAAGCCCGGTTCTGTGCACCCCCACAACGTCTTTGAGGCTCAGGTCTACGTCCTGACCAAGGACGAAGGCGGCCGTCACACTCCCTTCTTCTCCAACTATCGTCCTCAGTTCTACTTCCGTACCACTGACGTGACCGGCATCATCACCCTGCCCGAAGGCACCGAGATGTGCATGCCCGGCGATAACGTCATGATGCACGTTGAGCTGCTGACCCCTGTTGCTATGGAAGAGGGCCTGCGTTTCGCTATCCGTGAGGGTGGCCGTACCGTTGGTTCCGGCGTTGTTGGCAAGATCATTGAGTGATTTTGTCCTTGAACGTAAGTTCCAAGGCTAACTAGCAATTTATAAAGACCTTCCCGTTCCGGAGAGCGGGAAGGTCTTTTTGTTTTGTTTATGGCAGTTGTAAGCGGTTCAGTTTCAAAGCTCTTTTACCGTGTCAGGGTGTTGTAGCAGTCTGCAAAGGCGTGCAGAAAGGCGGTCAATTCCTCCTCTGTGGTAAGGTGGCTCAGGCTGATGCGCCAAGAGGAAAGGGCATTGCGCCGGTCCTGACTGACTGCCAGCACTGCCCGGGAGGGCAGTCCGTCGGACGAACAGGCGGATTTGACCGAGACACACACCCCGCGTGCGTCCAGCTCCCGCTGGAACACGGTGCCCTTTACACCCTGCACGCTCAGGTTCAGGATATGCGGCACAGCGTTTGCGGGGCTGTTGACGCGCACTTTTGGATAGCGGGAAAGCTCCGCACGCAGCCGGTCGTTCAGGCTGCGCACGGCTGCGGCGCGGGCGGGCAGCTCCGCAGTAGCCTTTTCCAAGGCCAGCGCCAGCGAGCAGGCAAGAGCTACGGTAGGTGTGCCGCTGCGGTAGGGGGTAGTGCTCTCTCCGCCGTGGATGATGGGCGGCAGTGCCAGCCCCAGCCGCTTTACAAGCACACCGATGCCGTTGAGCCCGTAAAACTTATGGGCTGTCAGGCTCATGGTGTCCATGCCTTCAAACTGCACAGGAATTTTCCCCACAGCCTGTGTGGCGTCCACATGAAAATGGCAGTTGGGATACGCCTTTAAAAGCTCTGCGATTTTTGCAATGGGCTGCACTACGCCCAGCTCGCTGTCCACGGCGGTCACTGCCACCAGAACGGTGTCCGGGCGTAGTCGCCTTTTCAGGTCTGCAAGATCCACCGTGCCGTCCGACCGGATGTCCAGCAGCTCCACCTCGTACCCCTGCTTTTGCAGCGCCTCCAGACTGCCGATGACGGACGAATGCTCCAGCGGGGTAGAGAGGATGTGCCTGCCCGCTGCACCTCCCAGCGCCGCTAGCCCCTTTACAGCAAGGTTGTTGGCTTCGCTTGCGCCGGAGGTATAGATGATACCTGCAGGCGGTGCGCCCAGACAGCGGGCGATGCTGCGGGTCACCTCGTTTATAGCGGCTTTCGCGGCAGTGCCTGCCTGATGGTGGGCGTTGGCATTGCCCGGGTAGCGCCGCTCTGCTTCACAGAAGCATCGCAGCACTTCCTCGTCCACAGGGGTATTGGCAGAATAATCCAGATAGAGCATAGAGCCTCCTGTAATATCAACACATTATGATAGTAGGAAATAAGAACAGGCTCTATTATAGGGCATTCCGCCCAAAAGCGCAACCCCCGCAGCCCACGGCGCAGTGTAACCGGCAAGAAAAAGCTGTCAACACCTTGCTGGAAAGCCCAAAATCTGCTATACTTATCAAAAAGGCTGCGGCGTTGCCGTGCCCTTGCCGGAGCGGTTCCGGTTGTTGGAAGGAACACAAAAAGAAGGGGAGGAGCACAATGTTCAAGCGTGAGCGACTGCATAGCGGCTTCTTTCCCGTTTTTGTGTGGAGGTCTTGTTCCTGAAATTCAGAGGCACTGCTGTTTCAACGGCAATGCCTCTTTTTTTGGGAATAACAGTACAGGAGGTTTTCTATGAGCGAAAAGATCGATTACTCCAAAGGCGTATACGACGCCAAAAAGCTGGGCACAGGCCGGATGTTCATTCTGGGTGTGCAGCACATGTTTGCCATGTTCGGCGCAACGGTTCTGGTGCCGCTGCTCACCGGCCTGAGCGTTTCCACCACTTTGCTATGTGCCGGTCTGGGCACCTTGCTGTTCCACCTTATCACCAAAAAGAAGGTCCCGGCATTCCTCGGCTCCTCCTTTGCGTATCTGGGCGGCTTTTCCATCGTGGCTCCCATGCTGGCTGATGCCGACGGCAACCTGACCATTGCCAACACCAAGATGCTGCCCTATGCCTGCGCTGCCATTGCATTCTCGGGTTTGGTCTATCTGGTGGCCAGCCTGCTGATCTCCACCTTTGGCATCCGCCGCATCATGAAGTTCTTCCCGCCGGTGGTCACCGGCCCCATCATCATCTCCATCGGCCTGATCCTTGCACCCTCTGCCGTCACCAACTGCCAGTCCAACTGGCTGCTGGCTTTCGTGGCACTGGGCACTGTCATCGTGTGCAACATCTGGGGCAAGGGCATGGTCAAGATCCTGCCCATCCTCATCGGCGTGCTGGTCTCCTACGCTGTGGCTCTGGTCACCGGCGCAGTGGACTTCCAGAAGATCTCCGAAGCCGCTTGGCTGGGCATCCCCCTGCACAAGGAGGCTATGGGTCTGTTCGCCATTGACGGCAGCCCGGAGTTCATCAGTGCGCTGTTCACCATCATCCCCATTGCACTGGCTACCATGATGGAACACGTTGGCGATATTGCCGCCATCAGCGCCACCGTCGGCCACAACTATATCAATGACCCCGGCCTGAACCGCACCCTGATGGGCGATGGTCTGGCCACTACCATGGCTGGTCTGCTGGGCGGCCCCGCCAACACCACCTACGGCGAGAACACCGGCGTGCTGGCACTGAGCAAGATCTACGACCCGCTGGTCATCCGCATTGCAGCTGTGCTGGCCATCATCCTGAGCTTCAGCCCCAAGTTTGAGGCCGTCATCAACACCATTCCCACCGGCATCATCGGCGGTATCAGCTTTGTGCTGTACGGCATGATCTCTGCCATCGGCGTGCGCAACGTGGTGGAGAACCGCGTGGACTTCACCAACAGCCGTAACCTGATCGTTGCCGCCGTCATTCTGGTGTGTGCACTGGGCTTCAACTCTGTAGGCGGCGTTGGCTTTACCGTTGGCAGCGTCACCATCAACCTGTCCGGTCTGGCTGTGGCTGCTATCGCAGGCATTCTGCTCAACGCCATTCTGCCCGGCAACGACTACGAATTTGACGCCACTGCCGGTACCGATGCTGCTACCAGCGGCAACCTGCAGGTCTGATTCCGGTAATGCGCCCAGTTTTCTGCAGTGGAATTTGGACATTCTGCCAGATTTTAATAAGTAGGAATAATTCTTAAAAATATACTTGACTAACTAGGAATTATTCGCTATAATAGAGCCATGGAAAGGGAAGTGCACAAAGCACAAAACTTCTTTCCATGGCTCTTTCTATACCCGGCAGCGCGGCTGCCCAGCATAGAAACAACAGGCGGGTGGTTTCCGTCCTGTATCATTTTTAACAGATCGAATGGAGGTAAATTCTTATGAAGAAATACGTTTGCACCGTTTGTGGTTATATCGCTGAGGGTGAGATCCCCGCTCAGTGCCCCGTTTGCAAGGCTCCCGCTTCCGCTTTTGTGGAGAAGAAGGGCAACACCTACGTCACCGAGCACGTTGTTGGCATCGGCAAGGCAGAGGGCGTGCCGCAGGAGATCGTTGATGGTCTGCGCGCTAACTTCGAGGGCGAGTGCAGCGAGGTCGGTATGTATCTGGCTATGGCTCGCGTGGCAGAGCGTGAGGGCTACCCCGAGATCGCCGAGGCCTACAAGCGTTATGCTTACGAGGAAGCTGACCACGCATCCCGCTTTGCAGAGCTGCTGGGCGAGGTCGTGACCGACAGCACCAAGAAGAACCTGATGATGCGTGCCGAGGCCGAGTGCGGTGCCTGTGCCGGTAAGATGGATCTGGCCAAGAAGGCTAAGGCGCTGAATCTGGATGCCATCCACGACACCGTCCACGAGATGGCAAAGGATGAAGCCCGTCACGGCCGCGGCTTCGAGGGCCTGCTGAAGCGCTACTTCAACACCGAAGTCTGATAAGGGTTCCCCAGTTATCTATGCTGCCCGCTGCAAGGACATTCCGCCTTGCAGCGGGCTTTTTTGACGTTTCAGGCTTAAAAAGCGGCGCAGAAACTCCGCAGATTTCCCCCTACATAACGCAATAAATTAAGCTGTTTACAGAATAAATGTTCAAATCTGTTCTTAACTGTTTTTATCGGTTGAGAACAGATTTTTTTGTATTGTGGGCAAATTGTGGGCAAACCCCGCTGATTTGGCCGCTTTTTACCTCTTTTTTTGAATTTGCCCACAAAAAGTCTGAAAGTTGGCTTGTGGCCTAGAAAAATCGGCTATAAATATAATTCTCGATGTGGGCAGACTATTTGACTGTTATCTGTAAAGATGCCATTTCCGGTAACGCCCTCCCGCTTGCAAATATAAAATATTTTTTCCTCTAAAGATGCGCAAAGCGAACGCGGCGCGCATTCAGAATCGTCCTGCTACAAAAAAGGCAGCTGCGCAGAAATCCACGCAGCTGCCTTTTGCATTTTCGCCTTACTGAATGCCGGTAACAGGATAATCCTGTGCTTCCACGGCCTTCTTCAGCACCTCATCCTCTACTTCGGCGTTCAGGGTGACGATGGCAGTACCGGCTTCGTGGCTGACAACAGCCTTGTCCACCTGCGGCAGAGCCTCCAGCGCCTTCTTGACGCGGGCTTCACAGTGGGGGCACATCATGCCTTCTACGGTCAGGGTCTTTTTCATAGCGGTCTCCTCCTTTTGATTAGATGCAGTTGTATCTTCCTCCGCTGCGGGCTGCACAAGGGCAGCGGGCAGGGCAGGGACGTGTTTGGGCGGGTGGTCACGCTTTGCGCTGTGCAGGTCAAACAGGTTCAGCCGCAAGGCGTTGCTCACCACGCAGAAGCTGGAAAGGCTCATGGCAGCTGCGCCGAACATGGGGTTCAGCGTCAGCCCCAAGGGAATGAACACACCGGCTGCCAGCGGGATACCGATGATGTTGTAGATAAACGCCCAGAATAGGTTTTCGTGGATGTTGCGCAGGGAAGCGCGGCTCAGCCGGATGGCGGCGGGCACGTCCGAAAGCTTGGAGTTCATCAGCACTACGTCCGCAGCGTCAATGGCTACGTCCGTGCCTGCGCCGATGGCAATGCCGGTGTCGGCGCGGGTCAGGGCAGGGGCGTCGTTGATGCCGTCACCTACCATGGCAACCTTGCCGTACTTTTGCAGCTGCCGGATAACGGCTTCCTTGCCCTCCGGCAGCACCCCGGCAATCACCTCGTCCACACCGGCCTGCCGGCCAATGGCTTCGGCGGTGCGCTGGTTGTCTCCGGTCAGCATCACCACCCGGATGCCCATATTCCGCAGCTCCCGGATGGCCTGCGGGCTGTCCTCCTTGATGGTATCTGCAACCGCGATAACGCCCAGCAGACGGTGAGCGCCGCCAAAGAAGAGGGGAGTTTTACCCTGTGCAGCCAGCGCAGCAGCCTGCGTTTGCAGCGCAGCAGGGATAGCGACCTTTGCACCGATAAAGGCAGCATTGCCGCCAAAGATCTCCTTGTCCTCCAGCTTGGCGGTAAGGCCGTTGCCCGGCAGGGCGGTAAAATCGGTAACAGAGGGCAGCTCCAGCTGCTTTTCCTCCGCATAGGCCAGCACTGCCCGCGCCAGCGGGTGCTCGCTGCGGCCCTCCAGCGCGGCAGCCAGCGTGAGCAGCTCGGTTTCGGTCACGTCCGCAGCGGGCAGAAGGTCGGTGACAGTGGGCTCGCCGCAGGTGATAGTGCCGGTCTTGTCCAGCGCTACGATGCGGGTACGGCCAGCTTCTTCCAGCGCCGCAGCGGTCTTGAACAGGATGCCGTTCTTCGCACCAAGGCCGTTGCCCACCATAATAGCCACCGGCGTTGCCAGACCCAGCGCACAGGGGCAGCTGATGACCAGCACCGAGATGCCCCGCGCCAGCGCGTAGCCCACATCCCGCCCCAGCAGCAGCCAGACAAGGGTGGTGACCACCGCAATGCTGATGACCGCAGGCACGAAAAAGCCGGATACGGTATCGGCGATCTTTGCAATGGGGGCTTTGGTGGCGGCGGCATCGCTGACCATGCGGATGATCTGCGCCAGCGTGGTGTCCTCGCCCACGCGGGTAGCGCGGCACTGCAAATAGCCGGACTGGTTGGTGGTGGCGGCGCTTACCTTATCGCCCACGGCCTTGTCCGCCGGGATGCTCTCGCCGGTCAGGGCACTCTCGTTCACGGCGCTGCTGCCCTCCAGCACAATACCGTCCACCGGGATGTTCTCGCCCGGGCGCACCACAAAGATATCTTCTTTCTGCACCTGTTCAATGGGTACGGTCACCTCGGCGCCGTCCCGCAGCAAGGTGGCAGTCTTGGGGGCAAGCTTCATCAGGCTCTTGAGTGCATCGGTGGTCTTACCTTTAGAACGCGCCTCCAGCATCTTGCCCACGGTGATAAGGGTCAAAATCATGGCGGCGGACTCAAAGTAGAACTCCATCATGTAGTGCATGACTAGTTCCTCGTTGCCGTGCAGCTGCGCATCGGTCATGGCAAACAGGGCGTAGGTACTCCACACAAAGCTTGCCATCGAGCCCATGGCTACCAGTGTATCCATGTTGGGGGAGCGGTGCACCAGCCCCTTA
The DNA here is from genome assembly GCF_040096575.1 of Faecalibacterium intestinale. Lineage (NCBI taxonomy): Bacteria > Bacillati > Bacillota > Clostridia > Eubacteriales > Oscillospiraceae > Faecalibacterium > Faecalibacterium intestinale. Next base: position 107,671 of record NZ_JBBMEN010000001.1, read on the forward strand.
AAGCCGTTGATGAAAAACTTCTGGTTGATCACCATCACGATGCCCGCCAGCAGCAACTGCACCAGCCCCATGGCAATGTGGTTGCCGTCAAACCAGCGGGGCAGCGGCCAACCCCACATCATGTGCCCCATGGAAAAGTACATCAGCACCAGCAAAAAGCCCAGCGAGGCGATAAGCCGCCGTTTCAGCTTGGGCGTTTCGTGGTCAGCCAGCGCGTCCAGCTCTGCGCTGGTGCTGGCGGCTGCGGCGGCCTTTTTGGGGCTTGCACCGTAACCTGCCTGCTCCACGGCGCGGATAATGGCGGCATCCTCTGCGGTGCCCTCCACGCCCATGGAGTTTGTCAGCAGGCTTACCGAACAGCCGGTGACGCCCGGCACGCTCTTTACGGCCTTTTCTACCCGGGCAGAGCAGGCCGCGCAGCTCATGCCGGTAACGTTGAATTGTTCCATTGCTATTTCTCCTTGTGGTCAGTTTGCCCGGCGGGCGGTCATTTCATCAGCTTGGGCAGCAGTCGGAGCAGTTCTTCCAGCTTTTCGTCGCTGCCGGCACGCAGGTCGTCCGCCACGCAGCTGCCGATGTGCTGCGCCAGCAATTCCCGGGAAAAGCTGTTCAGCGCCGCATTGGCTGCAGCTACCTGTACCAGAATATCCACGCAGTAGGCTTCCTTTTCCAGCATCCCGCGGATGCCGCGTACCTGCCCTTCAATGCGGTTCAGGCGGTTGAGCAGGGCCTTGTATTCCTCCGGGCTGCGCTCTTTGTGGCGGCAGCAGCAGGGGACAGCAGCATCTGCCGCAGCGTCCGCTTCCGGCGCATTATCGCAGCAACAACAGTGCTTTTGGTTCTCTTCCATCTCGGAATCGCTCCCTTCATAAACCCCCATGGGGTATATTTTGCTTGCAACAGCAGTATAGCACACAATATCCGACAATTCAAGTAGGAAATGAAATATAAATGGTGCTGCAAACAAAAAATGGTTCAGAAACGCCGCAGGTGTTTCTGAACCATAAATTTAAAAGTAAAATTCCGCTGCACATAAGAAAACGAGGGAAGCCCCGCAGGCTTTCCCTCGTTAAAATTCTTACTTTACTTCCAGAATGCGCGGTGCAAACAGGCTCCACATCTTACCCCACCAGTACCAGTCGTGGGAAACGTCACCGCCCCAGATCTCCAGATGTGCGGGCATTCCCTGATCCTTCAGCAGATCGGCCAGTGCCTGCGTATCGTCCAGTGCGTCGCCCTCGTAGGCACCCTGACCGGCGCAGAGGATCAGGCAGTTTTCTTCTGCCTTGGCCAGCGCAGGCTTGTTGGCAATGCCGCTTTCCTGCAGATAGGCAAGGGGAGAGCAGCGCAGCACCATGTCGTCGCTGTCGGTGCCCCAGAAGCGGGTCAGGTCGTAGATGCCGCCCATGCCCACAGCACCTGCAAACAGGGTGGGACGGCGCAGACGGCAGTGGACGGCGTGGTAAGCGCCCAAGTCCACACCGGCAGTCCAGATCCGGGTGCCCTTTTTGGCGTTGTTCAGGGTCAGAATACGGGGAGCAAGCTCAGCGGTCAGGTAGACGAAATACTTTTCCTGCAGCTCGGCGCGGCGGCGCTGGGGCAGATCACCGTTCAAAAGGCCCTCGCCGTCCATGGCATCTGCGCAGAACAGCTGCACCTTGCCCTCGTTCAGCAGCTGGGCAATGGCATCGGGCATCCCGTTGTTCTCCCAGTCGTAAAAACGGCCGCCGCGGGCAGGCAGTGCCAGCACCGGCACACCGGCATGGCCGTACACCTTAAACTCCATCTCACGGCCAAGAACCGTGCTCCACTCTTTGTAATAGGTACCCTGGATCATAAATCAAGCACTCCTTATTTTATCATTCACCGGCTCGGGCACAGTCGCTGCGCACCGGTGCCGGATTTGGAAGCTATAATCAGATAAACTGGTTGCGCTGCGGGTCGTAATCGTAGCCCACAGCGTGCAGCTTTGCGCACAGACCGGCCTTGTCGGCCTCCAGATCCTCGCACAGCGCATCGAGATCTTTATACTGATCCCGCAGTTTCAGGTTCACCACGCTCAGCAGCATGATGGGATCAACAGGCAAAGACATTTTATTCCACTCCTTGCGGCAAATAAAAAAGCCGGCCACTCGACAAAGTGACCGGCCACATACACCAAATTAGACAGCGCGGGTAACTTTGCCAGCGCGCAGGCAACGGGAGCATGCGTAGACATACTTGGGAGAGCCCTCCACGACCGCCTTGACACGACGGACATTCGGCTTCCAGGTACGGTTGGAACGGCGATGAGAGTGAGAGACCTTGATACCAAAGGTAACACCCTTGCCGCAGCATTCACACTTAGCCATGGTAATTGCACCTCCTACAGTGAAGTATGGAATCAAAATAATCAGCTTGACTATTCTACCAGAGATGCAGAGAAAAAGCAAGCCTTTTTTTAAATTTCCTGCAGCTTTTTGTATTCCCGGCGCAGTGGGGCTTGTGCAGGGCACAAAAAAATAGTATTATAAAAGAAGAAATTCATTTTGACAGGAGATTTACATGACCGCACAGGCAACCTATTATATCATCCGCGCACTGGTGGCGCTGGTGGCCATCCCGTTCCACGAAGCCGGCCATGCGCTGGCAGCATGGCTGCTGGGCGATGCCACCGCCAAACGCGAGGGGCGGCTTTCGCTGAATCCATTTGCCCACTTTGACCTGCTGGGCACCTTATGCATGGTGTTTGCGGGCGTGGGCTGGGCAAAGCCTGTGTCCACCAATCCCCGCAACTTCAAAAACCCCAAGTGGGGCATGGCGCTTACGGCGCTGGCAGGCCCTGTGGCAAACCTTGTGCTGGCTTACCTTGGCATGGTGGCATGGAAGGTGATGTACTACTGGGCACCGGTCAATAATGCCACCATCTACATTGCCATGTTTTTGCGGTATCTGGTGCTGATGAACGTGAGCCTTGCGGTGTTCAACCTGATCCCCGTGCCGCCGCTGGACGGCAGCCGCATTTTGCTGGTGGTGCTGCCGCAGCGCATCTATTTTGGCCTGATGCGGTACGAAAAATATATCATGATCGTTATGCTGGCGGCGGTTTGGGGCGGCTTTCTGGATGTGCCGCTGTACTACCTGAACAACGCGGTGTGGTCGCTTTTGGGTGCGGGCACCGGGTATATCGATAAAATCGCCTACGCCGTTTACGCCAGCAGCCTTGGGGCGGTGATCTGAGTGGCAGAGGAATTGACCTTCCATCTGGAAGATTTTGACGGCCCGCTGGAATTATTGCTGGCGCTGGTGGCCAAGCATAAGATGGATCTGCACAACATCCCCATTTTGCAGCTCATCGACCAGTACACCCGTACCGTGGAGCAGGCCGACCCCGACCCCGAGACTGCCAGTGCCTTCATTGAGATGGCGGCGCATCTGGTGGAGATGAAAAGCTTTCTGCTGCTGCCCCGCAGCGAAGAGGGTGAGCGCATGAAACAGGAACTCACCGGTCAGCTCATCGAGTACGACCAGTGCCGCCACATGGCGGCTCTGCTGCGCGCAAAAGGGGAAGCTGCCCCGGTATTCGTGCGCCGTCCCATGGAGATGGAGCTGGACAACACCTACGCGCTGCACCACGCCCCGCAGATACTGGCCGACTACTGGCAGGCACTGGCAGGCCGCACTAAAACCCGCCGCGTGCCCACCCAGCAGCAGTTCGAGCCGCTGGTCACCGCGCCCATGGTATCGGTCACCAGCCGGGTGGTGTACATCCTGCGCCGGATGCTGGGCGGCACCGTGGCAAAAATGGAGCAGCTGTTTTCCCGCAGCCAGAGCCGCAGCACCAACGTAGCCACCTTTCTGGCGCTGCTGGAGCTGGTGCGCGGCGGACGCATCGCGTTGGATGACCGGGGAGAACTGACCATGCGCCGCACCCGCCCGGAACGCAATAAGGAGAACCCATGAACCAGAAACAAATCCTTGCCGCCGTGGAGGCCATGCTTTTTGCCTGCGGCGATCCCATAGGGGCCGATAAGCTGGCACAGGCAGTGCAGCTGCCCCAGTCCAGCGTGGATGCTGCGCTGGAGACCCTGCACACCCGCTATCAGCGGGAGGACAGCGGCCTGTGTCTGCTGCATCTGAATACCCGGTGGCAGCTGGCCACCAAGACCCAGTGGGCAGACTGTGTGCGCCGCGTGCTGGACAGCCGCCGCGCCGTACCGCTTGGCCCTGCGGCCATGGAGACTTTGACCGTCATCGCCTATAACCAGCCGGTGTCCCGCGCTTTTATTGAGCAGGTGCGCGGCGTAGATTCCTCCTCCAGCGTGTCCGGTCTGCTGGAAAAGGGGCTGATCGAAGAAGCCGGACGTCTGGACCTGCCGGGTCGTCCGGTCAGCTTCCGCACCACCGATACATTTTTGCGTGTGTTCGGTCTGTCCAGTCTGGCAGACCTGCCGCCGGTGCACAGCGATGCACCGGCAGATGATCCGACCGAAAGTGAGGGCTGACCCATGGGCATGGTTCTTTCCGCAGTGGGCGCTTGTCTGCTGTTCATCCTCAAGGCGGTGGGCATCCTGCTGCTGATTTTGTTGGTGCTGGCGGCGCTGTTGCTGCTGTGCCCCTTCTGTGCGGATGTCTGCTGGCAAAACGATACGCTTACCGTAAAAGCCGGGGCACTGGGCATTACCTTCCCGGTGTTCCAATACCCAAAGCCGGAACCTCCCGCCCAGCCGGAAGAACCAAAGGGCTTTACCGGCAGGCTGAAAGCAAAATTCCGCGCATGGCGTGCAGAGCGCAAGCACAAAAAGGCTGAAAAAAAGGCTGCGCAGCCCGCAAAGCCTAAAGCCGAAAAGCCGCCCCGCAAAAAGGCAAAGCTCACGCTGGATGTGATCTGCACTATGCTGCGGGGCGCAGGTACGCTGCTGCGGGCGGTGTTTGGCACCATCCGTTTTACAAAGATCTCGGTCTGCCTTGGCGTGCGCGGGGACGACCCCGCCGCAGCTGCCCGCAATTACGGCAAGCTGCAGGCGTGGCTTTACCCGACCCTTGGCGTGTTGGATCACTGTTTCTTTCTGGAATTTGACCAGCTGCGCGTTCTGCCGGACTTTGGCAGCGCCCAGCCCACTGTGCAGGATAGAGTGTCCTTCCGGGTCAGTGCGCAGGCGCTGTTCATCGTCATTGCCGCTGTGCGGGTGCTTTACGAGTTCTGGCGCAAAAAAGTATTGGACATTTTTATTTGAAGATGATACACTAAATCTATATCAGAATGCTTTCCGGCGGGCGAGTGCCTGCACGGATGAATAAAGGAGAGTTGTTTTATGGCAGAGCATCCTATTCAGGGCCTGATGAATGTTACGATGGAAAAGATCCACCAGATGGTGGACTCCAACACCATTATCGGCAAGCCCATCACCACCGAGGATGGCATCACCATCCTGCCGGTGTCCAAGGTGAGCTTTGGTTTCGCTTCCGGCGGCACCGATTTTAACGGAAAGAACGCTGCCAACAAGGATCTGTTCGGCGGCGGCTCCGGTGCCGGTGTCAACATCCAGCCGGTGGCATTTCTGGTCATCAAGGATGGCTGTGTGCGCACCATCCAGCTGTCGGATAGCTCCAACAGCATTGATCGCGCCCTGACCATGCTGCCCGAGCTGGTGGAAAAGCTTACCGCTCTGGTCAAAAAGGACGATAAGGCACCCGCAGAGGAGCCCAAGGCAGAGTAACCCTTTATACAAATCAAGCCGCAGCCGCAGACCTTTTGGTCTGCGGTTTATATAGCCGCGCACCGTGCCCTGCAAAAGCAGGGGAGCGGTGCGCGTTTTGAGCGCCGTGAGGCGCACAAGGAGTAATATTATGGCAGAAGAACGTATTCAGAAGATCATGGCCGAGCAGGGTCTGTGCTCCCGCCGCGCCGCCGAGCAGATCATTGCTGAGGGCCGCGTCAAGGTGAACGGCCACCCGGTAAAGGTGGGCGACAAAATGGACCCCAACCGTGACGTGCTCCATGTGGATGACGAGCGCATCTACATCCAAAAGAACCAGCAGCTGTATTATCTGGCGCTGTACAAGCCCCGTGGCTATGTGACCACCGCCAGCGATGAACTGGGCCGCAAGACCGTGATGGACCTAGTCAGCGACATCCCCGCCCGTCTGTACCCGGTGGGGCGTCTGGATAAGGACAGCGAGGGTTTGCTGCTGATGACCAACGATGGTGCCTTTGCGCAGGCTGTCACCCATCCGTCCGGCGGCATCTCCAAGCTGTACCGCGTTACCGTGCAGCCCCGCGCCGATGAAGCCACCATCCTCAAGCTGAGCAGCGGCGTCGTGCTGGATGACGGTACCAAGACTATGCCCTGTGCCATCAACGTGGTCACTGATGAGCCCGGCCGCACCGTGATGGAAATGACCCTGAAAGAGGGCAAGAACCGCGAGATCCGCCGGATGTGCGAGAGCGTGGGTCTTGAGGTGGTGCGCCTGAAGCGCAACGCAGAAGGCGTGGTAAAGCTGGGCATGCTCAAGCCCGGCACCTACCGCGAGCTGACCAAGGCCGAGGTGAACGGTCTGCGCGCCGCAGCCGTCAAGGGCCGTGCACAGACCCGCAGTGCTGTCCAGCAGTCCAAGGCTGCCGAGCGCCGTCCCCGCGGCCCTGTGGGTAAAAACGCACCCCGGAAGCAGAAGTAAGGAGTTATCGGATCATGGAACGAGAAACTCTGAAATCCCGTCTTGGCTTTATTTTGCTTTCCGCAGGCTGCGCCATCGGCATCGGCAATGTGTGGAAGTTCCCGTATATCGCCGGTCAGGGCGGCGGCGGTGCTTTTGTACTGTTCTACCTGATCTTTCTGGTCATTCTGGGTCTGCCCATCATGACCATGGAGTTTGCCGTGGGACGCGCCTCCCGCAAAAGCCCGGTGCGGGCGTATCAGGCGCTGGAAAAGCCGGGGCAGAAGTGGCACATCCACGGCTACTTTACCCTCATCGGCTGCTACCTGCTGATGATGTTCTACACCACCGTAGCGGGCTGGATGCTGCACTATTTCTACATGACTGCCGCCGGCAAGCTGGCAGGGCTCAACGCAGAGCAGGTAGCTGGTAAGTTTACCGAAATGCTGGCCAGCCCCGCCACCATGACCTTCTGGATGGTATTCGTGGTGGTAGTGGGCATTCTGGTGTGCGCTAAGGGGCTGCAAAGCGGTCTGGAGCGTGTGACCAAGGGCATGATGATTGCCCTGCTCCTCATTATGGTGGTGCTGGCTGTCAACAGCCTGTTCATGCCCGGGGCAAAGGAAGGGCTTTCTTTCTTCCTTGTGCCGGACTTTACCCGGATGCAGGAAGTGGGCGTGGTCAACACGCTGGTCTCCGCTATGAATCAGGCCTTCTTCACCCTCAGCCTTGGCATCGGTGCCATGTCCATCTTCGGCAGCTATATCGGCAAGGAGCACTCCCTGCTGGGCGAGTCTGTCCGTATCGTGGTGCTGGATACCTTCGTAGCTATCACCGCTGGTCTGATCATTTTCCCGGCCTGCTTTACCTACCATGTGGACCAGACCAGCGGTCCCAGCCTGATCTTTATCACCCTGCCTAACATCTTTGCTAATATGTCCATGGGTCGGCTGTGGGGCAGCCTGTTCTTTTTGTTCATGGCCTTTGCAGCCATGTCCACCGTGCTGGCAGTGTTCGAAAATATCATCTGCTGCGGCATGGAACTGACCGGTTGCAGCCGCAAAAAGTCCAGTCTGGTGAACCTTGTGCTCATCATCCTGCTGTCCATGCCCTGTGTGCTGGGCTATAACCTGTGGGCATGGGATGGCTTTGCGGTGTTCGGCGGCGCTGTGCTGGATGTGGAGGATTTTCTGGTCAGCAACCTGTTCCTGCCGCTGGGCAGCTTGGTATATCTGCTGTTCTGCGTCACCCGCTACGGCTGGGGCTGGCAGAACTACAAAAAAGAGGTCAACACCGGCGAGGGTCTCAAGGTGCAGGACTGGATGCGCGGCTACCTGACCTATGTGCTGCCGCTTATCGTAGTGTTCATCTTTGCGTTTGGACTCTACGACAAATTCCTAGCATAAGACGTCTGCTCTGTCTTTGATTGACGAACGGGCGGAACAAGTGTAATATAAAAGCATATAGGGTGCTTCTCCCGGCGGGGGACACTGCTATATGCTTTTTTGTATTCAGAAGGAGGAAATACCCCCATGCACATTCTGGTCTGTGACGATGATGCGGTCTTTGCTGCGCAGATGGACGAGTATATCTCGGAATGGTTCCGCGCACGGGAGATCCAGGTGCAGAGCACTGTCTGCACCAGCGGCGAGCAGCTGCTGGCTACCCCGGAGCTGGAACGCTACCAGCTGGCGTTTCTGGATGTAGACCTGAAAACCACCGACGGTATTGCACTGGGGCGCCAATTGCGGCAGGTCGCGCCGGATATCGTGCTGGTGTACATCTCGGCTTATCTGGAATTTGCCCCGCAGGGCTACACGGTCAATGCCTACCGTTACCTACTCAAGCGGGATATTGCCGCTCAGCTGCCCAGCTGTCTGGAGGATATCTTTGCCGGCATGACCGACCCTAAAAAGACGCTGGAGGTACGCCACAACCGCACTACCAGCGAGATACCTCTCGACCAGATCTATTATCTGGAAAGTGATCTGCGGCAGATCAATGTCTACGGCGATATCCCGCACCAGCCCATCTGCACCTTTTACGGCAAAATTGCAGACCTGCCCGCCATGCTGTACGAAAACGGCTTTTTGCAGGTGGGGCGCAGTGATGTGGTCAACCTGCAATATGTGCGCTCCATCCGCAACTATAAGGTGGAGCTGCGCAGCGGGGTAGAACTGAACGCAAGCCGACAGGATTTTGCAGCTATCCGCAGCGCATGGCTGGAATGGAAGGGGCAGTTCGGCGATGAATGAAGAATTCTGGCGCTGGTATATGTACGGCCACTGGGTCTGCCTGACCCAATGGCTCGGCTTTATCATGGTGGAATATGCTTACCTTGGCAAGGGCAAGGTAAAGCACCCTCTGGTGTGGTCCGGTGTTATAACCATGCTTACGATGACCCTTTCGGTCGTGCACAACTATGGTTTTTTTACGCCGATGGCAGTGGCTCTCACACTTCTTTTTCTGTTCATCACCGTCATGCTATTTGGCGGCACGCCGGGGCAAAAGTTTACTGCCTGCCTGATCAACGGTACCATGTGCCTGTTGGTCGAAAACAGTATGCGGTATGTCATATCGTGGATCCTGAAGTGTGAACTGCAGCAGGTCATCCAACGCGCAGACTGTCTGATTATCATAGCGGTGGCAAATATGGTGGTGGGCGCAGCTGTGGCCTTTTTGGTAGGCAAGTGGCGCAGGCGCAATGCGCTGGAGCCCTTGCAGGCGCTGACCATGAGCTTTTTTCCGGGTGTGGTCGTGGTGCTGAACATCCTGCTCATGCTCACAGATAACAACAAAAGGGCCACCATGGCCACAATGGGGATGACAGTGGGGCTTACGGTGGCTGTCATGGTGCATCTGTGCATCGTGGCGATGTTCAATGATCAGGTCATGCAGCGGCGCAGCCTGTATTTTCAGGCCGAGCTGGAGCAGCAGCGGGCCTCGGCTCTGCTGGATTCCTACACCGCCCAGCGCCGTCTGACCCATGAGTTCACCAACCACATCAGTGCGCTGCGTGCCTTGCTGGAGCAGGGAGATGTGGCTGGTGCACAGAACTATATTGCCGGCGTAGATAAGGCTGTGGCGGCCAGCACCACCATTATGGATACCCACAACCCGCTGCTGGATTCCATCCTGACCCGCAAATACGAGGAAGCCACCCGGCAGGGCGTAAGCGTGTATTTTGACCTTTGTGATTTGCGGAATTTTCCCTTAAGCGGGGTGGATATGGTCACCGTGCTGGCAAATCTGCTGGATAACGCCATCTGTGCCGCAGCGCAGGCGTACCCACCGGAGGTGTATGTGCGGGTGCGCAAAACGGGGGAGGAATACCTTCTCTCGGTGCGCAACCGGGTGCAGCGGGACGTGGAGCTGCCGCCGGATGGGCAGCTGCCCCGCACCACCCGCAAAGAGCCCGGCCACGGCATGGGGCTTTCCAACGTGCGGGATGTTCTGCTGCGTCACGGTGCGGAGTATACCCTGAGCTGCCGGGACAATTGGTTCCGCTTTACCTGTGCGGTGCCCACCGACAATTCATGACATCTGCACCGTCAGAATATGACAGTTTTTGTGCAACACAAGCGTAACTCTGCTATACTAAAGCCAGTAAAGGAAGCCTTCCGTGCGGACATTGTCACGTTGCGGTGGGAGGGAAATACCCTTCTTTTTAAGAGCTTTGTTGCTGGATGGAAAAACAGTCTGCGGTGCGTGTAAGCGGGCTGTCTACCTTTGCTTTTTGGGTTGCGCATAGATGCGCAGACCTCTGCTGACGGGACTTTCTGCGGCGGGCCTTTTGGGGGTTGCAGTCGATAAAGTTACTCGATGCGTCGCAATTCCGGCTCTGCTTGCTGTATGGGAATGGCGTAGGCAGGTCGGGGTATCGTGCGCTGCAAAGAGTTCCGTCAGCTCTCTTTTGTGCAAAAAAGGACTGCTCTACATGGGTTTTGCCCAGTATAGCAGTCCTTTTTGTATACTCGACCCTCTCAGTCATCACAGCGCTCTGCCGATTTCCTCAAAGAAAAACTTTGACTCTATAAGCCAACGAATGAAAAAGCTTTCGATGATGGAATGCTTTTTTGGCGCGGCAGCTGCCGTTTTCCTTTGCGTCCCTCCTGTGAAAAAGCAGCTCAGCCAAGCCCGCAGGCTTGGCTGAGCTGCAAAATTAAAATGCAATTCCTTGAACTATGCGCAGAGCGAAGCGGAGCGCATTTGAAATCGTTTTGCTTCGGGCAAAAATGCAGTTACTCCGGCTTTACCTGCAGCTCCTGCTCGCAGTAGATACAGCGGTACTTGCCGTTGGAACTCAGCTCAAAGATCTGGTCGCACTCCTCTTCAATGCTGGAGATGCAGCGGGGGTTCTTGCACCGCACGATGTTCACCAGACGCTTGGGCGGCTTGGGCTGCTCCTTGCGGACAGCCTTGCCGTTCTCAATAATGGTCACGCTGATGTTCGGGTCCAGATAAGCCAGCACATCCAGGTTCAGCCACGAAGCGTCGCCCTCCACCTTGATGATATCCTTGCGGCCGCTGGCCGTTTTTTTGCTGCGTGCGTTCTGGATCAGCGCCACACTGGCAGTGCGGTTGCCCGCAATGCCCAGCAGATCCATCAGACCAACGGCAGTGCCTGCCTTGATGTGGTCGATGACAATACCGTTCTGAATCTCGTCAATATTCAACATATCAGTTCTCCTCCTTCGGTGCTTTGGGGTCTGCAAGCCCCAGCAGGGTCATGATCAGTGCCATGCGGACGTAAACGCCGTTCTGCACCTGCTCAAAATAAGCGGCGCGCGGGTCGTCGTCCACGTCCAGCGCGATCTCGTTCACACGGGGCAGGGGGTGCAGCACCGCCATGGTGGGCTTGGCCTGTGCCATCTTTTCGCGGGTCAGCACATAGCTGTTCTTCAGGCGGATATAGTCCTCCTCGTTGAAGAAGCGCTCCTTCTGCACGCGGGTCATATACAGGATATCCAGCTCCGGCATGGATTCCTCCAGACTGCGGGTCTCCTTGTAGGGGATGCCGTTGGCCTCCAGCACGTCGTTGATGATATAATCCGGCACCCGCAGTTCCTCCGGGCTGATCAGCACAAAGCGGACGTTCTTGCAGCGTGCCATGGTCTTGAGCAGGGAGTGGACGGTGCGGCCGAACTTCAGATCGCCGCACAGACCAATGGTCAGATCATCCAGCCTGCCCATGCGGCGGCGAATGGTCATCAGGTCGGTCAGGGTCTGGGTGGGGTGCTGGTGGCCGCCGTCACCGGCGTTGATCACCGGAATGCGGGAGTAGCGGGAAGCACGCAGCGGTGCGCCCTCCTTTGGGTGGCGCATGGCAACGATATCGGCATAGCAGGACACCACCCGGATGGTGTCGGCCACGCTCTCGCCCTTGGTGGCGCTGGACACGTTCTCGCTGGGAAAGCCCAGTACATGGCCGCCTAAGTTCAGCATGGCCGCTTCAAAGGACAGCCGGGTGCGGGTGGAGGGCTCGTAGAACAAGGTAGCCAGCTTTTTGTGGTTGGCCACCTCCTGATAGGCGGCGGGGTCGGCGCAGATATGGTCGGCAAGATCAAGCAGCTGTGTGATCTCCTGCTGGGTAAGATCCAAGGGGTCGATCAGATGACGCATAGATAGGATACCTCCGTTTAAAGCAGTTTGCGTAAAATGGAAAAATCAAAAAAGTTCGTGTAGTAGCTCAGCGAGCGCATCACCGGCTTACACAAACGATTGAAACATACTTCGTCCAGCAGCAGCATGGCCTCGCCCGGGGCAAGCCGCATGGCTGCGCGGATGGCTTCATCGCCGCAGCTGGCCTTCAGGTGCGCCACGTTGGAAGAGATCTGCTGGTGGCACTCCTGCTCTAAGATCTCAAAGATGTCGCCGGTCAGGTCGATGCGGGTGTAGTCCCGGTTGCCGAACAGGCTGCGGGGCAGGTAGTCGATGGAATAGATCACCGGGGTCGTATCGGCAAGGATACGCTTTTTGATGCAGATCACCTCGTCACCGACTTCCAGCGCCAGCGCGTGCGCCATCTCCTCGCCTGCACGAAGAAGCATCACCTGAATGCCGTCGGCATGGGGGTAGCTGCCAAAGCTGCGGATCAAAGGGTAGTACTCCAGCTTCTGGTCCAAGCGGCTGCGCAGTCCCAGCACAGCGCGGTTCACCACCGTGCCAATGCCGCGCACCCGTTCCACATAACCGGCGCGCTCCATCTCGCTCAGCGCGTCACGGATCACGGTGCGGCTCACCCCCAGCTCGGTGGCAAGGTCTACCTCGGCGGGCAGGCGGTCGGCTTGGGCATAGCGCCCGTTGGACAGCTCCTCCAGCAGGCTTGCAACAACGCGGTCGCTGATCACAGCGCCGCCCAAGCGGCTGGACGATGCCAGTGCGGGATCTTTCATGGATGGTTCCTCCGTTTCCGGGCGGCAAGCCGCCCCGAACTTCATACAAACGGGCAGGGAGGATCCCTCCACAGCCCCTTCTCTCCTATTATAGCATAATTTGACATTTAGAAAAGCGTCATTTATACTGGAATCTGCTGAAAAGTACGATTTTATTTTGGAGGGCATAGTACAGATGGACTATTTTCTGCAAAAAGTATGCGGCAAGCCCGCCCGGCAGGCTGTTACCCTGCGGCGCTGCACCCCCGCCGAGGCATCGGCGGTGTTCGCGCTGCAAAACGAAGTGCGCGCCGCCATGCCGCACCCGGAGCAGTTCGTGCCGGACACACTGGAAAACATCACCGGCTATCTGCGCACCGGGATATGTATCGGCGCATGGCAGCAACGGCGGCTGGGCGCGTACCTCATCCTGCGCCTGTGCGGGCAGAGCAGTGAAAACTACGCCGCCTTTCTGGGCGTGCCGCAAAGCCAGTGGCAGCACTGGGCGAACGCAGACAGCGCGGTAGTGCACCCGGACTGGCGGGGCAACGGCCTGCAGCGCGCCATGCTGGAAGCAGCCCTGCCGCTGCTGCCGCCGCAGATCACCCATCTGGGCGCTACCGTCAGCCCGGATAACAGCTACAGCCTGCGCAACGCACAGGCCGGCGGCTTCGTCATCCGCTGCCGCCGGGAGATGTACGGCGGCTACGACCGCTATCTGCTGGAAAAGCAGCTGTAACTCCATGCAGTTTTGGTGTACAACCTTTTCGAAATGTGTTATACTATACGGTATGAATAACAGCGAAGGAAACAGGTGAAACCATGGCAGCATCTCTCGGGCAGGAATTCTGCACCCTGCGTGATACTTACATTGAAAAGCAATTCGGCCGCCTGAACGATATGCAGCGGCAGGCTGTGTTTACCACGGATGGCCCGCTGCTCATCCTTGCCGGTGCCGGCAGCGGCAAGACCACCGTGCTGGTCAACCGCATTGCAAACCTCATCCGGTTCGGTTCGGCGCACGGCTCCAAAGAAACACCCCGCCCGGTGACCGAGGAGGACGTCAAAGCCCTGCGCACCGCCATCATGACCGGTACCGATGCCCCCAGCTGGCTGGACGGGATGCTGCGCCGCAACGCGGTGCGCAGCTGGAACGTGATGGCCATTACCTTTACCAACAAGGCGGCAGGGGAGTTGAAGGAGCGTCTGCGCCGGATGCTGGGCAGCGAGGAAGGGGACGAGGTGTTTGCCTCCACCTTCCACTCGGCCTGTGTGCGCATCCTGCGCCGCTGGGCAGAGGAGATCGGCTACCCCCGCAGCTTTACCATCTACGACACCGACGATGCCCAGCGCGTGATGAAAACGGTGTATAAAGAACTGAGCATCGATGATAAATTCCTGCCCATCAAGGCCGCCATCAACCAGATGAGCCGCTGGAAGGATCAGCTGGTCAGCCCGGAACAGGCCCTTGCAGACCACGCCAGAGACGTGAAGAGCACCCAGACCGCCCGCATCTACGCAGCCTACGAGAAAAAGCTGAAAGAGGCCGGTGCGTTCGATTTTGACGACCTCATCTACCAGACCGTGCAGCTGCTGGCCGACCACCCGGACGTGCGGGAGTTCTACCAGAACAAGTACCGCTACCTGCTGGTGGACGAGTATCAGGACACCAGCGTGGCGCAGTTCCGTCTGGTCAGTCTGCTCACCGGGCCGGAGCGCAACATCTGCGTGGTGGGCGATGACGACCAGAGCATCTACCGTTTCCGCGGCGCTACCATTGAAAATATCCTCAACTTTGAAAAGCTCTACCCCGGCACCAAGACCATCCGTCTGGAGCAGAACTACCGCTCCACCTCCAACATCCTCAACGCAGCCAACTGCGTCATCCAGCACAACACCGAGCGCAAGGGCAAGACCCTGTGGACGGACAACGGCGAGGGCGATAAGGTGCAGGTGTATACCGCCGAGAACGAGCAGGACGAGGCCAGCCATATCGCGGACGTTATCGGTCAGCACCTGAAGGCGGGCGGGAATCTGGCAGACCATGCCATCCTCTACCGCATGAACGCCCAGTCTGCCCCTATTGAAAGCTATTTCACCCGCGCGGGCATCCCGCATAAGATCGTGGGCGGGCAGCGCTTCAACGACCGCAAGGAGGTCAAGGACATCCACTCCTATATGTCCATCGTGGCCAACCCCCGGGACGATGTGCGGCTGCGCCGCATCATCAACGAGCCCGCCCGCAAGATCGGTGCCACCACCGTTGACGTCATTGCAGACCTTGCCGGGCAGCAGGGGGTCAGTATGCTGGATGTTATCAGCCATGCCGACCAGTACGCCAAGCTCTCCCGCGCGGTCATGCCGCTGCTCAAGTTCTGGCAGATCTATCAGCGCCTGCAGGATTCCCTTGCCACCCGCACGCTGGATGAGTTCGCTTCCGATGTCATTGAACTGACCGGCTACAAGGCCATGCTGGAAGCAGACGCCGCCAAGGGGCACGAGGATGCCGCCGACCGTCTGCAGAACCTTGGCCAGCTGGTAAACAACGTCAAAAACTACTGCGATCAGCACGGCGAGGAAGCCACACTGGAAGGCTATCTGGAGGATATCGCCCTCATCAGTGATATCGACAGCTACAACGAAAGCAGCGATCAGGTGGTGCTGATGACCATCCACTCTGCCAAGGGTCTGGAGTTCCCTTATGTGTTCCTCATCGGCATGGAGGAGGGCGTTTTCCCCAGCGAGATGAGCAAGTACTCCGAAGCAGATCTGGAAGAAGAGCGCCGTCTTGCTTACGTCGGTATCACCCGCGCCAAAAAGGAACTGTACATCTCCAACAGCGTTACGCGGATGCTGTACGGCCGCACCCAGCGCAACGAACCCAGCCGCTTTCTGCGGGAGATCGAGCCGGAATATATCGAGGAGACCCGCAGCCCGGTGCTGGAACAGCGTTCCCGCATGGGCGGTTGGGGCAGTAGTTACAGCGATACTGTGCCCGGCGGGGCATCCGGCTACTCCGGCCCCTCCGGTTACAGCCGCAGCAGCTACGGCGGCGGTTATGGCTCGGGTTACAGCTCGGGCAACCGCAGCGGCTACCTGAACCGGGAATATAACGCCGGTGAAAGCCGTGGCTTTGGCTCCTCTTACGGCGGAAGAAGCACCACTTCTTCCGGTTTTGGCAGTCACCATGGCAACAGCTCCACTCAGCCGACTACCAGAAGCGGCGGATTTGGTTCTGGATATTCCAGCGGAAATGCGACGAAAAATACTGTAAAGCAAACAGCCTTTACAGCAAATTCTGCCGTAAAATCGGTGGCTTTCGACGCAAAGCACTATGAACCGGGCGATATCGTGGAGCACAAGGTGTTCGGCCGCGGCACGGTGCTGAAGGTAAAGCCTGCTGCCGGGGATCAGATCGTGGAGATCAACTTTGAAAAAGTGGGCATCAAGAAAACGATGGCCAATTTTGCGCCCCTGACCAAGATTACGGAGGAAGAATGACCCTATGATGACTGTTCGTTTGATCGCCCACACCCCGGAACCGGAAAAGGTGGTGGCTGCTGCTGCAAAGCTCTGCTACTCCGACGCCCACATCACCGACCTTCTGGATGGGCTGGACGAGGAAAAAACTGCAAAATTCCTGACCATGCTCAGTGACCTTGGCCATGCCAGCCCCATCGAGCACGCCAGCTTTACCTTTGGCATCGAGGGGGTCAGCCGCACCCTGCTTGCCCAGATCACCCGGCACCGCATCGCGTCCTTCAGCGTGCAGAGCCAGCGCTATGTGCGTCTGGATGATTTCCGCTATGTGACGCCCCCGGAGATCGAAGCCATCCCGGAAGCAAAAGCCGCTTTCCTTGCCAGCATGGAAGAGGATGCAAAGCGCTACCTCGACCTTGCCCATAAGCTGGAGGAGGGGCACACCGCCCGCCTGATGGCCGAGGGGATGCCGGAAAAGCAGGCACGCGCCAAGGCTTCTAAACAGGCCAACGAGGACGCCCGCTTTGTGCTGCCCAACGCCTGCGAGACAAAAATGGTGGTCACTATGAACGCCCGCAGCCTGATGAACTTCTTCCAGCTGCGCTGCTGCAACCGTGCCCAGTGGGAGATCCGGGAACTGGCTGAAAAGATGTTCACGCTGGTTTACCCGGTAGCACCCCATATCTTTGCCAAGGCCGGCCCTGCCTGTCTGTGCGGCCCCTGCCCGGAGGGCAAGATGTGCTGCGGTAAGACCGCTGAGGTGCGCGCAAAATATGCTGCCATTAAAGAAGGTGCCGTCGTATGAGCAAAGGCAAACTGATCGTACTGGAAGGGCTGGATGGCAGCGGCAAGGCTACCCAGGCAAAGCTGCTGGCAGAGCATCTTGCCGCGCAGGGTGTACCTGTGCAGAAGATCACCTTCCCGGATTATGCAAGTGATTCCAGCGCGCTGGTCAAGATGTATCTGGCGGGGCAGTTCGGCCAGCACCCGGACGATGTAAACGCCTACGCGGCTTCCAGCTTTTACGCGGTGGACCGCTATGCCAGCTATAAAACCAGCTGGGGCAGCTTCTATGAGCAGGGCGGTGTGATCATCGCCGACCGGTACACCACCTCCAATGCGGTGCACCAGTGCTCGAAGCTTCCGCAGAAGCAGTGGGAGGAATATCTGCACTGGCTGTTCGATTACGAGTTCCGGCTGCTGGGTCTGCCCGTACCGGACAGGGTCATCTATTTGCAGGTAGACCCGGCGGTCAGCCAGCGGCTGATGACCCAGCGCTACCACGGCGACGAGAGCAAAAAGGACGTGCACGAAAAAGATACGGCTTATCTGGCGCGCAGCCGCGCCGCTGCTGAGTTCTGCGCCCGGCATCTTGGCTGGGACACCGTGCATTGCACCAGCGGGGACGCAATGCGCAGCATTGAAGAAATCCAGCAAGAGGTACAGCAGCTTGCCCGGAAAACACTGGGCTGAACGATAAAATATGATAAGAGGGGGCATCCTGAACGATGTATCGTCTGATGCAGCCGTCCGACGAGACGGCAGTGCTGGCTTTGTGGCAGAGCCAGCATCATGATACCGAAGATTTTGCAAAAATGGTACTGGAACGCTTTGCCGGTGTGCAGAACATTTATGTAGCCGATGAAAACGACACCATCGTGGCAGCTGCGCTGGCTGTGCCGGTCACTCTGCAGGGGCGGGTGGGCAATTACCTCTGCCTGTGCGGCGAGGGCAGCCTGCTGCTGGCGGGTCTGCTGGATACCCTGTGCGCCCAGCAAAAGCTGCGGGGCGCAGGCTTTACGGTGGCAGTCCCGGCAGATGCAGCACAGGCCGCTCTGCTGCAGGATAAGGGCTTTGCGCAGGCCTTTGCTCTGCGCTGCCTGCCCCGCGAGGTGAGCCGCAACCTGTGGAGCCAGGCGGAATTTGACACGGTGACGGCCAAAAAGCTGTGTGAGCTGCGGGAGCAATTCTGGAAGGATACCGTGCAGCTGAGCCCGGAACGCATGGCGGTGGTGTTGCAGGAGCTGTACGCCCGGGGCGCTACCATCGTGTCCAACGAACATGGCTACGGCATCTACTTCCGCAAGGAGGATACCCTGTATTTTGTGGAGATGATGGCCGACAGCGACCGCGCCGCCGAGATCCTGATGGAAGCCGCCCGCGAGAAGGAAGTCATTGTGGAAAAGGCAGTCATTACGGTAGGCGCTGCCCAGCCGCTGTTTCTGGGCGAGGGCACCCGGCAGGAATACGGCATGATCCGCTTTGACGCAGAGCCTTTTGACGTGAGCGAAAGCTATCTGCGTCTGATGCTGGAAAACTGAAAAAAGGAAGGTGCGTATGGCACACAACGATACACACGCAGCCCGCAAAAAGGGCGGTGCAGGCAAAATTCTGCTGGTGGTGCTTCTGCTGCTTCTACTGGCCGCGGGCGCAGCGGTGCTGTTTGCCCGCAGCGAGATCCACGGCAGCAGTAAGCCCGGCACGGCGGTCACCGTAAGCATTCAGCAGGGCAGCGGCGTAGCCACGATCGCCAACAAGCTGAAGGACGCAGGCGTCATCCGCTCTGCCTACCTGTTCCGCTGGTATGTGGGGGAAAAGGGTGCTGCCGCAAAGCTGCAATACGGCGATTTTGAGCTGACCACTGGCAGCTCCTACGATGCACTTATCAGCACCCTTTCCCAGTACGCCAAGGCAGAAACAGTGCGGGTGACTATCCCGGAGGGTACAACGGCTATTGCTATTGCCCAGAAGATGGAAGCCGCTGGTCTGTGCACCGCCGAGGAGTTTTTAAAGGAAGCCAACGAGGGCGATTTCAGCGCATATACCTTCTGGCAGTATGTCCCGGAGGATAAAGATGCTCCAAACCGCTTCATGAAGTGTGAGGGCTATCTTTTCCCGGAGACCTACGAGTTTTTGAAGGGCGATACGGTGCACAACTATGTGGCTACTTTCTACGCCCAGTTCGATGCGCAGTTCACTGAGGGAATGTACGCAGCCCTCAAGGAGCAGGGAATGACCCTGTCGGAGCTTGTCACTCTTTCCTCCTTTGTGCAGGAGGAAGCGGGCAACAGTCAGGACTCCAACGTGGCGCAGGTGTTCCGCAACCGTCTGGCGGAGGGCTCGCCCTATCCCCGGCTGCAAAGCAACACCTCCAGCCATATCCAGAGCGACGCCGACAACAACTATCTCTGGAACTGGGTCGCGCCCTACTACGGCGGCTGGGACGATATCCCGGAAAATATCCTTGCAGCCTACGACACTTACAGCTGCACCGGCCTGCCCGCTGGCCCCATCTCGAACCCCGGCCTTGCCGCCATCAAAGCGGCGCTGGAGCCGCAGCCCGATGAGGAAGCCAAGGACGCTTACTTCTTTGTGACCGACCTCAAGGGCAATTACTACTACGCCCACACGCTGGCAGAGCATAACGCAAACTGCAAAACTGCCGCAGCTGTGAACAAAAGCCTGAAAAACTGAGGAAAGGCCGCTGCACTAAAAAACACGGTGCAGCGGCCCCTTTCCCGTTAAAAACTGTGATACATAAGAGAGGAACCTACAAATGTTACAGATCCCGGAACTGCTTGCCCCGGCGGGCGATGCGGAACGTCTGCGTTATGCCATCAACTACGGTGCCGATGCCGTTTACTGCGGCCTGCCGGAGTTTGGTATGCGCTCTGCCCCGGCTAATTTCACCCCGGAGCAGCTGACGGAAAGCGTCATCTACGCCCATGCCCGCGGCCGCAAGGTCTACCTGACCATGAACACCCTGCCCACCAACGAGGAAGCCGACCGCCTGCCGGAGGCCATCAAGGAAGCCGCCAAGGCCGGTGTGGATGCTTTTATCGTGGCAGACCTTGGTGTGCTGGATGCCTGCAAGACCTTTGCCCCGGACATTGATGTGCATCTTTCCACCCAGACCGGCATCACCAACTGGGCAGCCGCCCGCGCCGCCTACAAAATGGGTGCAAAGCGGGTGGTGCTGGCGCGGGAGATGACCTTGCAGGATATTGCCATCCTGCGCGATAAGACCCCGCCGGAGCTTGAAATTGAAGCTTTTGTGCATGGTGCGATGTGCATGAGCGTGTCCGGCCGGTGCCTGCTGTCCAACTACATGGCAGGGCGTGACGCCAACCGCGGCCAGTGCGCCCAGCCCTGTCGCTGGAAGTACTACCTGAGCGAGGAGACCCGCCCCGGTCAGCTGTACGAGATCGGCGAAAACGAGAACGGCAGCTACATCCTTAACGCCAACGATATGTGCACCGCGCCCTTTATCGACCTGATCTGCAAGGCGGGCGTGGACAGCCTGAAGATCGAAGGCCGTGCCAAGACCTTCTACTATGTGGCCAGCGTTACCGCTGCCTACCGCAAGGCACTGGACGCCTATCTGGCCGACCCGGCAAACGATAACTTTGAACTGCCGCCGGAGGTGTACGCAGAGCTTACCCGTACCAGCCACCGGCACTACTCCCCCGGCTTCTATTTTGGCCGCGAACAGGCCAAACAGGCCACCGACAGCGCCACCTACATCCGCGAGTGGGAGTTCGTTGGCACGGTGGACAGCTGGGAAAACGGCATCGCCCACTGCCAGCAGCGCGGAAAGTGGAGCCTTGGAGATACGCTGGAGGCGCTGTGCCCGGACGGCCGCAGCATTGCACTTACCCCGGAATGGATCGAGAACGAAGCAGGGGAGCGGGTGGAAAGCACCCCGCACGCCATGGAAAAATACACCATGCCCACCCCGGAGCTGCCGCCCATGAGCCTGCTGCGCCGCAAAACGGTGTAAATGCTGCAAAACGTTTTTACACGAAAGAAGGAAAACGCTGTGAAGCAACATAACGCTTCTGCCCGCTACGCCCTTCTGGATGAACTGCGCGGGCTGGATCTGGTCAGCATGATGCTCTATCACGGCTGCTGGGATCTGGTCAATCTGTTCGGCATTCAGGCCGACTGGTATTACGGCCTGCCCGGGCATCTGTGGCAGCAGAGCATCTGTTGGGTGTTTATTCTGTTGTCCGGCTTTTGCGTGCAGCTGGGACATCATACCCTATGCCGGGGCGCACAGGTGTTTGGGGCAGGGGCGCTTGTCACGGCGGTCACGCTGCTTTTTATGCCGGAGGACAGGGTCGTTTTTGGTGTGCTGACCCTGCTGGGCAGCGCTATGCTGCTAACCGGCCTTTTGGAAAAGCCACTGCGGCGCATTCCACCCGCAGCAGGGTTCGCTATCTCCGCAGTGTTGTTTGCCCTGACCCGCAATGTTTCGGCAGGCTATCTGGGTCTTGGAAGCCTGCGCCTTTGACTGCCGCAGACACTGTATGCAAACTACGTTACAGCGTACTTTGGCTTTTATCCGTGGTGGTTCTATTCTACGGATTATTTCGCCCTTCTGCCGTGGCTGTTTCTGTTCTGGGCGGGGTACTTTCTCTACGGCGTTGTAGGGCGGCAGCGCATGGAGCCCTTGCACTGCTCGGTCTGCCCGCCGCTGGGCTGGCTTGGACGGCACTCGCTGCTGCTGTATCTGTTGCACCAGCCGGTCATCTACGGGGTGCTTCTGGCAGTGTTCCGCGTATTGGGCAGCTGAAACGCACGCTCTGTGTGCTTCAAAAAGGTGGCATTGTTGTGCCATGCAAACATTGCGCCAATACCTTGACAAGCGGGGCAGGGCTGTGGTATCCTGTTGATGGTTAGAAAATACTAACTACAAAAATGCGTCATGAAATATGGACGCATTTTTACAGAGCATGAAGTTATTCTAAACTAACTACACAGAGAAAGAGGTAGAGTTTTATGAGCAAAGTAGCAATCGTATTCTGGAGCGCAACCGGCAACACCGAGACTATGGCAAACTGCATCGCCGAGGGCGCAGGTGCCAACGGCACCCTCGTGCCCTGTGGTGAGATGACCCCCGCAAAGCTGGCAGAGTTTGACGTGGTGGCCTTTGGCTGCCCGGCTATGGGTGCAGAGCAGCTGGAAGAGAGCGAGTTCGAGCCTATGTTTGCTGCGCTGGAAGGCTCTCTAAACGGAAAAAAGATTGCACTGTTCGGCTCCTACGGCTGGGGCGATGGTCAGTGGATGCGCGACTGGGCACAGCGCGCACAGGACGACGGCGCACAGCTGTTCAGCGAGGAAGGCCTCATCTGCAACGAAACGCCCGATGATGATGTGCAGGCTGCCTGCCGTAAGCTGGGCGCAGATCTGGCTGCTTGGTAAGCTTTGCCGGGAAAGCACGCTCTTGACAAAAATGGTTTGCTGCGCTAAACTATAACTTGCCGTGTAACGGCATTTATATAGCGATAAAAGTTAGATGCTTCTAACATTCATTAAGGATGCAGTAGCCTTTGCACAGAGTATCGTAACAATGTAAAATTTGCGGCAGGGGAAAGCGGAAGAAATATCCGGCAGCCCCTGCCGTTTTTGGTAAAGGCGGTGTATATGGAAATGGCTGTGGCACTTGGCGTTACAGTAGGCTTTGCGTTTTTGCGCAGTGCAGTACGCCGTGCTGCGCGCCGGTCAGGCCGTAAAAGAGAATAAGAATGATCAGGAGGAACGGACCCGATGCAGCAGACCCCCAAAAACTTGGATAAAAAGCGTGCAGATGAAAAACTGCTTGTCAGCGAGATGATCGCACTCTACTGCCGCAAACAGCATGACACTCCCAAAGGCACTTTATGCCCGGAGTGCCGGCAGCTGCACGATTATGCGCTTGCGCGCATTGAAAAGTGTCCGTTTATGGAAACAAAGACCTTCTGTTCCGCCTGCAAGGTCCATTGCTATAAGCCGGAAATGCGGGAGAAAATTCGTGCAGTCATGCGCTGGGCTGGCCCGCGTATGCTGCCGGTGCATCCGGTGTTGTCTATCAGGCACGTGGCGGTCACGCTCAAGTCCAAGCGGGAAGCAAAAAAGGCAAACGGATAAAATCCATGTATAAACCCTTGCTCCACAGGGCAACCTATGGACAAAGAGGTGATAAGCATGGAAAACATCGGCGTGACCTGTGATGTCTGCGCGTGCTGCCACAATGTGGACGGCTGCAAATGTGATCTGCCGCAGATCAAGGTGACGGAGCAGTGCAGCTGCACCACCCAGCAGGTGGAGACCCCGCACTACTGCCAGAGCTACGAGGAAAAGTAAGTTCCTACCAACGCAAAGCAGCCCCTGCCGGAGAAAGCTTCTCCGGCAGGGGCTGCTGCGTTTTACGGTATCAATGCTCAGCGCAGCGTCACGTTACAGGTGGCAAGGCTGCGGATCAGCGTGCCTACGCTGTCCTTCATCTGGATACCGGCAAAGCCCAGCGCAAAGGCGGCCTGCACGTTTTCCAGTCTGTCATCGATAAATACGCACTCGCTGGCCTTCAGCTGATACTTCTTCAGCAGAGCTTTGTAGATCTGCGGGTCGGGCTTGTTCACCTGTACCTCACAGGAGGCTACGCCGCCGTCAAACTGAGCCAGCACGCCGCGCTCGGTCAGCAATTCCAGCACATCCTGCGGGATGTTGCTCAGGTAATACACGCAATAGCCGTGGTTTTTCAGCCGCCGCACCAGTTCCAGCATCCGCAGACGCGGGCGCAGAATGTGCATCCAGTCGTCCAATACGCCCTGCACCTCAAAGGCGCAGCCCTCGGCGCGGGCGTGCTCCAGCATCCGCTGATTGCCGTCATAGCGGGAAAGCTTGCCCGCGTCCAGCAGCTGCCACTCCTCGCTGCCAAAGGTCAAATCGTAGACCTTCTCCTCCATCTCGGCGTTGCACAGCCGGTCTACAAGGTACGCCTTGGGGTCAAAATCCACCAGCACACCGCCGATATCAAAAATAATGCTTTTATACATAACTGCTGCCTCGCTTGTATTGGATGTTTTTCTCAGATATTTTCCATAGTATACCACAACCGGGCGGGTGCTTTCCACCCCTTTGGCATAGAAAATGCCGCCCCGGCGTATGCTGTGGCAGAAAGGGGAGAGTGCCGTGACGATCCGGGAACTGTGCGAGAAAGAGGTCGTTCAGTTGGAGCAGGGGGTGTGCCTTGGCCGCGCGGATGATCTGGAACTTGACCCCGCAACGGCGCAGCTGCAAAGCCTGATCTTACTGGGCAGGCCGCGTCTGCTGGGGCTGCTGGGCCGGGATGAGAGCCTGACCATCCCATGGCAGGAGATCGAGACCATCGGCACGGACGCCATTCTGGTGCATACCGCCGTGCCAAAAGCACCGGCAGCACCGCACGGCTTCTGGCAGCAGCTGCGTGCTAAGCTGGGTCTGTGAAAAATAGGGGAATATTTTGAAAAATAAAACCGTAATTTTTGTAAAATCATGAATGGACATTTTCAGCAAAGTGACTATAATAAGCACGAAAGGCTTGTGCAAATAGCACAGCCACTCTGGAAATAGGGTTCGGGACGTGGAAAGGGATATCGACTATGAAAACATCCAAACCGCTGTTGACCCTGCGGATGCTCTTCCCGGCGGCAGTTTCTCTTATCGTGCTGCTGCTGGGCGAGTGGATCGCGCGTGGGTCGCTGACCGCTGATACCTTTATCAGCTTTATTTTTCCCCATTTCGGGGCATACCTGCTGGCATGGCTGCTACTGTTTCTGGTGTGGGAACTGCTGGACTGGGTGCTGCGCATCCCGCCGCTTGCTACGCTGGGCATGGCCGTTCTGGGCTGTGCGCCCTGCGCGGTAAACTTCTATACCATGCAGCTGCGGGGTGAGCCCTTTCTGCCGTGGGATCTGATGCAGGTGTCCGAAGCCGCCGGTGTGGCCTCTGCTGCCGGGCTCAAGCTGCAGACCAGCATGGTGGTCTCCATTGTGCTGGTGCTGGCGCTTACGGTGGCAAGCTTCTTTATTTATCGCGGTCGGCTGCGTCAGCGCTGGCTGCCAAGGCTTGCGGGCACCGGTGCTTCGGCGGCGGCGCTGTGTCTGCTGATCTTCGGCGTTTACTTACAGCCCGCAGTCACGCAGGTTTTGGGCATCACGCCGGATGCGTGGATGCAGGACCGCTACTATCGTTACTACGGTGTACTTACCGGTTTTATGACCAACCTCACCAATCTGGAGATCGACAAGCCCGAGGGCTACTCGGAGCAGGCGGTGGACGATATTCTGGATAACGTGGCCGAGAGTGAGAAATTCTCCACCGGCCCCATGTATGCAGACAGCTATGCCGCCACCACCCCCAAGGAGGAGCAGGCAAAGCAGCCTACCATTATTTATGTGATGGACGAGTCCTACTGGGATGTTTCGGAGTTAGAGCAGTACGGCATCACCTTTGATACCGATGTATCGCAGAATCTTCATGCTCTGCAGCAGACCAGCGCCTACGGCAGAGCCTACAGCCCCAGCTTTGGCGGCGGCACCTGTGATGTGGAATTTGAAGCCCTGACCGGCTACTCGGTGTCCTTCCTGCCCAGCGGCAGCAAGCCCTACCAGCAGCACGTCACAAAGCCCATGTTCGCCCTGCCCAATTACCTTAAACTCAAGGGCTATCAGACCGCTGCGGTGCACTGCTTCTGGGCAAAATACTGGAGCCGCGATAAGGCGTATCCCAACCTCGGATTCAGCGATTTTATCAGTCTGGAAGATATGCACGGCGTGACCAAGGTGCGCAAGCACTACTGGACCAGCGGCCTTGTGACCGATGACTCCATGGCCGACCAGATCATTCAGCAGTACGAGAAGATGAGCACTTCCTCTGATAAGCCCATCTTCCTGCACGCGGTCACCATGCAGAACCATACCAATTATAATAGGGATAACTACCCGGACGACGAGCGGGTACACGTTGTATCTCATCCGGTGGGGCTCAAGAGCAGCACTGTGGGCGCGCTGGAAGATTTTGCTACCGGCATCCGGGATGCAGACGCCATGCTGGGCAAGCTGACGGCGTATTTTTCTCAGGTGGACGAGCCGGTTATTCTGGTGTTCTGGGGCGACCACTATAACCCCATCGATTCCAACTACGATGTCTACACCACCACCGGCTATGCAAGCGGCTCCAGCACCGACCCCCGTCTGCACCAGACCACGCTGCTGATGTGGTCGAATTACAGCCAGCAGCAGGTGGACTTTGGCACCATTGCCGCCTACGATATCTCTCCGGTGATGATGGAACTGTTCGGGCTGGAGCAGCCGCTGTACTTCCAGTTCCTCAACCGGCAGCTCCGGGTTGCCAGCCGCAGCTGCACCCGTGGCACCACCATGAATCTGGACGGCACCACCACCCAGCAGCCCACGGAGTTCCAGCAGCGCTGGACAAACGAGCACTGGATGCTGCAATACGACCTGATGTTTGGCAAGGGATACGCCCTCAACCGCATGGGTGTTGCAGGCCTGAGCGGGATGAATACGGGCAAATAAGAGAAAAAACAAGGAATTCTTTATACAAAACAGAGAAAACTACTTGCAACCGCATTCTTTTTGTGCTATTATAACAAAGCATTACACACGCATCACTATGCCCTTTTGTGCCCTTTTGGGTTGAGGGCAGTCCGCCGGTACCCGATGTACTGTGCAGATCACGGTGTGCGGAGGCAAAACAATATCTGGAGGTATTTTATTATGGCAGTCGTTTCTATGAAGCAGCTTCTCGAGGCAGGTGTGCACTTCGGTCACCAGACCCGCCGCTGGAACCCCAAGATGGCTAAGTACATCTTCACCGAGCGCAATGGTATCTATATCATTGACCTGCAGAAGACCGTGAAGAAGCTGGACGAGGCTTACAACTACGTGAAGGAAGTTGCAGCTGAGGGCGGCGACATCCTGTTCGTCGGCACCAAGAAGCAGGCTCAGGAGTCCATCCGTGACGAGGCTCTGCGCTGCGGTATGCACTATGTCAACGCTCGCTGGCTGGGCGGCATGATGACCAACTTCCGCACCATCCGTAAGCGCATCGACCGTATGGATCAGCTGGCTAAGATGAAGGAGAACGGCACCTTCGAGCTGCTGCCCAAGAAGGAAGTGGCTAAGCTGGAGCTGGAGATGGAGAAGCTGGACAAGTACCTGGGCGGCGTCAAGAACATGAAGACCCTGCCGAAGGCTATGTTCATCGTCGATCCTCACAAGGAGCGCATCGCTGTTGCCGAGGCTCGCAAGCTGAACATCCCCATCGTTGCTATCGTTGATACCAACTGCAACCCCGATGAGATCGACTACGTGATCCCCGGCAACGACGACGCTATCCGCGCTGTCAAGCTGATCGCCGGCGCTATGGCTGACGCTGTGCTGGAAGGCAAGCAGGGCAACCAGGAGGCCGCTCCCGCCGAGGACGCAGCAAACGCCTGATTTCCCATTCCGCAACCAATCAAATAACGTGTAAGGGAGAAAACAAAAATGGCTATTTCTGCAAAGGACGTTATGGAACTGCGCAAGCAGACCGACTGCGGCATGATGGAGTGCAAGAAGGCTCTGACCGAGGCTGACGGCAACTTCGAGAAGGCAATCGAGATCCTGCGCGAGCGTGGTCTGGCTACCGCCGCTAAGAAGGCAAGCCGCGTTGCTGCCGAGGGTATGGTCTACGCTGACTACTGCCCCGCCTGCAAGGTCGGTGTTGTCATCGAGGTCAACGCTGAGACTGACTTCGTTGCCAAGAACGACAAGTTCGTCGACTTCGTCAAGGAGACCACCAAGGTCATCATGAAGCAGAACCCCGCTGATGTCGAGGCTCTGATGGCTTGCAAGACCGAGGCAGGTGAGACCGTTGACGAGGCTCTGAAGAACCTGATCCTGGTCATCAAGGAGAACATCAAGGTTCGCCGCTTCACCCGTTACGAGGGCGTCTGCTCTGCATACGTCCACGGCGGCGGCACTCACGGCATTCTGGTCAACTTCGAGACCACCAACGACATCGATGCTAAGGACGAGTTCGTTGCTTACGGCAAGGACATCGCCATGCAGGTCGCTGCTGCTAACCCCGGCTACGTCGACGAGGCTTCTGTCCCCGCCGAGGTCGTGGCTAAGGAGAAGGAGATCATGCTGGCTCAGATGGCTCAGGATCCCAAGACCGCTAACAAGCCTGAGGCTGTGAAGGAGAAGATGATCGAGGGCAAGATCAAGAAGTTCTTCAAGGAGAACTGCCTGGTCGATCAGGAGTTCGTCAAGGACGGCGACCTGACCGTTGCTCAGTACACCGCTAAGGTCGCTAAGGACCTGGGCGGCGAGATCAAGATCGTCAAGTTCGCCCGCTTTGTCAAGGGCGAGGGTCTGGAGAAGCGTGCTGACGACTTCGCATCTGAAGTTGCAAGCATGGTGAAGTAATTTAAACTTCCAAAGACAAAATAGGAGCCGCAGTACCTGTAACAGGGTGCTGCGGCTCCTTTTGATTTGCGTGAAAAGGCAAATACCGGGCAGCCCGCAGACTGCCCGGTATTGCTGTATAAATCTTCTGCTTATGCTTCGTCCAAAACCTCTTCGGGATCCTCAATGGCGTCCTCGATAGTCTCCTCAACCTCCATCGTTTCTTCAGCGTCCGGGGCGGCAAACAACTCCTGAATCTGATCCCGCAGCCAGAGCAGACGGTTATCCAAAGCCTTGTCCCGTGCCAGCAGCGGCGCAATGATCTCGGGTTTGTCAGTGATCAGGTCATCCACGCCCAGCTGCAGCAGCTTTTCGGCATCCTGCTGACGGTTGATGGTCCATGCGGAGATGGTCTTGCCGCGCAGATGGATCTGCTGCACCATACCAGCGGTGATAAAGGTGGATTCTACGCTGAAAAAGTCTGCGGCAGGCAGATCGTAGTAGGTGCCTACGCCCAGCGCCAGAATATACCCGGTGGTAATGTCCGGGTCCAGTTCCTTTACCTTGCACAGGGTCTCGTAGCTCTGGGAGGTGACCACGCAGTCTGAACCGTAGTCGTATGCGTGAATCAGCCGTACCGTTTCGGCTTCCAATGTCGGCGTAAAGGTGCTGGGCTTGATCTCAATGTTCAGTTCTGCCTTGCCCTTGCACAGCGCCAGAACCTCTTCCAGCGTGGGAATATAGGAACCCGTGAACTGCCGATGGAACCAGCGCCCGGCATCCAGCTGCTGTACCTGTGCATAGGGCAGGTCGTAGATATTGGCGCTGTAGCCGGTGCACCGGCGCAGGCTGGTGTCGTGGGTCACCACGGCCACGCCGTCGGCGGTCATCTGCACGTCCAGCTCAATGCGGGGGCTGCCGTGCTCCAGCGCGGCCTCGAAGGCAGCCATGGTGTTCTCCGGCGCACGGGAAGAATAGCCACGGTGATAGGTGATCACCGGGTCGGCAAGGCCCAGCACGCTTTGCAGCGGCCGCGTTTGCGGGAACAGCAGGTACACCGCTGCCACGCCGCAGGTGACCAGTGCGGCACAGGCCATCATCCCGGCCAGCACCGTCTGCTCACGGTGCAGGGCAGGGAGCACACCGGAAATGGTCGGCTGCGCTGCATCGGACTGCCGGGGCGCTTCGTACAGTACCTCTGTAAGGGTGCTCTGCGCCGCCGTCATGGCACAGTCCATAAGCAGGCAAAGGAACGGTAACTCGATCAGCAGCGCCGCGCGGGAAAGCGCCAGCAGGGCAGCAGTGCTGGCAAAGCCGACACCTAGGATGACGCAATAGAACAGCGCTGCCCCGCACAGCAGCATCAGCCCGGTGCGCACTGCGGCGGTCAGCATCCAGCGCAGTGCCAGCGCAAGCAGCTGCCCGGCACGGCTGCGCAAAACCCGCAGGCTCTCCGCGAACGCACAGCCAAAACTTTTGCGCTCCAGCAGAAATTTTGGCAGAACCACAAGCCCGTCCAGCAGCAGTGCCAGCACAAAAAGCACCGCCAGAGCAAATAGAAAACGATTGGAGGAACGCGCCTTCAGCAGCCCCCAGAGATATTCCGGCACGGCAAACTGGGTCAGATGGTTTGCTGCCAGAAAAAAGTTCGTCAGCGGGATCAGGGCAGCGCCATACAGCATCAGTGGGAGATTCTGCGGCAGAAACACCCGCACAAGGCTGCAAAAGGCATCCCGGAACACCGCCCACGCCCGCAGCGGCTCGCCGTGCCGTACCCGCGTCAATAGTTGCAGCATCGTGGCAACCTCGTACAGGTTCCAGAAGGCTGCCAGCACCGCCAGCACGGCGATGCACCCGATAATGGCAGGGGAGGCAAAGATGCGGGAAGCGGTCTTATTGTTGAGGTAGCGGATGGGCGCGAACCGCAGCGTCAGTGCCCAGATCCGCTGCAACGCCGGTACGAACAAGAGGTTTGTCAGTACCTTATAAAACAGCAGAAAAAACAGAAATACCCGCCCCTTTGGCGAAAGCAGGGAACGGGCGGCATCGTGCAGAGAGCGGTAGGCCTGCTCCTGCTGCCGGAGCTTTGCGGAAAATCGCTTCAAGATAGCTTCAACCTCTTTTTTCGTTTTTACTGGGCTTTTCTCGTGCACTGCATAGGTACAGTTTGGCAGACTGCCCGGCAAATATGATTTTTAATATTTTATCGCAAGTCAAGAAATTAGTACAACATCCAAACAGCATATTTGCGATATGCAATTCAACGCTGTTGCTGTTGCATTAAAAAGTTGAATTGCTATAATATAGTGTAACATAAACGCAACGGAAAGAAAACGCGGCAGGCGGGTGCAGTTTCGCCAAAAAAATCGGAAAAATTTCTACATCCGCAAAAAGGGCGTGCGATAGCAGTTGCCCAGATAAAACGCGCAAAACGATGAATCGTTAAAAATTTGGCTTTCCATAAGCGATGGATGTTGAATCACATGGATTTTTATAGAATCCCTTGCATTTTTTTGCCAGCTTCTGTATAATAAATATAATTTTGAAAGCTCACACAGACAACCAGGAGGTCTAATTATGGCTTCAAAGATCAATAAGGGAGAAATCCTCGCCAAGTTCTTCGATGACGGGGAGTATACTGCGCTGTTTGCTGATGGTGCAGTGAGCGCTGCCTGCGGTTATGCCGCAGGTCAGCAGGCTTACGCCGTTTATCAGAACGGCGAGGCTGTTACCGTAAAGGATGTTGAAAAGAACATCAAGGTTCTGGAAATGGCTGCACAGACCGGCTGCCCGGTGGTCACCTTCTATAACTCGGTTGGTGCAAAGCTGACCGAGGGCCTGGACGTGCTGACTGTCAGCGCAAAGCTGAATGCACAGATTGCAAAGGTCTCCGGCGTTGTTCCGCAGGTGGCCGTTGTTCTGGGCGTCTGCGGCGGCACCAGCGCTCTGAGCGCTGCCAACGCAGACGTCTGCATCATGGCCGAGGGCGCAGAGCTGTTCTTCACCGCTCCGTTCACCTCCGCTGCTAAGGGCGATAAGGTCGCCGATGCAGGCAGCGCCGCCGCTGCCGCCAAGGCAGGTGTGGCTTCCATCGTGGCTGCCGATGCCGCAGAGGCTGCTGAAAAGGCCGCTCACATCGTGGGTCTGCTGCCCGCCAACAACCTGACCGGCCCGGCGATCTTCGAGTTCGAGCAGCCCACCGCTGTTCTGGCTGCCGGTGCCGAGCCTGCAAAGGCTGCTGCCGCTGTGATCGATAAGGACAGCGCTGTGGAGCTGTACGCAGGCTTTGGTAAGTCTGTCTACACTGCATTTGCAACCATCGGCGGCAACGCCGTGGGCGTTGTGGCAACCGGCAAGCAGCTGTGCCACAACTGCGTAGCCAAGGCTTCCCGCTTTGTGCGCTTGTGCGATGCTTTCAGCGTGCCTGTGGTCACCATCGTGGACACCGAGGGCTTTGTGCCCAGCGTTACCGATGACGTGGCCGGCGGCATCCGTGAAGCTGCCCGTCTGGCCGCTACCTACGCCGATGCTACCACCGCAAAGGTGGCTGTGCTGGCCGGCAAGGCTGTGGGTCCTGTGTACACCGCTCTGGCTGCTGCCGACCTGCGCATCGCTGTGACCGGCTGCACCGTCAGCGCACTGGAGCCCAGCGCCGCTGTCAGCGTGCTGTACAAGGACGAGATCGATGCTTCCGACAACATCATTGCCGCCACCAAGGCCAAGGCTGCTGCCTACACCGCTGAGGTGTGCAGCGCTGCCAGCGCAGTGGCTGCCGGTGCTGCCGATATGAGCTGCGATGCCGCCAATGTGCGTGCCAGCGTTGTGGCTGCACTGGAGCTGCTGAGCACCAAGCGTGCCGCCCGCCTGCCCAAGAAGCATGGCAATATGGCTCTGTAAGCGTCCGAATGTAAGTTAATTGAGTTCGATTTTGAATTGGAGGATCCTTCCATGAAGTACTACAATATTACTGTCAATGGTGTTGCTTACAGCGTTTCCGTTGAGGAAACTGCCGCAGGCGCTGCTCCTGTTGCTGCTGCTCCCGTTGCAGCACCCGCCGCACCCAAGGCCGCTCCCGCTCCCGCAGCTGCTCCCAAGGCAGCCGCCGGTGCAGCCGGTGCAGTTGCCGTCAAGGCTCCCATGCCCGGCAACATTCTGGATGTCAAGGTCGCTGCCGGTGCTTCTGTCAAGGCCGGCGACGTGCTGGTCATCCTCGAGGCCATGAAGATGGAGAACGAGATCGTTGCTCCGCAGGATGGCACCGTGGCTTCCATCAACGTGAACAAGGGCGATACCGTCAACTCCGGTGACGTTCTGGTTTCCATGAACTAAGGAAGAGGTGACAACCATGGCAAAAAAGCCGATCAAGGTGACCGAGGTCGTCCTGCGTGATGCGCACCAGTCTTTGCTGGCCACCCGTATGACCATGGACGAGATGCGCCCCATCCTGCCCGAAATGGACAAGATCAACTACTTCTCTGTGGAGTGCTGGGGCGGCGCTACGTTCGACAGCTGCATCCGCTTCCTGGACGAGGATCCTTGGGAGCGCCTGCGCATCCTGCGCAAGGAGCTGCCCCACCAGAAGCTGCAGATGCTGTTCCGCGGTCAGAATATGCTGGGCTACCGTCCCTACGCAGATGACGCTGTGGAGTACTTTGTACAGAAGTCTGTTGCCAACGGCATCGACGTCATCCGCATCTTCGACGCTCTGAACGACCCCCGCAACCTGCAGACCGCCATCAAGTCTGCCAACAAGGAGGGTGCTCATGTGCAGGGCTGCATCAGCTACACCCTGAGCCCTGTGCACAACAACGAGTACTTTGCAGCCTACGCTAAGACTCTGGAAGAGATGGGCGCAAACTCCATCTGCATCAAGGATATGGCCGGTCTGCTCACTCCCTATACCTGCTATGATCTGGTCAGGAAGCTGAAGGAGACCGTCAGCATCCCTGTGGATATCCACAGCCACTACACTGCAGGTCTGGCTTCCATGTCCATCCTCAAGGGCATCGAAGCAGGTGCCGACATCGTCGATACCGCTATGAGCCCCCTGAGCCTTGGTACCAGCCATATGCCCACCGAGAGCTTGGTAGCTGCCCTGCAGGGCACCGACTACGACACCGGTCTGGATCTGAAGCAGCTGAATGTCGTGCGCGCTTATTTTGCAAAGCTGCGCGAGAAGTACATCGCCAACGGTCAGATCAGCCCCAAGAGCCTTGGCGTGGACGCCAACACCCTGCTGTATCAGGTGCCGGGCGGTATGTTCTCCAATATGCTCAAGCAGCTGAAGGATGCCGGCAAGGAGGATAAGCTGGACGAAGTGCTGGCCGAGATTCCCCGCGTCCGTGAGGATGCAGGTTATCCGCCGCTGGTCACCCCCACCAGCCAGATCGTTGGCACGCAGGCTGTGTTCAACGTCATCATGGGCGAGCGCTACAAGATGGTCACCAAGGAGTTCAAGGGTCTGGTCCACGGCGACTACGGCAAGACTCCCGCTCCCATCAAGCCCGAGTTCACCAAGAAAATCCTTGGTGACGAGCAGCCCATCACCTGCCGCTTTGCCGACACACTGGCTCCCGAAATGGACAAGCTGAAGGCCGAAGCTGCCAAGTGGGCAACGCAGGAAGAAGACGTGCTGACCTACGCCATGTTCCCGCAGGTCGCACCCAAGTTCTTCGATAAGCGCAATGCTAAAAAGCAGGGCGTGGACGGTGACCATGTGGATTACACCAACCAGTCCCATCCTGTCTGATAAATAAGTTTCTTTCAGGGCTGCTGCACAAAAAGCTGTGCGGCAGCCCTTTTTGTATATCCGGCAAAGGCACAAAACAGGCTGCGCCGGGCAATGCCGGAAAAACTTCTGCATACACATTGACTTGCTGCCCAATACATTTTATAATGAAAGAAATGATCCCGGCAATACAATAAATGATGTGGAGGAAAATGCTATGCGAAGCATCCCGGAACAGCGCATTGCTGAGTTTCAGGAGCAGGACTATCAACGGTATTTTGGCATTTCAAAACTGGAATTTGACCGGATGCTCAAGGCTCTGCAGGAGGCTTACCGTCAGGAGCACAAACGTAAGACCCGCTTTACCAAGATCTCCATGATGGACAAGCTTATTCTGACCTTGATCTATCGCTACGAATACCGCACGATGGAAAGCATTGCCAAGGAATACGAGGTCTCTCTGGATACCATTGCCGACAACATCCATTGGGTGGAGCGCACGCTGCTCAACGCAGATATCCTGCAAACCAGCGTGACCTGCGTTTATAAGACGAACTGATGTTATGACCCTGCGTGAAAACGCGGGGTTATAATTTTTCAGGGGGGGAAGCTTCTAAAAAGCGGTAACTGCCGCAGCCATGTTGTTTTGACTGCGGACGGATGCACAGCAGTAAAAAATGGAAATCGTGTTTTTTGCGAGGATGCAGTCTGCACCTTGAATTTTTCAGAAAAGAATAGTAAAATGATGCTATATGTATCGTAACATGGGCTTGTGTGCCCAAAGCGGATACCTATACAGAAAAAACGAAGTTAAACCGCAAAAGAATAGGAGCTAGTATGATCTTAAGCATGACCGGTTTCGGCAGGGGGACTGCCGTGCTCAATGGCCGTGAGATCACTGTGGAGCTGCGCAGCGTGAACTCCCGCTATTTCGAGTATTCCTCCCGCATCCCGCGCACCTGCAGTTCTCTGGACAGCCGCCTGAAAAAGCAGCTCAACCAGCGGATCTCCCGCGGCAAGGTGGAGCTTAGCATGACCGTGCAGAACGTGGACGCAGCGGATACCGTGGTCGCCGTCAATATGGAGCTTGCCCGCAGCTATCAGCAGGCGATGCGGGCCTTGTCTGAGCAGCTGGGGGTCAAAAATGATGTGTCCACCGCCGTTCTGACCCGTTTCCCGGATGTGCTGACCACCCGCCACGCCGATGTGGACGAGGAGCAGCTGTGGCAGGATGTGTCTGCCGTCGCCGCGCAGGCGCTGGATCGCTTTGTGGAGATGCGCGCCGCCGAGGGTGCCAAGATGAAGGCAGACGTGGAAAGCCGCCTTGCGTTTCTGGAACAGTGCGTCGGCAAGGTGGAAGCTTTGAGTGCAGGCCGGGTAGAGAACTACACCAACCGCCTGTACGAAAAACTCAAGGTCATCCTGCAGGATCGTGATATCGATGATGCCCGTGTGCTGACCGAGGCCGCCATCTTTGGCGATAAGACCGCCGTGGATGAGGAGACTGTCCGTCTGCGCAGCCACATTGCGCAGTACCGCGATATCCTGCAGCTGGACGAGCCCGTGGGCCGCAAGCTGGATTTCCTGACGCAGGAGCTGAACCGCGAGACCAACACCATTGGCTCCAAGTGTCAGGATCTGGATATCACACGCATCGTGGTGGATATGAAAGCGGAGATCGAAAAGATCCGCGAGCAGATCCAGAATCTGGAATAATATGTTGTGGAGGAGCCTATGAAACTCATCAACATCGGCTTTGGCAATATGGTCAGTGCGGGGCGCGTGGTGGCAGTCGTCAGCCCGGACTCTGCACCGGTCAAGCGTCTGGTGAAGGAAGCGCGTGAGCGCGGGATGCTGATCGATGCCTCTTATGGCCGCAGCACCCGGGCGGTGCTTATCATGGACTCCGATCATGTCGTGCTGTCCGCCCTTCAGCCCGAAACGGTGGCAAGCCGCGCCGCCGGGCAGGAGGGCAGAGCATCAATGGAGGAAGAAGCATCTCATGGCGAATGATAAATTTCTGTTTGTGGTTTCCGGCGCAGCCGGTACCGGCAAGGACAGCGTGGTCAAGGCTCTGCGCGAGGCACACCCCGAGATCGAAAAGACCGTCTCTGCCACCACCCGCACCCCGCGCCCCGGCGAGCAGGAGGGTGTGGACTACTACTACCGCACCCGGGAGCAGTTTCAGCAGCTGCTGGAGAATGATCAGGTGGTAGAGCACAACTTCTATAACGGCAACTACTACGGCACCCTGAAGTCTGAGGTGGAAAAGCGGCTGGAAGCCGGCAAGGTGGTCGTGCTGGTCATCGATGTGCACGGCGCTGCCAATATCCGCCGGATGTTCCCGGGCGCTACCACCGTGTTTCTGCTGCCGCCCTCTGTGGAGGAGTTGGAGCACCGTCTGCGCGGCCGCGGCACTGAGACCGAGGAAAGCATTCAGGAACGTCTTGCCACCGCCCGGCAGGAGCTGGCCGAGCAGGATAAGTTTACCGTAAAGCTGGTCAACAACCAGATCGAGCCCTGCGCCGCAGAGCTGTATCAGGTCATCTGTCAGCGTGCCGGGCTGCAAGGCTGAAAAATCAAGCGTTGAAGGAGTTGGACGAATGCCCAAAACGGTAGGCGTTGCCGTCAGCAATGCGACCTTCCATTTTGATAAGCTGTACACCTACGCCGTTCTGCCGGAGCACCAGAATGCGGTGCGTCTGGGCAGCATGGTGCTGGTGCCCTTTGGCAAGGGCAGCCGCGCCCGCATGGGCGTGGTGCTGGCCTGCGATGCCGAGCCGGAGCACTCCAAGCTGAAATATCTGTTCGATGTAGCCCCGGCCTCGGCCTGTCTGACACCGGAGTTGTTGCGGCTGGTGCATTTTTTAAAGGAGCGCACCTTTTGCACCTATTACGAGGCCGTCAAGGCGGTCATTCCGTATGGTGCGCAGTATAAGCCAGCCGTGGCGGCAGACGGTGTGACCCCGGTGCTGCAAAAGCAGCTTACCCGTCACACCGAAAACGCCTACAAGCTGGTGGGCACACTGCCGCAAAAGCCAAAACCTACGGCAAAGCAGCTGGCAGCGGTGGCATTGCTGAGCGGCGGCCCTCGCACCCTGAACGAGCTGGAGGATAAAGGCATCAGCCGCGCGGTGCTGGATAACCTGTGCACCAAGGGCGTGCTGGAATGCAGCAAGGTGAATAAGTCCATCGACCTGTACGCCTCCATTCCGCTGCGCAACGACCCTATCGCCCTCACGGAGCAGCAACAGGCCGCTTACGATACGTTGCTGCCCAAGTTAGAAGATACCGCACCCCATTCGGCGCTGCTGTATGGTGTGACCGGCAGCGGCAAGACGCTGGTGTTTTTAAAGCTGATTTCCCGCTGTCTGGAGCTTGGCCGCAAGGCGCTGGTGCTGGTGCCGGAGATCAGCCTGACCCCGCAGATGATCCTACGGCTCAAGGGGCAGTTCGGCCGCCGGGTGGCGGTGCAGCACTCCGCACTCAACCACACCGAACGCCTGCTGCAATGGCAGATGATCCAGGATGGCGGTGCAGATATCGTGGTTGGTACCCGCAGCGCAGTGTTTTCGCCGCTGGAAAACATCGGCCTTATCATCATTGATGAGGAGCAGGAGCACACCTACCGGTCGGAATCCGCGCCGCGCTACTCTGCCCACGAGGTTGCCCGGCAGCGCGCCGCCGAAAACGGTGCACTGCTGCTTCTGGCCAGCGCCACCCCCAGCACCGAGAGCTTTTACGCTGCGCAGAATGGCCGCACCCAGCTGGTGCGTCTGACCAAGCGCTACGGCGGCAACCCGCTGCCCAGTGTGCAGATCGTGGATATGCGGGCAGAGCTGGCTGCGGGCAACCCCCGGGAGATCAGCCTTGCGCTGGAAGACGCCATCCGCCGCAATCTGGACGCGGAAAAGCAGACAATCCTTCTGCTCAACCGCCGGGGCTACCAGACCATTGCCCAGTGCGAGGACTGCCGCGAGGTGCTCAAGTGTCCAAAGTGCAGCGTGCCCATGGTGTACCACAAATCAGCGCATAAGGTGCTGTGCCACTACTGCGGCTCCCAGCAGGAGCCGCCGCCCACCCTTTGCCCGGCCTGCGGCGGCAAGCTGCAGTACCGGGGCTTTGGCACCCAGAAGGCTGAGGAGGAGCTGGCAAAGCTCTTCCCGGAGGCACGGGTGCTGCGCATGGATCAGGACTCTACCGCCGCCAAGGATGCCCACGAAAAGCTGCTTGCCAAATTTGCAGCGCATGAATACGACATCATGGTGGGTACCCAGATGGTGGCAAAAGGGCTGGACTTCGAGGATGTGACCCTTGTGGGCGTTCTGGGCATTGATTCGCTGCTGTTTGCACAGGGTTTCCGGGCATACGAGAACGTGTTCAGCCTGATTACGCAGGTGGTGGGACGCAGCGGCCGCGCAAAAGAGCCCGGCTTTGCTATCATCCAGACCACCGACCCGGACAACCCGGTGCTCACCCTTGCCGCCGCACAGGATTACGATGCCTTCTACGAGCAGGAGATCGCTTACCGCAAGCTCGGTTTGTACCCGCCCTTCTGTGGGCTGTGCGTCATCGGCTTTGCCGGTGCAAAGGAGAACGAGGTGGCGCGTGCCGCTGCCCGGTTCTCGGCGCTTTTAGGGCAGCAGGCGGCCAAGCAGCCGGATCTGCCCCTGCGCATTCTGGGGCCTACGCCCGGCAGCATTGAAAAAATCAACGACACCTACCGCTATAAGCTCACCGTCAAGTGCCGCAACGACCGCCGCTTCCGCGACCTTGTGCGTGCTGCACTGGCACTGTATGAAAAAGAAAAACTGCCGTCCAAGGCGTCGGTCGTGGTAGATCTGCATTCGGACGGTGACATCTGATAAAACTGGAGGTACCATTATGGCTATCCGTAATATTGTTAAAGAAGGCGACCCCATCCTGAACAAGGTCTGCCGCCCTGTGACCAATTTTGACGACCGTCTGGCTACTCTGCTGGACGATATGCGCGAGACCATGATCGCCGCCGACGGCGTGGGTCTGGCCGGCCCGCAGGTAGGCATGATGCGCCGCCTGTTCGTGGTGTGGGACACCACCGATGCCCCGGAGGAGATCCCCGAGGATTACGAGTACAAGTTCATTGACTTCGTCAACCCTGAGATCCTTGCTGTTTCTGAGGAAGAGGAGACTGCCTACGAGGGCTGCCTGTCCTTCCCGGGACACAACGGCGCTGTGACCCGCCCCGTTGCCGTCAAGGTGCGTGCGCAGGATCGCAACGGCGAATGGTTCGAGCTGGAAGCTGACGGCCTGCTGGGTCGCTGCATCCAGCACGAGAACGACCATCTGGACGGCATCACCATCATGGAGTCCAGCGAGTACTTCTATGAGGATACCGAGGAAGGCAAAAAGGCCGCCCGCGAAGCGAAAGGAAACAACTGATGCGCATTTTGTTCATGGGCACGCCGGATATTGCTGCCGAGTGCCTGAAAGCCCTGTATGCCGCCGGGCACGATATCTGTGCCGTGTACACCCGGCGGGATAAGCCGGTCGGCCGCAAGCAGGTGCTCACCGCGCCGCCGGTCAAGGAGGTTGCACTGGCGCACGGCACACCTGTGTTCCAGCCCCGCACCCTGCGGGACGGCAGCGAGGATGAAAACATCCACGCCCTCGCCCCGGAGCTGATCGTGGTGGTGGCCTATGGCTGCATCCTGCCGAAGTCCGTGCTGGAAATGCCCCGCTATGGCTGCATCAACCTGCACGTTTCGCTGCTGCCGAAATATCGCGGCAGCGCCCCGGTACAGTGGTCGGTGCTGAACGGCGATGCCGAGACCGGCGTTTCCATCATGCAGATGGATGAGGGTCTGGATACCGGCGATGTGCTGTACTGCAAAAAAATTACCATCGACCCCGAGGAGACCAGCGGCGAATTGTTTGACCGCGTTACCGCTGTGGGCGCCGAAGCTCTGTGCGAGACTATTCCCCAGATCGCCGCAGGTACCCTGACGGCTGTGCCGCAAGACCACGAAAACGCCACCCTTGCCCCCATGCTGAACAAGGAGATGGCAGAGTTCCACCTGACTGACTCTGCCGCCCATATCCATAACTGGGTGCGCGGCATGAATCCTTGGCCGGGTGCGTGGTTTATCACTTCCGGCGGCAAAAAACTTAAGGTGATGTCCTGCCGCGTGGCTGCCGCCAACGGTGAAGCCCCCGGCACTGTGCTGGCCACAAAGCCCCTGACCGTAGCCTGCGGCGAGGGTGCTATCCAGCTGCTGGAAGTCGTGCCGGAGGGCAAAAAGCCCATGGATGGCACCGCCTTTGCAGCAGGTCTGCGCCTGAAAACGGGGGATAGCCTCTGATGGCCGCAAATCCGCGTGCGGCGGCAGTTGCCGCACTGGTACGGCAGGAGCAGGACGGCTTTTCCAATCTGGTGCTGGACGCAGAACTCAAGCGCCAGAAGCTGGAAGGCCGGGATAAGGCCTTTGCAAGTGCCATCTTCTACACCGTATTGGAGCACCGCGGCACGCTGGACTATATTCTGGAGCAGTTTCTGCCCAAGGGTCTGGCAAAGCTGGATGCACCCGTGCGGGAGATTCTGCGCGCTGCACTGGCACAGGCGCGCTATATGCAGGTGCCTGTCTCCGCTGCGGTGAACGAAGCGGTCAAGCTGACCCGCACCTTTAAAAAATCCAGCGCTTCCGGCCTTGTCAATGCTGTGCTGCGCAAGGCCTGCGGCTATGATTTAGACGCTGCCGTCTTTACAGACGAGATCCAGCGCCTGATGGTGCTTGGCTCTGCCGGGCGGGATGTGGCGGAATTCCTCCACAAAAACTACCCGGATGAAGCACTGGGCATCCTGACCCATCAGGCTGATAATGGGTTGACCAGCCTGCGCGCAAATCCTATTAAGGCCAGCGCTGCACAGCTGTGTGCGCTGCTCACAGAGCAGGGCGCAGCAGAGGTGCGGCAGGGCATCGTGCCCGGCAGTGTGCTGGCACGGTTTGCGGGCAGCCCGGCAGACAACGAGCTGTTCCGGCAGGGGTACTACCATGTGGAGGGGCAGGCCAGTCAGCTGGCAGCTCTTTGCGTGGGTGCAGCCCCCGGTGAGACGGTACTGGACCTGTGCGCTGCCCCCGGCGGCAAGACCATTCTGCTGGCCGAGCAGATGCAGGGCACGGGAGAACTGTACAGCTGTGATGCGGCAGAAAACCGTGTAGGGCTGATCCGCACCGCTGTGGATCGCATGGGCTTTGCCGGGGTGCACACCCTGTGCAACGATGCCACCAAGCCGAACCCTGCACTGCCCATGGCA
Source organism: Faecalibacterium intestinale (assembly GCF_040096575.1). Classification (NCBI taxonomy): domain Bacteria; kingdom Bacillati; phylum Bacillota; class Clostridia; order Eubacteriales; family Oscillospiraceae; genus Faecalibacterium; species Faecalibacterium intestinale. Next base: position 149,398 of record NZ_JBBMEN010000001.1, read on the forward strand.
GACCGCATCCTGACGGATGTGCCCTGCAGCGGCTTGGGCATTCTGGCAAAAAAGCCGGATCTCCGCTATAAAAAACTGGAAGCTGCCCGGCAGGCAGAACTGCTTGCCACACAGGCGGCAATTCTGGATACCGCTGCGGCGCTGCTCAAGGCGGGCGGGCGGCTGGTCTACTCCACCTGCACCATCGACCCGGCAGAAAATCAGCAGCAAATAGCAGCCTTTTTGCAGCGTCACCCGGAATTTGAGGTCTGCGCGCCGGATGTACCGCTGCCCGCCGGGATGACGGCAGGGGAGCACGGCTGCCTTTCGGTGCCCACCCGTACCGGCATGGACGGTTTTTTCCTGTGTGTGCTGCAAAAAGCCGCCGCAACGCAATAAGCACGACCTTTGTGGGTCGTATCCTCTTATAGGAGAACAGAATGGAACAAAAACGCTGTATTTCTTCCCTGACGCTGGCAGAATTGACTGCTGAACTGAAAGCGCTGGGACAGCCGGGTTTCCGGGCAAAGCAGATCTTCCACTGGGTGCACCAGAAACTGGTCACCGAGTTTTCTGCCATGACCGACCAGCCCAAGACCCTGCTGGCAAAGCTGGAAGAAACCTTTTATATCGCTGCACCGCAGATCGAACGCCGTCAGGAAGCTAAGGACGGTACTGTGAAGTATCTGCTGCGCATGGCAGACGGCAACTGCATCGAGACTGTTGTCATGCGTTACCACTACGGCAATACCGTGTGCGTGTCCACGCAGGTGGGCTGCCGCATGGGCTGCCGGTTCTGCGCTTCCACGCAGGCGGGGCGGGTGCGTAACCTTGAAGCAGGCGAGATCTGCTCCGAGATCTACACTGCCCAGAAGGATATCGGCGAGCGCATCTCGCATATCGTGCTCATGGGCATCGGCGAGCCGCTGGATAACTTTGACGAGGTGATGCGCTTTTTGGAGAACATCACCTCGCCCGAGGGCGTCAATATCGGGATGCGCAACATCAGCCTTTCCACCTGCGGCCTTGTGCCTAAGATCGACCAGCTGGCAGAGAAAAAACTGCAGCTTACCCTTTCCATCTCGCTGCACGCACCCACCAACCAGATCCGCAGCAGCATGATGCCGGTCAACGATGCCTACCCGGTGGAGCAGCTGATCCAGACCGTGCGCCGGTATCAGGAGACCACCGGCCGCCGGGTCAGCTTTGAATATTCCATGGTGCGCGGTGTCAATGATTCTGATATCTGCGCAAAGCAGCTGGCGGACCTGATCCGGGGCATGGGTGCTCATGTAAATCTGATCCCCATCAACCCGGTGGACGGCAGTCCGTACTCCGCTACGGATGCAGCCAATGTGCGCCGGTTCCAGCAAAAGCTTGAAAGCCTTGGCGTAAACGCCACGGTGCGCCGCCGCCTTGGCAGCGAGATCAGTGCCGCCTGCGGCCAGCTACGCCGCGACGAAATGAACGGCAAGGCATAAATAGAGGGAGAAACCTATGAAACTTGCAGGAAAAACGGATGTAGGACGCGTCCGGCAGGACAATCAGGATGACTACCGTGCCGGGGAGCTGCCCGGCGATGCAGCCTGGGCGCTGGTGTGCGATGGCATGGGCGGCGCACGCGGCGGGCGGGAAGCCTCGCAGTGTGCGTGCAGCGTCATCGAGCGCTGCTTTCAGGAGCAGTACAGCCAGTGCATCCCCGGCGAAGAGGAGACTTTTTTAAAGAAGGCACTGCTCAGCGCCAACCGCTATGTGTTCCAGAAGGCACTGCGGGAGGAGTCTCTGGCCGGTATGGGCACCACTGCCGTCTGCGCTCTGGTGCGCGGCGGCAAGGCCTATCTGAGCCACGCGGGCGATTCCCGCGCCTACCTGTACCGGGACGGTAAGCTGGCGCAGCTGACCCACGACCACTCCTATGTGCAGGAGCTGGTGGACTGCGGCACCATCACGCAGGAGCAGGCAGAGCATCACCCGCAGAAAAACATCATCACCCGGGCGCTGGGTGTGGATTACCGACTGGAGCCGGAGTTCACCACCGTGGCGCTGCAGGCAGGGGACGTTCTGCTGCTGTGCACGGATGGCCTGACCAATGCCGTGCCCACAGAGCAGCTGGAGCAGCTGCTGCGCAGCGGGTCTTTTTATGATCTGCCGGATGTTCTGATCCGCACCGCCAATGAAAACGGCGGCCCAGACAATATCACCGCCCTGCTGGTGGGGGTAGAGCCGATGGAGGTGCGCCATGGATAACCTGATCGGTAAAAGACTGGACGGCCTATACGAGGTGCAGGAACTGATCGGCTCCGGCGGCATGGCCAATGTGTATAAGGCGGTCATGCGGGGACAGAACGGCCCCGTGCCCGCCGGGACTGTGGTGGCCGTCAAGGTGCTGCGGCAGGAATATATGCACGACCCGGATCTTGTTCGCCGCTTTAAAAACGAATCCAAGGCCATCTCCCTGCTGAACCACCCCAATATCGTCAAGGTGTACGATGTTTCGGTCAACGACCATCTGCAATATATTGTCATGGAGTATGTGGACGGCATGACCCTGCGGGAGTACCTCAACGAGCGGGGCGGCAAACTCTCCAGCCGGGAGACTGTGCACTTCATCTCCCAGATCCTCAAGGCGCTGGAGCACGCCCACGCCAACGGCGTCGTGCACCGGGATATCAAGCCCCAGAATATTATGCTGCTGGATAACGGCCAGCTGCGCATGATGGACTTCGGCATTGCCCGTATTTCCCGGGCAGATAACCAGATGCTGGCCGGCAAGGCGATGGGCAGCGTGCATTATATCAGCCCGGAGCAGGCAAAAGGGGACGAGACCGACCGCACCAGCGACATTTACTCGGTAGGCGTCATGATGTACGAGATGCTCTCCGGTCATCTGCCCTTTGATGCCGATGATGTGGTGGAGGTCGCCATCAAGCAGATCTCGGACGAGCCCCGCTCGCTGCACGAGCTGGCACCGGAGGTGCCCTATGCGCTGGTGGAGATTACCGAAAAGGCTATGGCGAAGCTCCCCCAGAACCGTTACCCCTCGGCACGGGCGATGCTGGAAGCACTGGATACCTATGTGCAGAACCCCTCCGTGCTGTTTGAATATCATTATATTACAGAAGAAGCACCCGAAAAGGTGGTGAAACGTACTATGAATCAGAACCGCGCGATCCGTCAGAACGAACAGCCTGCCCCCCGCAAAAACGGCAAGGGTAAGCCGGGCAAAAAACGCCGCACCGTCTTTTTGCCTGCCCTGTTCGGCATCACCATTGCCTTTGCACTGGCCTGCATGGCACTGTGCTGGATGATCCTGAACGACTCCTCTAACCTGATGAACAACAAGGCCGATGTCACCCTTGGGGACTATATCGGCATGACCAAGGATCAGGCCATGGCCACGGATCAGATCGCATCCGGCCAGATCTCCCCGGAGTGGGAAGAAGAGTATAACAGCAACTATGCCGCCGGTTATATCTATAAGCAGTCGCCGGTGTCCGGCCGCACCGTCCGCGAGGGTCAGAGCGTGACGCTGACCGTCAGTCTGGGCACTCAGTATGTCACCGTGCCGGATCTGACCAACTATGTGCAGTCCGATGCAGAGCAGCAGCTCAAGGCACTGGGCGTTTCGGTGCTAGTCACGCAGGCTGTGGATACCTCAGTGGCCTCCGGTGCGGTCATCCGTACCGACCCTGCCGCCGGTACGCAGGTGGCAGCAGGCTCCACGGTCATCCTTTATATCAGCCGTCCGCAGGTGTCCACCACCACCAAGGTGCCCTCGCTTACCGGCATGAGCGTGGATGATGCCCGCACCCTGCTGGTGCAGAACCATCTGGGTCTTGGCAGCCAGAGCGAAGAATACAGCGACCAGCCCGCAGGCACGGTGCTCAGCCAGAACCCTGCAGCAGGTACCACCGCGAAGCTGAACAGCCGCGTAAACGTTGTGGTCAGCGCAGGCACTGCACCGGCGCAGGAACCGGAGCAGCCGGGCAGTGACGGTACTTCCGGCACTACTGGTGAAGGCTCTACCGGCGGCGAGAGCACCGGCGGCAGCAGCGAGCCGAGCTCCAGCAGCAGCTCCACAGGCGGCGGTATTCTGGACTGGTGGTCCTCGCTGCTGGGCTGACGGAGGATATGCATGAACGGTTATATCGTAAAAGGCATTGGCGGCTTTTACTATGTAAAAACGCCGGATGGCATCGTGGAGTGCAAGCCCCGCGGCATCTTCCGCAAGCAGAAGATCACCCCTGTGGCAGGAGATGAGGTAACGCTGGAGACCGAAAACGGTGCGGCGGTCATTGCACAGATCGCCCCCCGTAAAAACGTTTTTGTGCGCCCGCCGGTGGCAAATCTGGATGTGCTGTTTCTTGTGGCAAGCACTACCCAGCCCACCCCCAGCACGCTGGTGCTGGATAAGCTTTCCGCCATTGCGGTGGATAAGGGCGTACAGCCGGTGGTGGTGTGCACCAAAAGCGACCTTGCCGAAGCAGATTTTCTGGCAAACGCCTATGCAAAGTCCACTCTGCCGTTTATCCGCATCGACTACGAAGGCGGCGCAGGGCTGGACGAAGTAAAACAGTGGATCAACGGCAGGCTGTGCGCTTTCTGCGGCAACTCCGGAGTGGGAAAATCCACCCTGCTGAATGCACTGCTGCCGGACGCTGCCCGCGAGACCAGCGCCATCAGCCAGAAGCTGGGACGCGGCCGACACACCACCCGTGAGGTGACCATCTTTGAAGCCTACGGCGGACGCATTGCCGACACCCCGGGCTTTGCCAGCTTGGAAGCTAACCGTGCCGGGTTCATCCCCAAGGAGAATCTGGAACACGCCTTCCCGGAGTTCGGTCCTTATCTGGGTCAGTGCCAGTTTACCGGCTGCTCCCACCGCAGCGAAAAAGGCTGCGCTGTGCGGGCGGCGCTGGCAGAGGGCAAACTTTCCCAGACCCGGTACGACAGCTACTGCGCCATGTACGACGAAGTAAAGGATGTCAAGGACTGGCAGCGCCCGAAAGTGTAATACGGAAGGAAGAATATAATGTCCCGTTGTGTGATCCTTTCCGCCTGCCCGGTGCAGCCGGAGCTCAAGCGCCTGCTGCGCAGCGATGATTTTATCATTGCCTGCGATGCGGGCTATCGCAACTGTGTGCGGCTGGGCTGTAAACCGGATATCATTGTAGGCGACTTTGATTCCGCTCCCTGCCCGCAGCAGGATACGGACGATATCGTTGTGTTGCCCCACGTCAAGGACGACACCGATACCGAATATGCCGCAAAGCTTGCTGCACAGAAGGGCTTTGACGAGGTGCTTTTGCTGGGTGCACTGGGCGGCAGGCGGGTAGAGCACACCCTTGCCAACCTGTGCACCGGCCTTGGGCTGGAGCAGCGCGGCATCCGCGCCGCCTTGCAGGACGAGCGCTCCCGCATCACCTTTGTGCTGCCGGGCGAGAGCCGCAGCTATCCCAGGGAGGAGTTCTTCTACTTTTCAGCCTTCCCCATGGAAGGGCACGCCGAGGGCGTGTATGAAAAAGGCTCCTTCTACGAGCTGGAAGATGCTGTACTCACAGCAGGCTATCCGCTGGGCGTAAGCAACGAGTACGCCGAAGGTTCAAGTTGCATCACCATCAGCACCCGGCAGGGCGCGCTGGTGGTGGTGGAAACCATCGCGGATTGAACCATTCCCGGAACATTTTTGCCTGTCAGACGCTATAATGGGGTAAACATGAGCGAAAGGCGGGGTGGAGATGCAGGTAGTGGTCATTCGCAGCCCGAAAGCGCTGTGCGGCATTCTGCGCAAGCTGTTCGGCATCCGCAAAGAGAACTGAATCCATAAAAGACCGATGTGTGGCAGCTGCTGCACACCGGTCTTTTGCTGTCGGCATACCGCCGCCTGCCGCCGCATACACTCTTACGGAAACGGACAGGGAAAGGAGCACACTGCACATGGAACTGAAGATATTCCGGGACACGCTGCCGCAGGGCGGGGCGGGCTGTACCGTAAAGGCAGAACTTCCGCTGGAGACCGAGATCCGCATTTCGGACGATTTGCCGCCGGTGGGTAAGCTGGTCAAGTGCTTTGTCCACCCGGTGGTGCTGCAGCGGCAGCTGCAGCCGGGCAGGCTTACCTTAGAGGGCTATCTGCGATGCACAGTGTTTTACCAGAGCGAAGTGGAAAAAGGCTTGTGCCAGACCGAACAAAAGCTGCCCTTCACCCGGCAGCTGGAACTGCCGGAGCTGGCTTTTACCGCATGGACAGCCGTGGTGGAAGGGCAGACAGAGTACCTCAACACCCGCGCGGCAGACCCGCGCCGCATTGAGGTGCGAGGTGCCTATGGGCTGGTGGTCACGGTACACACACAGTGCAAGACCGAGGTCATTACGGCGCTGGCAGATGGCGGTATCGAGCAGCAGCTGCGCACACTGCAAGGCGTGCGCAGCGTGGCCGTGCTGGATAAGCTGGTGACCTTGGAGGGCGAGCTTGTCTTTGCAAAGCCCCCGGCGGCTGTACTGGACATTACCGGCAACGCCTGTGTAGGGGAGGTAAAGCTGCTTGCCGGCAAGGCTGTGGTTAAGGGGGAGTTGCGGGTGCAGTGCGCGTGGCGGGCAGAAGGGGACACTGCTCTGCAAAGTCAGGCGGCGGCGCTGCCCTTCCAGCAGGTGATAGATCTAGAAGGCATCACCGAGGACTGCCGCTGTCTGTGCGTGGCAGAGCCGGTGGGTTTTACCCTGTCGCAGGCAGAAAGCGCCGCTGCCCAGCTGACGGCAAACGTCATGCTGCATCTGCGGGCATGGCGCAGCTATCAGCTGCAAGTAGCGGTGGATGCTTTTTCCACCCGGTTTGAAACGGAGCTCACACCGCAGCCGCTTGTCACGGAGCAGCTGCTCTGCACCCTGAACGATACCGCCACCGCCACAGGCTCCGGCCCGCTGCCGGATGCAGGGGCGCAGCTGCGGGCCTGCTTTGTGCACTACGGTCCGCAGCAGACCGTCCAAAAAGGGGAGGGCTGGGTGCTTACCGCCAAAGCAGTGGTAACAGCCCTCGCAGAAAATACCCTCGGCGAGCTGGAAAGCTACGAGAAAACCTTGGAGGTCAATATCCCGCTGCCCATCACACCGCCGGAGGGAACTATGCTTGTGCCGGAATGCTGGCTCAGCACTGAGAACGTGCAATGCACCTGTGCGGGCGGTACGCTGGAAGCAACGATTACAGTCCGGGCAGAGGGCACGATCTTAGGCTGTGCCACAAGCCCGGTCATCGGCAGCATCACCCTTGGTGACTCGCTGCCCGACACCGACCCCGAGATCGCCTTGCGCATCTACTACGCGCAGGCGGGGGAGGAGGTGTTTGCGGTGGCCCGGCGGTTCCATGTAGCCCCGGCGCAGATCCTTGCGGCGAATCAGCTGGAGGAAGAGCTTGCCAGCCTGCCGCAGGCACAGCGGCTGCTGATCCCGGTCACCTGAACGTAAGGCTGTAAATAATCGAAAAAAACGCACCCTTTTCCCGGACGGCATAAGCTACCGCGCCGGGGAGGGGCGTTTTTTGTTCGTGCTGCGCAGAAAAAGCAATGCGAAGAGTTGCTAAAAAGATTGGAAAGAAAACTTATAAAATAAGACGTATTATCGCTGCAAAATATGAGCAATATACGATTAGTATCTTCGACAGGCGATTTTAAATCAACGCAAACCATGCACTGATATCGATTTCAATGCATGAGAACACTAGAAAATACGATTTGTATTTTACACTTTGCAGACCATCCATGGATGTGGTATACTGAAGTACAGTTTATAGAATCAGAATGTTTTCTGCCCGGGTCGATCTGCGCTCGGTAGATTGCATTGAGCACAGCAGGCAGAAAATAAAATCATATCGCGGGAGAGTGGAGTACTTGGAACTGGAACAGGCTAAAAAGCGCGTGGAAGAACTGCGCGCAGTCATTGAGAAAAACAACCGGCTTTACTACGATCAGGATGCGCCGGAGTTGGAAGATTTTGAATACGATGCCCTGACGCGGGAGTTGAAGGAACTGGAAGCGCAGTTCCCCCAGCTTGTCACAGCGGCATCGCCCACCCAGAAGGTGGGCGGCACCGCCAGCAGTAAACTGCCCAAGGTGACCCATGCCGTTAAGATGGAAAGTCTGCTGGATGCGTTTTCCTTTGATGAGCTGCGGGACTTTGACCGCCGCGTCCGCGAAGCCGGGGTAGAGCCGGAATATGTTGTGGAAATTAAGATCGACGGTCTTTCCTGCAGCTTGGAGTACGAGAATGGGCAGCTTGTCCGCGCCTCTACCCGCGGTGACGGCGTGGTGGGCGAGGATGTTACCGCAAACGTGCGTGCCATCCGCAGCATCCCCAAGACCCTTAAAGATGCACCGGAATTTTTGGAGGTGCGCGGCGAGGTGTATATGCCCCATGAGGCCTTTCAGCACCTGTGCGCCGAGCAGGAATTGCAGGGCGCTGCACCCTTCAAAAACCCCCGCAATGCAGCGGCCGGTTCTCTGCGGCAGAAGGATGCCCGTATCACCGGCAGCCGGGGACTTTCCATCTTTGTGTTCAACGTGCAGCAGATCCGTGGCAAGACCCTGACCAAGCACTCCGAAAGTCTGGATTACCTCAAGAGCCTTGGTCTGCCGGTCTCGCCGCGCTACCATGTGGTGCACGATATCGAGGACGCCATTGCCGAGATCGAGAACATCGGCCAGAACCGTGCCAAGCTGGATTTTGACATGGACGGTGCGGTTATCAAGGTGAACGATTTTGCCCAGCGGGAGTTGATGGGTTCTACCAACAAATTCCCGCGCTGGGCCATCGCCTTCAAGTACCCGCCGGAGGTCAAGGAGACCACCCTGCGCAGCATTGAGGTAGCTGTGGGACGCACCGGCGTGCTCACCCCCACTGCCTGCTTTGACCCGGTATTTCTGGCAGGCACCACGGTAGCCCGCGCCACCCTCCACAACGAGGACTTCATCCGGCAGTTCGGGCTGTGCATCGGGGATACCATTCAGGTGCGTAAGGCAGGCGATATCATCCCGGAGGTCATCGGGGTCACCCATCATGCGGAGGACGCTGAACCCTACACCATGCCCACGGTCTGCCCCTCCTGCGGTGCGCCGGTGGTGCATCTGGAGGACGAAGCCGCCCTGCGCTGTGTGAACCCGGAGTGCCCGGCACAGGCGCTGCGAAATATCATCCATTTTGCATCCCGGGACGCCATGGATATCGAGGGTCTGGGCGAGGCAGTGGCCACCCAATTGGTGGAAAAAGAGCTGGTGCATTCTGCAGCGGATATCTACACGCTGACCCGGGAACAGCTGCTGGAACTGGACAAATTCAAGGAGAAAAGCGCGGACAACTTGTTACAGGCCATTACGGCTTCCAAGCAGAACAATCTGGATAAGCTTTTATTCGGCTTTGGCATCCGCAACATTGGCGATAAGGCAGCCGCGCTGCTGGCAGAACATTTCGGCACGCTGCAAGCTATCCGGGAAGCCACCGCAGAGCAGATCAGCCAGATCGACGGTTTTGGCGGCGTGATGGCGCAGAGCGTGGTGGAATTCTTTGCTAAGGAAGGCACCACCGACCTTGTGCACCGCTTGGCAGATGCCGGGGTCAATATGCAGTGGAAGGGCGAGCCGAAGGGGGACAAGCTGGCGGGCAAAACGCTGGTGGTCACCGGTACGCTGGAGACCCTCTCCCGCAACGAAGCCGAAGCATTGATCGTGAAAAACGGCGGCAAAGCCAGCGGCTCTGTCTCCAAAAAAACAGCCTATGTGGTGGCCGGTGCGGCGGCGGGTTCAAAGCTGACCAAAGCGCAGGCGCTGGGCGTGCCGGTGCTGACCGAGCAGGAGTTCCTTGCCATGCTGCAAGATGCCCCGGCAGAACAGGAAACGACTTAAAGTGACCTTCCGAATGTCAAAATACAAATAATTTCAAAAGCTTCTGCAACGCTGTTGCAGGGGCTTTTTTGTTTGATTGTTCCCAGTTCTAAGAACGCGCAAAGCGCATACAATGCTAGCACAAAGCTTTCGTGGAAGGAGAAACCAAAGTGGACGAGTATTACCGGGCTGTCAAAGCCCTTCCCGCTTGGCTGGCAGCACTGCTGGCACAGCTGCCTGCACAAACGGCAGTGCGCGTGCAGGAGCTGCGGCTGCGTATAGGCTGTGCGGTCACGTTTACCGTACAAGGACGGCAATGCGCTGCTTCAGTTTTGCCTGGTTGTCCACCGGCATTGGCTGCAATGCGGCTGGATGCGCTGCAGATAGAGGAGATCTTCTACACCCTTTGCAACGGCTCGGTACACACCCATGAAAGGGAGCTTGCCGAGGGCTACCTGACCACTGCCGCCGGCAACCGTGTGGGCGTAGCGGGACAGTTCGTGCAGCGGGAAGGGCAGAGCATTGCGCTGCAAAAGGTCACCTCGCTCAACCTGCGAATCGCACGCAGCTGCGCCATCTGCCTGTCGCCCGAGCTGGACAAGCTGTTGGAGCAGCATTTTACCGGGCTGCTGGTGGTGGGAGAGCCCGGCAGCGGCAAGACCACCCTGCTGCGCACCATCGCCCGGACGCTGGCCGAGCGGCAGCGTCTGGTGGCAGTGGTGGACGAGCGGGGTGAACTTTTCCCGCCGGAGCAGCCCCTGCCGCCGTTGGAGCGCATTGGCGGGGTGGATAAAGCCCGTGCCGTCCAGATGGCGCTGCGCACACTGGCACCGCAAGTGATCCTGCTGGACGAGCTGGGCAGTCTGGAGGAAACGATGGCACTGGAACAGGGCTTTTTCAGCGGGGTGGACTTTATTGCCAGCATCCATGCGCCGGATGCCGCACAGGCGCAGTGCCGCCCACAGGTGCAGACCCTGCTGCAACGCGGGATGCTGCGGCAGCTGGTCGTCCTTGCCGGGCGGGAGACGCCGGGCTGCATCCGGGAGGTGCGTGCCGTATGAGCAGCTTTTTGCGCGGGTTTAGTCTGCTTTTGCTCCCGCTGTGCGGCTGGCTGGCGGGGGACGCAGTACAAGCCAAAACCACCCTGCATCTTGCCGCCTTGCAGCGCACCATCGCGTTATTACAGCGCATCCGGCAGGAGATACAGTACCGCCGGGCAGACCTGCAAAGCCTTTACCGGCAGCTTTGCCGCGAAGGTCTTTTGCCGCAAGTTCCCGGCGGCACATTGCAGCAGCTGCCTGCGCCGGAACGGCTCTCTGCGGCAGAACGCGCCTGCTTCACAGAATGTTTCGGTGGTCTTGGTCGTGCAGAGACCGCACAGGAATGCGAACGGCTGGATTACTATACGGCGCGGTTCGAGGACTATTTGCAGCAGGCACGCCGCGCAGCACAGCGGCAGGCCGGTCTGCCGCACCGTCTGGGACTGGCAGGCGGCATGATGCTGGCGCTGCTCTTTTTGTAAAGGCTGTATGGGACAAAGGAGAAACGGATGGATATCGAGCTTGTGTTTAAAATTGCGGCCATCGGCATCATAGTCGCGGTGCTCAATCAGCTGCTCATCCGCTCCGGGCGGGAGGATCAGGCCATGATGACCACGCTGGCCGGGCTTGTAGTGGTGCTCTCCATTCTCGTCAAGCAGATCAGTACCCTGTTTGCTACCATCCGGTCTTTGTTTGCGCTATGAGCGCGGCAGTTCCGGTACTGACGGCGCTGTTGCTGGCAGCCTTTGCAGGCATTCTATTGCAGCGGTACTCCCCGCCGTTTACACTGCTGCTTTCGCTGGGTGCTGCGGTGTGGCTGCTGCTCCGTCTGGCGCAGCCGCTGCGCGGGGTACTGCAAGCATTCGTGCAGCTGGGGCAGCGCACCAATACGCAAGCATTTTCCTGCCTTTTGCGCAGCGCTGGGATTTTGCTGCTGGCAGATTACGTCCGTACTCTCTGCGAGGAAGCCGGAGCGGATGCCCTTGCATGGTGCGCCGGGCTGGCGGGGCGGTGTCTTGTACTGGCGGCAGTATGGCCGCTGCTGGAACAGATATTCCAGACGATCTGGGGGCTGGTGGGATGAAAAAATGCAGCCTTATCATTTGCGTGGTAATACTGAGCATTCTGTGCAGCAAAACTGCTCTGAAAGCTACGGCTGCAGAAGTCGCACCGTGGCAGACTTATCTCGAAAAAGCACCTGTGCAGGCCGAGCAGTTTGCGGCAGACCCGCTGGGCACCCTGCTGCGTTTGTTTGCCGCCGAGCCGGTGCAATTGCTGCGGGATGCGCTGCAACAATATGCCGCTATTCTGCTTTTTTTATCGCTTGCAGCCGGGCTGGCATTTCTCTTGCAGGACACTGCCGACAAAGCACTGCTGGAACTGGCTGCTGCCGGTGGCTGTGGCGTTTTATTGTGGCAGGAACTGGACAAGCTTGCCGCCGCGCTGTGTACCCGGATGGCCGGGTGGAAAAGCTATCTGCTGGGCTTTTTGCCGGTATATAGCGGCGTACTGGCGACTGGCGGGGAGTGGAACGCCGGAGCGGCTGCAAACGGCTTTCTGCTCACGGTGCTGTGTTTTATCGCACAGGTGGTCACTCTCTGGCTGCAGCCGCTGCTGCGCAGCTACCTTGCCATCAGCATGGCCTGCGGCATCAGCTCCCGCAAAAGCCTGTCCGAGGGCTGCACCCTGACCGGGCGGTTGCTGCGGCAGGCTATCGGCTGGGCGGGCAAAGCGTTCGCTGCCCTGATGAGTATCCAGCGCGTGGTAACGGTGCAGCTGGATCGTTCTACCTCTCGTCTGGGGCAGCTGCTGACCGGCAGTGTGCCCATTGTGGGGCAGGCGCTGAGCAGCGCGGCAGACGCAGTGCTGGCCGGGATGCAGCTGCTCAAAAGCACCCTTGGCATTGCTGCATTGCTCAGCGTCGGGGCAGAGTTTGTGCCCTTGTATCTCGGGCTGCTGGTGCATCTGTTTTTTCTGTCCTGCTGCAGCTGGCTTGCCGGGATCGGCGGGCTGGAGCATTGCCATAAGCTGCTGCAATGCTTTGCTGAAGCCGTGCGCTGCATGGCGGCAGTTACGGCCTTGTTTTTCATGTTGTTTGTGGTGGGCATCGTGCTGCTGATGCTGACAGGGGGTGGTTAGATGCAGGCATTTCAGCGGGCTGCGGCAGTGTTCTGTATGGCGTGCATCGGGGCGGAGCTGGTCAGTCTTTTTGGCGGACAAGGCTGGGCTGGCCGGTGCATAAAAGCCGTAGCCGGGTTATATATTTTAGCAGTCCTTCTTGCGCAGCTGCCGCACCTGCAGGGCAGGGTCGCGGCCGCTTTTTCGGGCAATACAGCCCCGGCGGCTCTGTCTGCTATACAGTCGGATGTACTGGAAACGGAAATCTTGACCCAGACCAAAGCCCGGCTGGAGGAGTATTGCGCCGTACAGTGCCGTCAACAGTTCGGGCTGGATATTCGTGTGACAGTCACACTGGAAAAAGCTGGGCAGCAGGTCGTGGTAAAAAAGGCTGTTGCTGCTTTCCCGGCGGGCTGCACCGCCGCCCAAAAGCAGGCAGCGCTCAGCTTTTTGCAGCAGACGCTGGGTGCTCCCACGGCAGCGGAGGAGAGCACACCATGAAAAAGAACGAATTGCTTTCCGTTTTTCGCTCTCTGCAAAGCAGCAAGGGCCGCACTTCGCTGGCGGTGGCTGTCGGTGTGCTGGCAATGCTGCTGCTTTTGCTATCGGAACTTTTACCCGGTGGCGATACGCAGAAAGCGGCGGCATCCACCGCCCAAACAGCCACCGTCAGCCAGTATCAGACCCAGCTGGAGCAGCAGCTGGAAGGGCTTATCAGTCAATTGCAGGGAGCGGGGCGCACCACGGTCATGGTCACCCTGACCACCGGAGAGGAGACCGTCTATGCGGTGGACACCCAGACCGGGGAGCTGCAGCAGCAGGAGACCCATGTTCTTTTGCAGGATGGCTCTGCGCTTGCCGAGACAACCTATCTGCCGCAGGTCTGCGGGGTCGCCGTGCTGTGTGAGGGCGGGGGAGATGTCCGCATTGCAGCCCGCATCACCGAGCTGCTGCATTCGCTGCTGGATCTGCCCACGAACCGCATCTGTGTGGAACAGCGCAAGCGCTGAGCCGCTGCTTTGATCAAGTACCGAAATAGTTTTACCGAAAACCCAAAGGAGGAAGCGTTTTATGAGAGCACTTTCCAGAAACACCCGCAGGGTCACCGCCCTGACACTGGCGGCGGCACTGGTCATTGCCGTCTACTTAAACTGGCAGTATGCCCGGGCGGACATCACCCCGCAGACAGAGGACGACACCCTCATGGTCTCGGCAGAGCCGGTGGAAGCAGATGCCGAGACCACCATCACGGATGCGCTGCCCACAGAAGCAGAAGCGGCCTCCGGTGCCAGCAAAAACTACGGCGAAGCACAGCTTGTCAGCGTTGCAAACGACAGCGGCACCCGCTTTTTTGAACAGGCCCGTCTCAAGCGGGAAAAGGCACACGATGAAGCCATGGACACCCTGCAAAAGAGTCTGAAATCCTCCTCCCTGACAGCGGAGGATAAAAAGGAGTACACCGCACAAATGGCGGCAGGGCTGGAAGATCTGAACGCAGAAAATGAGATTGAGACACTGGTGCGCGCCAAGGGCTTTGCGGACTGCCTGTGCTTTTTACAAGCAGGGCGGGCAGACCTGACCGTGATGACGGCAGGCGAGCCGCTTACGGCGGCACAGGTGGCGCAGATCCGGGATGTAGTGATGAACAAAAGCAGTGTGACCGCCCAGAATATCACGGTGGTGGAGGTAAAGTAAGCACACTCTATTTATGCGGACACCCCGGCGGCGCAGGTGCAGTTTTTCTTGCAGGCAGAAAGCTGTATGCGCTGCCGGGATGCCATTCCGTGCTGATTTCCATCTTCTTTTCCAAACAAGTATTGAAATTGCCCCCGCATTGATGGTATAATAACTCTATCAAAAATGAATGCTGCGCGCCTTTATGCACCGCACAGGGGCGCGTTTGAACACAAAAGGCGGGCACGGCAGACCGGTTCCAACAATTTGAGACCGCCGCCGGAGCAGCCTTTGGATGGAGGACAGCACAATGGATTTACAGAACATGGATCTTCAGGGCGGCAGCCTTCAGATTTCGACCGAGGTCGTGGGCAAGATCGCCCGCTGCGCCGCACTGGAAGTGGATGGCGTTGCCGAGGTATCCTGCGGCGTGCAGAACAAAAAGCTGAAAAGCCTGCTGGAATCTGCCAGCATCCAGCCGCCTGTGGTGGTGGAGATGCGGGACGGCACAGCCAGCATCACCCTGCACCTGATGATGCAGTTCGGCGCACGGATCCCCTCTGTGGCTGAAAAGGTACAGGAGAACGTCAAGTCTGCTGTACAGAACATGACCAATGTGACGGTCAGCCGCGTGGATCTGGTCATTGCAGGCCTTACCGAAGCGCAGTAACAAATTCAGAAAAAAATCATATCAGAAACGATCCTCCTCCCGGCACGCCCGGCGGGGAGGGTTTGTATTGCGAAAGGAACATTATGGAAAATATTCTGCCCCGTAGAGAAGCCCGTGAAAACGCCTTTTTGCTGGCGTTTTCGCAGACCTTTGGTGACATTCCTCTTGCCGAGGCACTGTCCAACCATGCCGAGAACGATGAAGAGCATCCTGTGGATGCATTCAGCCGTCTGCTGCTGAATGCCTACTATGATCATTCCGCAGAGGTGGATGACGAGATCCGTGCCCATCTGCGCAACTGGACCATGGAGCGTCTGCCCCGCGTTAGCCTGACCGTGCTGCGTCTGGCTGTGGCTGAGATGCTGTTCGGCGGCGAGAACAAGCCCGGCGTTGCCATCAATGAGGCTGTGGAGCTGACCAAGAAGTACGGCGCGGGCGAGGACTACCAGTTTGTGAATGGCCTGCTGGGTGCTGTGGCACGCGACCACGGTCTGAGTGATGAAGCCGTCGCGGAGTCGGCTGAACAGTGAGCCGTTATACGCTCGGGGTCGATACAAGCAACTATGCAACCTCTCTGGCAGTTTTTGATACAGCCGGGGAGGTTGTTTGCGCAAAAAAGCGCTTTTTGCCGGTAAAAGCCGGACAGCTTGGCCTGCGGCAGAGCGATGCGCTGTTCCATCATACGGCAGCTCTGCCGGAGATGCTGCAGGAATTGGCGCAGGAATTCGACCTGACAAAAATAGATGCCGTAGGCGTTTCGCAAAAGCCGCGCCCGGTGGAGGGCAGCTATATGCCCTGTTTTCTGGCTGGTGTCAGCGCCGCAACTGCCTTTGCGGCGGCGCGGGACATTCCGCTGATCTACACCACCCATCAGCAGGGACACGCTGCGGCGGCGCTGTATGCCGCAAAGGGCGAGGCGCTGTTCTCCCAGAAGGTGCTGTTGTTCCATATCTCCGGCGGCACCACGGATCTTTTGCTGTGCGATCAGGTGCGTACCATCACCACCCTTGGCACCAGTACCGATCTGTACGCCGGTCAGGCGGTGGACCGCGTAGGCGTACGACTGGGCTTTGGCTTCCCCGCAGGTGCCGAGGTCTCGCGCCTTGCTGCGCAGTGCACCGAGGAGATCTGCCCAAAATCCAGCGTAAAGGGGCTGCAATGCAGCCTTTCCGGGCTGGAAAACCAATGCAACGCCCTGCTTGCTGCCGGAAAAGCACCGGAATACGTCTGCAAGTACTGCCTGCTCTGTGTGGCAGATACTGTTGTCCGCATGACGAAGGCCGCGCAGAAGGAATACCCCGGCTTGCCGGTGGTCTGTGCCGGCGGCGTGATGAGCAGCGATATCATCCGCACATGGGTGCAGCAGCGTCTGCCGCAGGTCTATTTTGTACCGGGGCAGTATTCCAGTGATAACGCCATCGGCGTATCCATTCTTGCTGCGCGGGAGGCCGGGCTATGGCTGATGTGATCTCGGTATCAGAGCTGAACCATTATGTCAAAACGCTTCTGGACGTCAACGACAGTCTGTTTGATCTTGCCCTGCGCGGCGAGATCGCAAACTTTGTGCAGAACGCCCGCAGCGGACACTGCTATTTTTCTCTGCGGGACGAAGCCTGCAGCGTAAAAGCAGTGATGTTTCGCACCGATGCCCGCCGTATGGCGTTTCGCCCGGAGGAAGGAATGCGGGTGGTGGTGCGCTGCCGTGCTACCCTTTACGAGCGGGACGGCGCGTTTCAGGTCTATGTGAACGAAATGTTCCCGGATGGTCTGGGCGCGGCACAGCTTGCGCTGGAGCAGCTGAAGGCTCGGTTGGAAAAGGAAGGTCTGTTCGACCCCGCACATAAAAAGCCGCTGCCTGCGTACCCCAAATGTATTGGTGTCGTCACCAGTAAAACCGGGGCGGCGCTGCAGGATATCCGCAACGTGATCAGCCGCCGCTGGCCGTCTGTCCGGCTGCTGCTGTGCCCGGTAACGGTGCAGGGCTTTGA
Source organism: Faecalibacterium intestinale (assembly GCF_040096575.1). NCBI lineage: Bacteria > Bacillati > Bacillota > Clostridia > Eubacteriales > Oscillospiraceae > Faecalibacterium > Faecalibacterium intestinale. The sequence continues at coordinate 166,736 of NZ_JBBMEN010000001.1, forward strand.
AGCCGCCCGGCAGATCGCTGCCGCCATCCACACACTGGATCAGAGCGGGCGGGTGGACGAGATCATTGTGGCACGGGGCGGCGGCAGCAGGGAGGACCTGTGGGTGTTCAACGCTGAGGAGATCGCCCGGGCGGCGTTTCGCTGCAAAACGCCGCTGATCAGCGCTATCGGACACGAGATCGACTACACTCTTCTGGACTTTGTGGCCGACCAGCGTGCACCCACACCGTCCGCTGCCGCAGAGCTCGCAGTGCCGGATCGGGAAGAGCAACAGCGCATTTTAAAAAATATTGAAGAAAATATTCACAAAAATATACAAAAACGGCTCGCGTTGTGTTATAATGGTCTGGAACAATACAACTTTTTGTTGGAGCAGAACGCGCCGGATAAAATCTTACAGCAGTATTCAAGCCGTCTACAGCAGATGCAGCAGGCCATTCAGACGCGGCAAAAAGTGCGTATGAATGATAAAAACGTGCAGCTGCAGCACGCGGCTGCACTGGCGTCATCACTGGATCCGTACCGTGTGCTGGCTCGCGGCTATGCTCTGGTGACCGATGCAAAAGGCAAGGTCTGCACCATGGAGCAGCTGCAGCCGGAGCAGACCATCTGCGTGCGCAGCCGGCAATATCAGGCACGATGCTGTGTAGAAACGGTGGAGGAGATCAATGAGAGCACCCAAAAGCTTTGAAGAAGGAATGGATCGGCTGAACGCGATCCTTGCGCAGATGCAGCAGGAGGATACCTCGCTGGCAGATTCCGTCAAGCTGTATGCGGAAGCTGCCACCCTGATGCAGTACTGCCACGCGACACTGGAAAAAACGTCGCTGCAGATCGAGGAGATCAATGCAAGGCTCGCACAGACCGTAGAAGCACCACAGGAGCAGGAGGAAGAATAATGGAATACAAGGCGCAATATCAGGAATATCTGCTGCAGGCTACGGCTGCACTGGATGCTGCCAGTGCCCGTTTTCTGCCCGAGGAATCGGAGGTGTGCAGAGCAGCCCGCTATAGTCTGCTGGGCGGCGGAAAGCGCATCCGCGCAATTCTGACGCTCAGCGTCTGCGATATGCTGGGCGGTGAGATGCAGGCGGCCGCACAGTTTGCAGCAGCTGTGGAGATGCTGCATTGCTACTCGCTGATCCACGACGATCTGCCATGCATGGACAATGATGATCTGCGCAGGGGACGCCCTTCCTGCCACAAAGCCTTCAGCGAGTCAACGGCAATGCTTGCTGGTGATGTGCTGCTGACCGAGGCCTTTGAGGTGATCGCCAATGCGCCCGCTGCACCGCAGATCTGCGTAGCAGCCGCCCGTGCGCTGGGCGCAGGTGCCGGCAGCCGCGGCATGGTCTACGGACAGGAGCTGGATCTGAAATATGAAGCGCTGGCAGCCACCGAGGAACAGCTGCGCCTTATCCATCGCAACAAGACCGGTGCGCTGATCAACGCCGCCGTCCAGATGGGCGCTGCTGCGGCCGGTGCAGCACCGCAGCAGTGCGAGATACTGGCCTCCTACGCATACGGGCTGGGACTGGTGTTCCAGATCGTGGACGATGTGCTGGATGTTACCAGCACTCCAGAGCAGCTGGGCAAGCCCATTGGCAGCGACAGTGAAAACGGTAAGACCACCTTTGTCACTCTGTACGGAGTGGACGGTGCAATGGCGCTGGCGCAAAAGCTGAACGAGCAGATCTGTAGTGATCTGCAGCAGCATTTTGGTGCAAAGGCGGCTTTCCTGCAGCAGCTGGCACAGCAGCTTCTGGTGCGCAAAAACTAAAGAAAAAGGAATACGGATATGCAGCTTATTCAAAACATCTTATCGGCCAATCAGATCTTGACCGCATCGCTTCTCAGTTGGTTCGTTGCACAGGTATTAAAGACGATCATCAACTTTATTCTGCTGGGCAAGTTTCAGCTGGAGCGGATGTGGGGCGATGGCGGTATGCCCAGCGCACACAGTGCGACCGTCTGTGCTATGGCCATTGTTACCGGGCGCAGCGCTGGGGTCTCCTCGCCCATTTTTGCGGTGGCCTGCGTGGTGGCTATTATCACCATGCACGATGCTATGGGCGTCCGGCACGAGACCGGCGAGCAGGCAAAGGTGCTGAACCAGATGATCGCCCAGTGGATCGATGTGAGCGAGAAAAACGCTCCCTTTTTGCAGAATATGCATCTGAAGGAAATGGTCGGCCACACGCCGCTGCAGGTCGTGGCAGGCGTGCTGCTCGGCTCGCTGGTGGGCTTTTTGTTCCCAGTCGTGTGATGAAATGCGGCCTTCTGCAGAAGCTGCTTTGTATTTGCGACAGAGCAGCGCAGAATGGCTGCGGTAGAAAAAGCGAAAGAACAAACGCATAAAGGACGTGTGAATATGGAGTCGTTGCTGGACAAGATCGATCAGCCCAGCGATCTTAAAAAGCTGAATGCACAGCAGGTGGAGAAGCTTTGCGCGGAGATACGGCATTTTATGCTGGAGAATATCTCCAAGACCGGTGGACATCTGGCCTCTAATCTTGGCACTGTAGAGCTGACCGTGGCACTGCACCGAGTGCTGGAAACGCCGAAGGATAAGATCGTATTTGATGTGGGACATCAGTGCTACACCCACAAGCTGCTTACCGGACGCCGGAAGCAGTTTGACCATTTGCGGCAGCTGGATGGCATTTCCGGCTTCCCAAACCCCAACGAAAGTGTGCACGATGCCTTTATTGCCGGACATGGCAATACAGCACTTTCGCTGGCCATTGGCATGGCATGGGCAAAAAAGATCAAGCATGAGCCCGGACTTGTGGTGGCACTGATTGGTGATGGCGCCTTTACCGGCGGCATGGTGTACGAGGGCATGAACAACATCGGCGGGCTGGACAATCTGCTTGTGATCCTGAATGATAACAAGATGTCCATCTCCAAAAATGTAGGTGCGCTGGCGCGGTATTTGACCCATCTGCGCACGACTACGGCCTATTACGACGCCAAGGACAATGTGCGCAGCTTTCTGGACGGTGTGCCATTGATCGGTCCGCCGATGAAAAAATCGCTGATGGGCGCAAAAACACTGGTGCGCCGCGCTATGTACCACTCCACCATGTTTGAGGATATGGGCTTTGAGTACATCGGCCCGGTAGACGGTCATAATGTGGAAGAGCTGGAGCGCACTCTGCGCTCGATCTACCAGCGGCCGGGTCCGCACTTTTTGCACGTTGTGACCAAAAAGGGCAAGGGCTATCAGCCGGCAGAGATGAACCCGGGCAACTATCACGGTGTATCTGCCTTTGACCCGGATGGAATGCCGGACCCGGAGGTTGCGCCGAAGGAGTCCTTCTCCACAGTTTTTGGTAAGCTGCTGGTGCAGGAGGGAACACAAAACCCGAAGCTTTGTGCGATCACTGCTGCCATGAAGTACGGCACCGGACTGCAGTTCTTTGCTCACCGCCACCCGCAGCGCTTTTTTGATGTGGGTATGGCAGAGCAGCACGCTGTTACTTTTGCGGCAGGCCTTGCCAGTCAGGGAATGCTGCCGGTGGTGTGCATCTACTCCACCTTCCTGCAGCGCTCCTATGACCAGATCATCCATGATGTCAATCTGCTAAAGGAAAATGTGCTCTTTGCCATTGACCGTGCGGGCTTTGTTCCCGCAGACGGCGAGACCCATCAGGGCATCTACGATGCAGCCTTCCTCAGCCAGCTTAACATCCCGGTCTATGCGCCTTCCAACTACGAAGAACTGCAATACTGGCTGCACTATCTGCTGCAGGATACAATCTCTGGCCCTCGTGCCATCCGCTACCCCCGCGGCGGCGAGAACACAAAGCTGGCGCAGTATCCCTGCACAAAGCAGGAGTACGACTTTTTGCAGCAGCTACCCGGGGCAGAGATCCTTCTGGTCAGCTATGCAGACGAGCTGGAGGATCTGCTGGATGCTGCCGACCAATTGAACGCTGCATCGCAAAATGCGGATGTTCTAAAGCTTGTAAAGCTGTATCCCTTTACAGATAAACTTATCGATGCTGTGTCGAAATATAAAATCGTACTGTTTGCAGAGGAGTGCGTTGCTGCCGGCGGGATCGGTGAGCATCTGGCTTACGCTTTGCAGCAAAACGGCTGGAATGGCCGCTTTTTGCACTGTGCTGTCCGCACAGCCTGTCTGCCCCATGCAACCGTCCCGCAGATCAAGCAATGCACCGGTCTGGATGCTGCGGATATTGTGCAGGCAGTCCGGGCTGCCCTCACGAAAGGAGAAAACGAGCTGTGAAAATTCGGTTGGACCAATATCTTGTGCAGAACGGACTTGTGCAGAGCCGGGAGCGCGCCAAAGCTTTGATCATGGCCGGTGTGGTTTTTGTCAACCAGCAAAAGGTGGACAAGGCCGGCGAGATGATCAAGGAGGACGCAGTTGTCGAGGTGCGTGGCCACGATATCGGCTATGTCAGCCGCGGCGGCCTGAAGCTGGAAAAGGCTATGAAGTGCTTCCCGCTTACCCCTGACGGCAAAGTGTGCATGGACATCGGTGCGTCCACCGGCGGCTTTACCGACTGTATGCTGCAAAATGGCGCAGTGAAGGTGTATGCCGTGGATGTTGGCTACGGTCAGCTGGCATGGAGCCTGCGGACGGATGAACGCGTGGTAAACATGGAACGCACGAACATCCGCTATGTCACGCCGGAGGATCTGGCAGAGCCCATTGAGTTTTTCAGTGTGGATGTTTCCTTTATTTCTCTGCATCACATCTTCCCGGTGGCGCAGCGCATCACCACCCCGGACGCTATGGGCGTCTGTCTGGTGAAGCCGCAGTTTGAGGCAGGCCGGGAGAAGGTGGGCAAAAACGGCGTGGTACGCGACCCTGCGGTGCATCGTGAGGTACTGCACAATGCCATGTCTTATGCTGCTGAAAACGGCTTTGTGGTGCGCGGGCTGGATTACAGCCCGGTCAAGGGGCCGGAGGGGAATATCGAGTACCTGATGTTTGTGCAGAAGAGCGATCAGCCCGCAGTGCTGGATGATGAAGCTGCCGCACAGGTGGTGGCAGCAAGCCATACCACACTGGATCGCTGAGGCTCAGCCGTCAGCAAAGGAGAAGCCGGTATGACGATCTACATTTCGCCCAATCCGGGCAAGACCTCCGCAAGCGAGATCGCGCTGCGTGCGGCGCAGATCCTGCTGACCCACGGTGCCGCTGTGCTGATGAGCGATGCTCTGAGGGAAAGCTGCAGCACGGCAGGGGTTGTTTATCTGCCGCTGGAGCAGTGTCTGGAACGCACGGATGTGATCCTGACCATCGGCGGGGATGGCACCATCCTGCACGAAGCAAATCTTTCGCTCCGGTACGCAAAGCCCATCCTCGGCATCAATCTGGGACGCTGCGGTTTTCTGGCCACCTGCGAGATCGGCGAAATGGAAACAAAGCTGGCCGCCGTGGCACGTGGCGAGTTTCAGCTGGACAACCGGATGCTTTTATATGCCCGGGTGCTTGGTCAGGATGGCTGGGAAGGTCATGCCCTCAACGATGTAGTTGTGACCAAGGGGCGCTTGCAGCAGGCCATCGACTTCAGCATTTACTGCGATGATATTCTGGTAGAGCACTACCGGGGCGATGGTGTCATTGTGGCGACCCCCACCGGCTCTACGGCCTACTCGCTGGCAGCCGGCGGCCCGATTCTGGACTCGCAGACCAAGGGCGTTGTAGTGACCCCTATCTGCCCTCACAGTCTGGCCAGTCCGGCCATGGTGTTTGCGCAGGAGCGCAAGCTGAATGTCTGCGTGGGACAGGTGGCAGATGATGAAGTGTTTATCAGCTGTGACGGTGGTGTGGGCTACCCCCTCAAGGCGGGTGCCACCGCAGAGATCCGCCTGTCTGATCAGAACGTCAAGCTTATCACTTTTGGGCGGGCAGACCAGTTTCAGGCTATTGACCAGAAACTGCGTAAAAGACAATAACACGGGAGGCGATTTTTAAGATGGCACGCAGCCGCAAAGAAGATACAAAAACAAAAGCGGAACGCTTGCAGACGATCCTGCGTCTGGTGCAGGAGCATCCCATCAGCCGACAGGAGGTGCTGCTGGAGCACCTGCGGAACGAGGGCTTTGAGGTGACGCAGGCCACCGTTTCCCGCGATATCCGGGAACTGTGCCTTGTAAAGGCAGCTACTACCGAGGGCTATCGCTATGTTTCCAGCCGGAACGAAAGCTTCAATCCCAAGACCCAAGGGCGCTTTGAGACTATCTTCCACGAGTCTGTTCTGGAGGTGGATTATGCCGGGCACGTTGTGCTGGTAAAATGCTATTCCGGCATGGCCAATGCCGCCTGCGAGGTTTTTGACGCTTTGCAGTGGAAAAACGTTGTTGGCACCCTTTCCGGTGATGACACCTTTTTAATCGTTGCGCGCTCTGAGCGCGATGCCAAGACCATTTGTTCGGAGCTGACCCGTTATGTGGGACAGAGATGACGGTAGGAGAACGAAGCCATGCTGAGTAGCCTGCAAATTGAAAATGTTGCCGTGATCCAGAAGGCAGAGGTGCACTTTGAACCGGGACTGAACGTACTGACCGGCGAGACCGGTGCGGGCAAATCCATCCTGATCGATTCCATCAATGCGATCCTTGGCAACCGCACCTCTAAAGACTTGGTGCGTACCGGGGCTTCAAAGGCGGTGATCCGCGCCGCCTTTGAACAGGTGCCGTCTGCTGTGCTGGATAAGCTGGAGCAGTCCGGCTACGAGCGCTCCGAAGCACTGCTGCTCAGCCGCGAGATCACCGCTGAGGGTAAAAGCAGCTGCCGCATCAACGGAATGCCGGCTACGGCAGCTGTTCTGCGGGATCTGTGCGGCGGTCTGATCAACATCAACGGTCAGCACGATTCCGTAGGTCTGCTCAATCCGGCGCACCATCTGGGGATTCTGGATGATTATGCGCAGAATCGCACTGTTTTTCAGGAGTACTATACCTTGTACCGGAAACTGGTGCAGGTCAAGCGGGAGCTGGATGCTCTGATCACTGACGAAGCTGAAAAGCAGCGCAAGATTGATCTGCTGCAATATCAGGTGCAGGAAATTGAGGATGCCGGACTGACTGCCGGTGAGGAGCAGACGCTGGAAAACCGCCGGAAGGTGCTGTCCAATGCATCTGCCATCCGGGATCGTCTGGCACAAAGCTATGCGCTGCTATCCGGCAGTGATGACGCTGCAGGTGCGGTGGATCTGCTGGGGGAAACCTCTAACGCAGTGGATGCCGCTGCGCAGTTGGACCCTGCGCTTACAGCCGCCGCTGCGCAGCTGCTGGACTTATACTATAATGCCAAGGACGTGGCCGCAGATCTGATCGGGCGGCTGGATGCCTATGACACCAACGATGCAGAGCTGGACGAGGTGGAGCAGCGGCTGGATCTTTTGTACCGGCTGAAGCGCAAGTACGGCAACACGGTGGAGGATGTGATCGCTTTCGGGCAGAAGGCCCGGGAGGAGCTGGATAGCATCCAGCATTCCCAGCAGCGCTATGATGCCTTGCAGGCGGAAAAATTGCGTCTTTACGAAAAAGCGCGGGGAAAAGCAGAGGTGCTGACCCAGACCCGGCTGAAAGCCTTTGAGGAATTGAACACCCGCATTTCCGGCACGCTGGACTTTTTGAATATGCCGGGCGTGCGCATGACCTTGCGGCACACCCGCGGTCCGCTGGCCAGCCACGGGCAGGACAGCGTTGAATTCTACATCTCAACAAACCCCGGTGAAGCGCCTAAGCCGCTGGCTAAAATCGCGTCCGGCGGCGAGCTGAGCCGTATCACCCTTGCCATCAAGAACGCAATGGCCGATAAGGACGCTGTGCCAACCGTGATCTATGATGAGATCGACAGCGGCGTGTCCGGCAAGGCGGCGGGACGCATCGGTGAGGTGCTGCGCCAGAGCGCACAGGGACATCAGATCCTGTGCATCACCCATACGGCGCAAATCGCAGCGCTGGCCGACTGCCATCTGCTCATCCAGAAAAACGTGTCCAACGAGCGCACCTATACCGAGATCCATCCGCTGGACGAAAATGGCCGCGTAGAAGCCTTGGCGCGTCTCATCTCCGGCGACCATGTCACCGAACTTTCCCGCGCCAATGCACGGGAAATGCTGCAGGAGCGCAAGCACAGCGGTTGATTCATAGGAATGCATTTATGCAGAAAAAGACAGCTCTTGACAAGGCGGCGGTCTTGTGATAGAGTAGACACTGTTAATGGCGATGAAGGGAACAAGTACCCTGAAGCGTTCTGTCCAGAGAAGTCCCGGTTGGTGCAAGGGATCACAGAACAGCGGGGGAAATACCTCCCGGAGCTGCAGGCTGAATGCGTAAGGCTAGTAGGCTGTGCCGCGTGCGAGCGTTAAAGACGCAGGAGTGTCACTCTACTCTGGGGTGTGCACTCGTAAGGCCGTTTCTGTGAGGAAACGGCAAACAGAGGTGGTACCGCGAAGTTATCTCGCCCTCTGCCAAATTTATTTTTGGCAGAGGGCGTTTTTGTTTCCTCTGCCCCAAAAACAGGAGGTTTTTCCCATGACGCTGTACGAAGAACTGAAAGCTCGTGGTCTGGTAGCCCAGATTACGGATGAAGAGATCATCGATTTGATCAACAATGGCAAGGCTACCTTTTACATCGGCTTTGACTGCACTGCCGACAGTCTGACCGCCGGCCATTTTCTGGCACTGACCCTGATGAAGCGCCTGCAGCTGGCTGGCAACAAGCCCATCGCCCTGATTGGCGGCGGCACTACCATGATCGGTGACCCCTCCGGCCGCACCGATATGCGCAAGATGCTGACCAAGGACGATATCGCCCACAATGCCGCCTGCTTTAAAAAGCAGATGGAGAAGTTCATTGATTTCTCCGAAGGCAAGGCTCTGATGGTGAACAACGCCGACTGGCTGCTGGATCTGAACTACGTTGAGCTGCTGCGCGAGGTGGGCGCCTGCTTCTCCGTGAACAATATGCTGCGCGCCGAATGCTACAAGCAGCGCATGGAGAAGGGTCTGTCCTTCTTAGAGTTCAACTACATGATCATGCAGAGCTACGACTTCTACTATATGTTCCAGCACTACGGCTGCAATATGCAGTTCGGCGGCGATGACCAGTGGAGTAATATGCTGGGCGGCACTGAGCTGATCCGCCGCAAGCTGGGCAAGGATGCCTACGCCATGACTGTGACCCTGTTGACCGACTCTCAGGGCAAGAAGATGGGCAAGACCGCCGGCAACGCTGTCTGGCTGGATCCCAACAAGACCAGTCCCTTCGAGTTCTACCAGTACTGGCGCAACGTGGGCGATGCCGATGTGATGAAGTGCATTCGGATGCTCACCTTCCTGCCGCTGGAGCAGATCGAAGAGATGAGCACTTGGCAGGATCAGCGCCTGAACGAAGCCAAGGAGATCCTTGCTTACGAGATGACCAGCATGGTGCATGGCAAGGAGGAGGCCGAAAAGGCTCAGAATGCTGCCCGTGCACTGTTCAGCGGCAACGCGATGGATACCGAGCATATGCCCAGCACCCAGCTGACCGAGGCTGACCTGACGGACGGCGCTATCGGCATCCTGACCCTGATGGTCAAGGCCGGTCTGGCTGCTTCCAACGGCGAAGCACGCCGTCTGGTGGTGCAGGGCGGTGTGCTGGCAGACGGCGAAAAGGTCGCTGCTCCCACTGTCAGCTTTACCGCAGAGCAGCTGGCCAAGGGTATCGTGATCAAGAAGGGTAAAAAGATCTACCACAAGGTAACGCTGTAAAAAAGCATTATTAAAAATGGTCCAGAAACGTCTGTAGGCGTTTCTGGACCATTTTTTACATTTTGGCGCGTAACAGCCGCTGATGGCCTGCAAATCAAACCGGAAACGCAACTGCCCCCTCCGGCCTATTGCTGTTACAGCTCGTACGCCTTTTTCAGCGCTTCATAGGCAGCATCTTCGTTTTCAGCGTGGACGAGCAGAGAGATATCCAGATCGCTGGTGGTGATCAGCAATACCTCGATACCAGCCATAGCCAGTGCGTTCAGCGCCCGCGCAGCCACGCCGCAGCTGGTGACCATATCCTCGCCGAACAGATTCAGCTTGGAGTAGCCCACGCTGATCAGAGGAGAAGCCTTGGCGTCCTTATCCAGATTTGCCGCCGAGATTGCTTTCATCACCAGCGGCAGATCGCTGCTGGATGCAGTAAAGCTGAAATCAATGGTAGTGCCGTGTGGGGCGCTTTGGCTGATCATGTCCACCACCACGCCGGTCTCTGCAAAGATATCCAGATAGCGGGACAGACTGTTGCCCCGGAACGCCACGTCCTGCACGCTGATCATCATCAGGTCAGTCTCGATATTGATCTTCGATACTCCATACATAAAAAGTCCTCCGTTCTGCCCGGGCTACCGGGCAACGCTCAATCATTTCACATTTTTATGTAAGTACTATCGCAATTCAACTTTTAATGCAACAGCGCTGCATTGCATAGCACAAATACGCCGCTTTTATGTTACACTAATTCTTGTCTTGCGACAAAAAGGATGCGCTGATATTATTTTGCGCGATTTTTTGTATCCTGTCAAGGCTGAAATCAGAATATTTTGCCCGCACACCATGCGCTGCCGCCAATTCCTGCGTGTAATCGCGCAAAAGATAGGTGCGCACATTGGCTTTTCCTGCATCGTAATGTGTCACGGTGGGGTGCAGCTGCGGCGCAAGCACTTCACATTGCACTGAGTCGTTCGGCTGTGTGGTCTTTTGCAGCTGCAAGGTCAGGATAGCGCCCACCAGCTGATCCGGGCGGCTCTGAGTGCTGAGAAAATTGCCCAGCGAGTAGGCCACAAAACTCCGCCGCCCATCTGCTGCGGTAAGCCACTGGGCATCCTGCAATACATGAGGGTGGGTGCCAACAATGACGTCTGCGCCCCAGTCTGCCAGATTCTGTGCCAGTGTGCGTTGGCTGTCCACGATGGCGTGGCTGTCCTCTACACCCCAGTGAACCCCAACCACCACAAAATCCGCCTGCTGGCGTGCCAAACGCGCCTGCCGCTCAATCACATCGGTCTGGCTGGTGTAGATGATATTGGCCGTCATATTCTTGTTCTGGCGGATGCCGTTGGTGTGCTCGGTGTAGGAGAGATACGCGATGGTGACGCCGTTGACGGTTTGCAGCGGGATGCGGTCATAGTCCTCTTCGCCGCGCCACAGACCGGTGGTGACCACGTCCTCCGGCATAGACTCCCAGAACTGTAGAGTGGCGGCAATACCGGACGCGCCCTTGTCGTAGGTGTGGTTATTGGAAAGGCTGAACACCCGCACCCCGGCGCGGTACAGCGCCCGCGCACAGTCGCCGGGGGTGGAAAAGCTGGGGTAGGTGGAGGGTGCAAGGGTGTCGCTGCAAAGGGTCTCCTGATTGATCCAGTTCACATCCTGCTCAGCATAGAAAGGAGCGATATGCTCATAACAGTAATCAAAGCTGTACTTTCCATCTTCGCCTGCACGACGGGCGGCCTGTTTGTAGATAGGAGCATGGATCAGGTTGTCTCCTGTTGCAGAAAACCGGATCGTTTCCACCACAGGCTGTGGTTCAGGTTCCGGCTCCGGTGCCACAACAGATGAAGCAGGGGATAGCGTATCCTCCGGCGGCACAATGCCGCCCACCGGTACATCTTCTCCCGGCAGCCTTGTCCAGATTCCCAGACACAGTGCTATCACGCTCACCGTAAGAACCGACAGCACCACCGCCCGGAGCGTTTGCTTTCGGCCGCGCTTACGGGCAGCCGGACGCCGCCGCTTTAAAGGCTCCTGCTTCATCGTTCACCTCTTCTCCCGGCGTATGCCGGGGCAGCTTATTTTTCAGAGGGCGGCGATCAGGTCGCCCATATCGTACAGACCCGGCTCCTTCTTTGCCACATAGACCGCAGCATTTACGGCGCCGTTGGCAAAGATGCTGCGGGAGTAGGCGGTGTGCCGCAGGGTGATCACCTCGTCCGGGCCACAGAACAGAACCTCGTGGTCGCCCACGATGCTGCCGCCGCGCACAGCGCTGATGCCGATTTCCTTCGGGTCGCGCTTCTGGCGCACGGAAGAGCGGTCGTACACATAATGGTACGCGCCGTCATTCTGCTCATTGATAGCATCGGCCAGCATCAGTGCCGTTCCGCTGGGTGCATCCAGCTTGTTGTGGTGATGCTGCTCCACGATCTCAATATCATAGTTGATGCCCAGCACGGCAGAGGCGCGCTTGCACAGCTCGGCCAGCACGTTGATGCCCATGGACATATTAGCGCTCTTGAACACCGGAACGCTGCGGGACAGCTGCACTACCTTCAGCTGCAACTCCTCTGAAAGGCCGGTGGTGCACACCACGATGGGCAGCTTGTGGGTCTGGCAGTAGGGCAGTGCCTTTTCCACTGCGGCAGGGGAGCTGAAGTCGATGATCACATCGCCCTTGCCGTTCAGCTTTTCCAGACTGTCGTAGACCGGGATGCCGTTCTGTTCGCCGTCCTTCATATCGATACCGGCCACCACACGGCAGTCCTCCCGCTGTGCGATCATATCGCACAGCACATGGCCCATGCGGCCGCCAATGCCCTGAATCACGATCTCTGTCATTGTTGTTTCCTCGTTTCTATAATATGGCAGAATGCCCGGAAGCTGAAAATTCCCGGGCATTCTGTACGCTGTTGTTATTCCTTAATAAGACCAGCAGCCTGCAAAGCCTGCTCGATCTTTGCCTTGTGGGCATCGCTGGGCTCTACCAGCGGCAGACGGCACTCACCCGCGTTCCAGCCCAGCACGTTCATGGCGTACTTGACCGGAATGGGGTTCACCTCGCAGAACAGAGCCTCCTCCAGCGGCAGCATTTCCAGCTGCAAAGCGCAGGCCTTGGCGGTGTCACCGTCAAAGAAAGCCTGACAGCAGTTATGCACCAGCTCCGGCGCAACATTGGACACCACGCTGACGACGCCCTTGCCGCCCAGTGCCAGCAGGGGAACTACCTGATCATCGTTGCCGGAGTAGATGTTCAGCGCATCACCGCACAGTGCAGCCACCTTGGCCACCTGAGAAATGTTGCCGGAGGCCTCCTTGATGCCGTTGATGAGCGGGTGCTTGCTCAGCTCCAAAGCGGTCTCGGGTGCAATGTTCAGACCCGTGCGGGAGGGCACATTGTACAGGATGACCGGGATGCCGCCAGCCTCAGCCATGGCGGTAAAGTGTGCCACCAGACCGGCCTGCGAGGTCTTGTTGTAGTAGGGGGTGACCATCAGCAGGGCATCAGCACCGCAGGCAGCAGACTTTGCTGCCAGTGCGCAGCCGTGGTCGGTATCGTTCGAACCGGCACCGGCAATGACCGGTACGCGGTGATTGACCGTATCCACGGCGAACTTGATGGCGGCCAGCTGCTCCTCATCGGTCATGGTAGAGCACTCGCCGGTGGTGCCGCAGATGATGATGGCATCAGTGTGGCGGGCGATCTGATCCTCGATAATGCGGCCCAGCTCGTCAAAGTTGATGCTTCCGTCCTCGTACATCGGGGTGATGATGGCCACACCCGCGCCGGTAAAGACAGGCTTCTTCATAGTAAAAAACTCCTTTGCTGCGTGTATCGCGCAAAAATTCAGGCATTAGTCCATATAGCCCTTTGCTGCCAGCAGCTCAGCCAGCAGCACAGCACCGCCGGCAGCACCGCGCAGGGTGTTGTGGCTCATGCAGGCAAACTTGTAGTCAAACAGGGTGTCCTCCCGCAGACGGCCGATGCACACGGCCATGCCGTTCTCGGTGTTGCGGTCCAGCTTGGGCTGCGGACGATCGGGCTCGGTAAAGTAGTGCAGGAACTGCTTGGGTGCGCTGGGCAGGTTCAGTTCCTGTGCAGGGCCGCGGAAGTTCGCCCAAGCTTCCAGCATCTGCTCCTTGGTGGGCTTTTTATCAAAGCTTACGAACACGGCTGCGGTGTGACCGTCCGAGACAGGCACACGGAAGCACTGTGCAGTGATGACCGGCTTCTCGGCGTTGACGATCTGGTCGCCCTCGATATGGCCCCACAGCTTCAGCGGCTCGCGCTCGCTCTTTTCCTCCTCGCCGCCGATGTAGGGAATCACATTGTCCACGATCTCGGGCATCCGGTCAAAGGTCTTGCCTGCGCCGGAAATAGCCTGATAGGTGCACACCAGCGCCTTGCTCACGCCAAAGTCCTTCATCAAGGGATGCAGGGCGGGCACATAGCTCTGCAGGCTGCAATTGGACTTGACAGCGATGAAGCCGCGCTTGGTGCCCAGACGCTTGCGCTGGGCGGGAATGATCTCGATATGGTCGGCGTTGATCTCAGGCACCACCATGGGAACATCCGGGGTGAAACGATGGGCACTGTTGTTGGAGACCACCGGGCACTCAGCCTTGGCGTATGCTTCCTCCAGTGCTTTGATCTCGTCCTTGGGCATATTGACAGCGCAGAAAACAAAATCCACCTGCGAAGCAACTTCCTCTACCTTGGAAGCGTCCAGAACGGTCATCTTCTTCACGCTCTCCGGCATGGGAGTGGTCATGGCCCAGCGGGATCCTACTGCATCCTCATAGCTCTTGCCCGCACTGCGGCCGGATGCGGCCAGTACGGTCAGCTTGAACCAGGGATGATTCTCCAGCAGAGTCACAAAACGCTGACCCACCATGCCAGTTGCGCCTACAATACCCACTTTATACTGTCTATCCATTTCCAGCACCTTTCCTTTCAAAAAACAAACAGCAAATCTTATCATTGTGCACAACACGGCTTGCAAACCGGACAGCGATGCAATATAATAGATACTGTTTATACAGATTCTATGATATCATTGATACGTTGTCCGTGTCAATCATCGGAAAGGCAAATGCACACTATGTTAAAAAAAGATTTTTGGTATGATTTACCCAAAGAGCTCATTGCACAGGAGCCTGCAGCCCCGCGGGACGCTGCGCGGCTGATGGTTCTGAGCCAAAAGGACGACAGCATCCGGCACAAGGTATTCCGCGACCTGCCGGAATTTCTGGAGCCGGGGGATCTTTTGGTGGTAAACAATTCCAAGGTGCTGCCCGCCCGCATCGTGGGCGTCAAGCAGCCTACCGGTGCCGTGTGTGAGCTGTTGCTGCTACGGCAGGTGAAGGGCGACCAGTGGGAGTGTCTGGCAAAGCCCGGCAAGCGGATGCAGCCCGGTACGAAGGTAAGCTTTGGTGACGGCAGTCTGACCGCTGTGGTAGACGAGACCATGGAGGACGGCAACAAGTACGTTACATTCTATTATGATACCGAAACGCTTTATGAAAAGCTGGATGAATTTGGCAAGATGCCGCTGCCGCCTTACATCACAAAGCAGCTGGAGGATCAGAGCCAGTATCAGACCGTCTATGCTAAGGAGTTGGGCAGCGCGGCTGCTCCCACCGCCGGGCTGCATTTTACCCCGGAGCTGATGGACACCCTCCGCGCTATGGGCGTCGGCATTGCCGAGGTCACACTGCACGTTGGTCTGGGCACCTTCCGCCCTGTACAGGAGGACGAGATCAGCGACCACAAGATGCACAGCGAGTGGTACTCCATCAGCGAGGAGACCGCCCGCCGCATCCGCGAGACCAAGGCCGCGGGCCACCGGGTCATCGCCGTGGGCACCACCAGCTGCCGCACGCTGGAGGCTGCTGCTGCCAAGTATGGTGAGATCAAAGCTTGCAGCGGCAACACCTCCATCTTCCTGTATCCGGGTGTGAAGTTCAACTGCATCGACGGCCTGATCACCAACTTCCACCTGCCGGAGAGCACCCTGATCATGCTGGTGTCCGCTCTGTACGGCTACGAAAAGACCATGCACGCCTATGAAGTAGCTGTGGCAGAAAAGTACCGCTTTTTCTCCTTTGGCGATGCTATGCTCATTTTGTGATTTTTTTGTAATTGCGGCATAATGCTGCTGTGATCATTCTGATAACTTGCAGGCTTGCTGCCTGCATCGAGGCTGCACGGCTGTTTTCCGTGCGCAGAAAGGAAAAGACCATGCCTTCTTTGACGACCTACACCCTGCTCAAGCAGGAACACAACGCCCGGCGGGGCGAATTCAAAACCGTGCACGGCACGGTGCAGACCCCTGCCTTCCAGAACGTTGCCACCGCCGGTGCCATCAAGGGCGGCCTGTCGGCGCAGGATCTGAAGGATATCGGCGCGCAGGTCATGCTGTGCAACACCTACCACCTGCATCTGCGTCCCGGCGACAAGCTGGTGGCAGACATGGGCGGCCTGCACAAGTTTACCCGCTGGAACGGGCCTATTCTGACCGACAGCGGCGGATTTCAGGTGTTCAGTCTGGCAAAACTGCGTAAGATCACCGAGGAGGGCGTGACCTTCGCCTCTCATCTGGACGGTCACCGCATCTTTATGGGCCCGGAGGAGAGTATGCAGATCCAGGCAAATCTGGGTTCTACCATCGCCATGGCATTTGATGAGTGCGTGGAGAACCCAGCCCAGCACGATTACTCCAAGGACAGCTGTGAGCGCACCACCCGCTGGCTGAAGCGCTGCAAGGCCGAAATGGCACGGCTGAAGCACGAGGGCATCTCGGTCAACCCGGATCAGTTGCTGTTCGGCATCAATCAGGGCTGCACCTATGCAGATCTGCGCGTGGAGCACATGAAGCAGATCGCCGAGCTGGAGCTGGACGGCTACGCCATCGGTGGTCTGGCTGTGGGCGAGCCCACCGAAGTGATGTATGAGATGATCAGTCAGGTGGAGCCGTATATGCCCAAGGACAAGATCCGCTATCTGATGGGCGTCGGCACCCCCGGCAACATCATCGAGGCCGTTGCCCGCGGCGTGGATCTGTTTGACTGCGTTATGCCCAGCCGCAATGCCCGCCACGGTCATCTGAATACATGGAGCGGTATCATCAACATCAAAAATGCCAAGTACGAGCGGGACGAGCGTCCCATCGACCCCGCCTGCGGCTGCCCGGTGTGCCGTAATTACTCCCGTGCCTACATCCGGCATCTACTCAAGGCAGACGAGATGCTGGGTATGCGTTTGACCGTGATGCACAATCTGTGGTTCTACAACCACCTGATGGAGCGTATCCGGGATGAACTGGATGCCGGTACCTTTACCGCCTTCCACGACAGATACGTGAAGCTTCTGGATACCCGAATTTAAACTTTAGCCTTGCAACAAGGCCGATAAGAGGGTATAATAGCATTATCTGAATTTTTGAGAGGAGATTTTGCCCCATGCAATTTCTGACTACCACGTCCGAAGGCTATATCAGCCTGTTCTTCACGCTGGCACTGATGCTGGTCCTGCTGTACTTCATGATCTACCGTCCTCAGAAGAAGCAGGAAAAGAAGGATGCCGCTATGCGCAGCAGTCTGGAGATCGGCGATCAGGTCACCACCATCGGCGGTGTCATTGGCCGCGTTGTCGCCATCAAGGACGACACTTTTGTTCTGGAGACCGGCGCTGACCGCGTGAAGATCCGCTTCACCAAGTCTGCTATCTCTTCGGTCGAAAAGCTGAACATGGACAAGGCTCCTGCCGATAAGAAGTAAGCGTTAACACCGTGCATACATGAACCGCCTCCCTGCATAGACTATGTGCAGGGAGGCGGTTTTGTTATGTCTGAGTCTCGAGGTTTCCCGGCGGAGCTTCTTTCGTTTGCGCTTTTCGGGGCGCTGGGGGTAGTTGTAACAGCGGCAGCTTTGGCCGGTTTTGCGCAGCTGATGGCTGGGCAGGGCTGCTCCGGCAGCGTCGTGCCGGTACTTGCCACAGCAGCCGTGTGCATGGGCAGTTTGCTGTGTGCACTGGCGGCAGCGTTCCGTAAAAAGGTGCGCGGTCTGCTGACCGGACTGCTCCAAAGTACATTTCTGGCAGTGCCGCTGGCGCTTTCTGCTGTATGGAACGGCACCGCTGCCGCGCCGGCTGTAGTATGCCGCATTCTGGCGGTGCTGCTCTGCGGCTGCATTGGCGGGCTGCTTGGGGTCACCCTGCGCAGCCGCAGGCACACGCTTCGTTGATCGATCCGGCAAATCGAATCCATCAGAGGAGAAAACAGCGTATGTGGATCTATGAACAGACCAAACCGGAGGAAAACCTGTCCTTGCTGCCACAGACGGTCAGTCTGCCGGTGCAGAAAGCAGAGCCTGCTCTGCCGACTGTACCGGAAACTGCACCGGAGCCCGTAGAGCAATTGCCATCAAAAGAGCCCTGCATCCCGGCAAAGCGGCACGCCACCCGGGATTGCTGGCTGCTGGCTGCGGCCTTTCTGCTGGGGAGTTCGGCAGCCGGTGTATTGCAGGCCGTATGCGATGCCCGGCAGGCAGAGCTGCTGCGGTATTATCTGGAAGCGTGGCAAGGGATGTTTGCACCGGGCAGTATGCAAGGGACGGTACAGCTTTTTAGCATGGAATATCTGGCTCTCGGCCTTGTGGTCAGCCTGTTTCTGGTATTAGGGCTGTCTGCCCTTGGACCGGTGATGATCTTTGGCAGCATGATGTTGTACGGTTTGGGCAGCGGGTTGCTTATGGTACAGCTTTGCACAGCAGGCGGGTGGAAAACAATGCTCTCGGCACTGCTGTGGATAGGCTTACCGGCGGCAGCAGCAAGCGGCTGTCTGTGCTTTTTCGGGGCCTGCGCTTTGCAGGTCAGCAGCCGGATCCACGCCTATTCCTTCCGCAAGCATTCCGGTGGACAAGCCCGCCCCGGGGTGCAGGCATTGCTGGGGCAGTATCTGCTGACCATGGTGGTACTGCTGCCGCTTTGCGGCGCAGCGGCAGGGCTTTCGTATCTGGGCAACCGCCTGTGAACAGCATCCTTTTCTTGCGGGTTTTGGTACAGTGTGTTACAATAACAAAAGACCATAAATAAATGAGGGACAGACATGAAACTGAAATCCGTCTATGTATGCTCCAATTGCGGAGAGACAAGCCCCCGCTGGATGGGGCGCTGCCCCAGCTGCGGCAGCTGGAATACCATGAACGAGGACGTTGTTGCCGAAGCTCCAAAGGCAGGGACTCCTGCTGCCCGGCAGGCTGCTGCGGCTCGTCAGGAGGGCGTGACCACCCTGACCGCCCGGCGGCTGTCAGAGATCAGCACGACTGAGGAAAAAAGCCGTATCCTGACCGGTATCTCGGAGCTGGACCGTGTATTGGGCGGCGGTATCGTGCTGGGCGGCGTGGTGCTTTTGAGCGGTGAGCCGGGCGTGGGCAAATCCACCATGCTGCTACAGCTGTGCGGTGCCATCTCTAACCAGCACAGTGTGCTGTATATCACCGGAGAGGAATCTGTCCGGCAGGTCAAACTGCGCGCCGCACGGCTGAAGGTACCGCAGGACAACATCTTTCTGGCGGCAGAAAACGACGTGGATGAGATCTGCGGCCTGATTGAAAAGGAAAAGCCGGATCTTGTGGTCATTGACTCCATCCAGACCATGCGCTGCATGGATATCTCGTCCTCGTCCGGTACAGTCAGTCAGGTGAAGGAGAGTGCCGCGCGGCTGCTGGCGGTAGCTAAAAAGCAGGAGATCCCCATGTTCATCGTGGGTCATGTGAACAAGGATGGCGCAATCGCAGGTCCCAAGGTCATGGAGCATATCGTGGATACGGTGCTTTACTTTGAGGGCGACAAGATGCTGCCGTACCGTATTCTGCGGGCAGCCAAAAACCGTTATGGCTCCACCAATGAGCTGGGAATGTTCGATATGACCGGCACAGGACTTGCCGAGATCGAAAACCCCTCCCAGATGCTATTGGAAGGACGTCCGCTTGGGGTTTCCGGCAACTGTGTGGCCTGTACCATGGAGGGCAGCCGTCCCATTCTGAGCGAGATTCAGGCGCTTGCCACCAAGACAAATTTTCCGGCACCTCGCCGTGCTTGCAGTGGATACGATTATAACCGCATGAATCTTTTGATCGCTGTACTGGAAAAGCGGGCAGGGTACTTCTTTGGCAATCTGGATGTTTACGTCAATATTGTGGGCGGCATTGCACTGCGGGATACCGCCTGCGACCTTGCAGTCTGCCTGAGTATGGTCTCCTCGCTGCTGGACCGCCCGGTCAGCGATAAGCTTATCGCCATCGGAGAGGTAGGTCTGGGCGGGGAAGTGCGCAGTGTGCCCAATCTGGAACAGCGCCTGCACGAGGCAGAGCGTATCGGCTTTGAGCGGGCAGTTATCCCTAAGCACAGTCTTGCGCATCTGAATGCCGCAGATTATCCCGGCATGAAGCTGGTTGGCGCAGCTTATATTGCAGATGCCATCAATGCGCTGAAAAACGACCGCCTGTGATGAAACGAGGAACCTATGTCGATCTATCTGGACGAAAGAAACCCCGGTAAGCACGCGCCCTTTGAGGATGCCGCCCCGGATATTGTAGAATATGTGCGGTATCTTGAGGTGATCGCCGGTAAAAGTGCCAACACGGCTTTCAATTATTACTGTGACCTGCGCTCTTTCAGCCGCTTTATGAAGCGCCGCCGCGGTCTTGTGCCAACAGATGCAGAATTTAAAGAAATTGACCCCAAGGGGCTGGACACAGCCTTCTGGGGCAGCATAACAAAAGAGGACATCTACGAGTATCTTTATTTTCTGAACCGGGAATGCGGCAACAAAAAATCCTCTACCGCCCGGCGGCTGGCCAGCCTGCACGGCTTTTATGATTATCTGGTCAATCAGGTCAACCGCTTAACCGAGGACCCTACGGCGGCTATCCGCCCGCCCAAGCAGGATAAAGTATTGCCCAAATATCTGACAGCAGAGCAGTCCATCTCGCTTTTGGAGAGCACCCAGACCCAGAGCGATTTCCCGGAGCGGGACTACTGCATGGTGGTGCTGTTCCTCAACTGCGGTATGCGTCTTGCGGAGCTGGTAGGCATGGATCTTGGAGACATCGATTTAGAACAGCGGCAGATACGCCTGTTTGGCAAAGGCCATAAGGAACGCATGGTCTATCTGAATGATGCCTGTGTGGAGGCACTACAGCTGTATCTGCATAAACGCAACACCATGGAAGGGCTTTCACCCAAGGAAAAAGCCGTGTTCATTACGCGGATGCGCAAGGAGCGTATCTCGAACCGCAGGGTAGAACAGCTGATCTCCGGCGCAATGAAAGCTGCCGGACTGAAGGGCTTTTCCACCCATAAGCTGCGCCACACCGCTGCAACCCTGATGTATCAGACCGGCAATGTGGATATCCTTACCCTCAAGCAGCTTCTGGGTCACAGCAGCGTCGGAACAACGCAAATTTATACGCACCTACAAGAATTTCAGGTTCGCTCTGCCATTGAAGAAAATCCGCTGGGCAAGGTACTGCCCATAAAAGCCACAAAAGCAAGCTTGGATACAACAGAAGCAGCAGGGGAGACATCTGCCGAAAATGCCCCGGCGGGTGAGGACAATTCTGAGCCGTCCGGTCCTATGGCGGCCTTTGAGGGCGCTGCACAGGATGGCTTCCGAGCAGATATCTCGGCAATGTCTGCCGAAGAAACCGACGACTCATCGAACGATACTTAAACCACTAAGATCTTATAACCTGAATAGCGCTTGAAACGATGCAAAGGCCTATGACACGATCCGGCTTGACCGGATTAAAGTCATAGGTCTTTATAATTTACATTATAAGCAGTCAGCATCCATACATAAGAAACGATCTGGTAGAAACACGCAAAGTAATGTCTACACAAAAGCAACTGAACAACCACAGCCGTAACATGAAATGTTATAAAGCAAGCGCATAGAGATGCTTGCCGGAATAAAATTGCTGGAGCAAAATGAATTACTAACAAACCAATGAAGCAGCGCATAACACGGAAAGTATCTGAAAGTGCGAGACAAATAAAACAATAAAACATGGTAAAAAGTGCAGAATGTGCAAAGCGGTTGAATCAAGCCTAAAAATGATCCAGCCGGGGCTGAAACGCCCAAAATCCGGGAAATGGGTATTTTTCACTCCCCTAAGTTTCGCATAACGTGCATTATACGAAACAGCAATAATCAAAAAACAGAAGCTGCCCTTCTCTCTTTCTGTCAGATTTCCGGCAGCTTCTGTGGATGCGTTTCAGTTTGCATACGCCTGCATCTACACCGCTGGACGTATTACCAGTACGTTCAAGTGTTTGACTTCTGCCTGCGATGGCTGTTCTGGTGCGTTACCAGTCATGTTATATAAGCAGTATCGCTTCTTCTGCTTTGGTGATGCGATGCTCATTTCACTGGCAGTGGTTCTGTGCCAAAGTACGTACAGGTGGCTTCGTAATAAATACGCGCCACAGTCTTGCAGCCCTCCTCGCTGCCAAATCGCTCTACATCCTCGACGTTTGTCACAAAGCACTGTTCTGACAATACTGCCGGACAATCCACATCTTCCAGCAGCGTAAAACTGCGCTCAGGCCGCACCTGTGTGTAGGTGTTCTCCACCAGCTGCTTCTGGTCGTTTTCCAGATAATAAATGTAACGCACTCCCCCACGTCCGCGCAGCTTTGCGCCGATGCTTTGCATTCCTCCGGCCAGCAGCCGGGCAAAATAAAAGCTTTCCTGATGCCATGTGCGCCCGGGCACTGCCGGATAGCACTCAAAGCCGGATGCCGTAGAGCCGTTGGCTGCGGAGTTGCCATGGATGGACAGCAGCAGCTGCGGGCTTTGGGCACTGGCGGTGGCTGCACGTTGGGCAGGTGTCGCGGTTTCATCAAAGCTTTCCCGGGTCTGCAAAGGGATGTAATTCGGATCCTGCTCTAGCCACTGAAGCAGCGCAGCAGCCGTAGCTGCGGTGATCTGTTTTTCCTCGACCACTCCCCTTGCGCCTGGGTCGCTGCCGCCATGCCCTGCGTCTATTGCCACCCGGTACGGCGGGTCGCCCACCACAGGACGAAAATCATCCTCTGATGCTGAGACTGCGGGTTCTGCGGGTGCATTCAGTTCCAGCGCCGCCTTCCATAAAAATAGGCCAAAGCCGAGCATCAGCACCGCAAAAACAAACAGCATACCGCGTAAAAGCTGGTGCTGTGTTTTGCGGCGGCGTGTTTTATGTTTGCTATGTTTATTTGCAGGTCTGCGCTGACTGGTTGGCATAAAGTTTTACTTCCTGTTCGTTTTACATTTATAATACGAGTATACTCGCCTTTTCCCTGCGCTGCAACAAAAAAAGACTGCCAATTTTTCAAAAGGCAGTCCTTACTGGGTTATTTCAGCTCTACAACCGTCACGCCGCTCTCACCTTCGCCGTAACGACCAAGACGGAAGCTTTTTACCATGCGGTTACCGCGCAAATGCTTATGGATGGCGGTGCGCAGTGCACCGGTGCCGTTGCCATGGATCAGATAGACCACCGTCTGCCCGTTCAGGATGGCGCGGTCAATAAAGGAATCCACCTCTGACAGCGCCTCGTCCACCGTAAGCCCCAGCAGGTTGCACTCCATTTTTGCGGTGCGCTGTACGCGCTCTACCCTGCCGTTGGGGCGGTTTGTATCACCGGTCAGGCGGGAGTACCGCTGCTGCGCTTTGGTCTTGGGCGCAGTTGGTTCTTTTACCAGCTTTTCCGGCTGCTTCAAGCCCTTGAGGGGTACCTTGGTCTTGATGATACCGGCACGCACCAGCACATCGCCGTTTTTGTCCGGCAGCGCCAGAACGGTGGCCAGCTGGTTCAGTTCTGCAATGCAGACCTCCTGCCCCACCTTTACCTCCTTCAACGGCACAAATTCCTTGACGGGGTTATGCACCACCTCTGTACCGGCAAACAGCTTTTCGGTCTCCTTTTTGGCAATCTCGCGGGCGCGCTGTGCCTTCTGCTGGGCGCTCATGCGCTCGTCCTTTTGCAGCTGGCGCAGTTCGTCGGTCAGCGCGTAGGCCTGTGTTTCCACCTGCTGTGCCAGTGTACGTGCCTTGGCACGGGCGGCTTCCAATTCGTTTTCGCCCTGCTGAATCAGCTCATCCCGCTTTTTGCGGGCGGCTTCCAGCTGATGAGAAGCTTCGTTGCGCAGCTGCTCCACCTCGTTCTGGCTTTCTTTCAGTTGAAGTTTCAGATCATCCAGCTGCCCCAGAACTGCATCCAGACGTTTATCCTCGGCAGACAGATGCTGCTGGGCAGCCTCGATAACACGGCTGGGTATCCCCAGCTTTTCGCTGATCAGGAATGCGTTGGACTTGCCCGGTACGCCCACACTCAGCTTATAGGTTGGGCGCAGGGTCTCCAGATCAAACTCGCAGCTGGCATTGACCACGCCCTTAGTCTCCAGCGCAAAGACCTTCAGTTCCGCATAGTGGGTGGTCGCCATCAGCAGTACACCACGGCGGCGCAGCTCCTCAATGATGGCAACAGCCAGTGCGGCACCCTCGGCAGGGTCGGTGCCGGCACCCAGCTCGTCCAGCAGCACAAGGGTGTGCGGCATGGCAAGCTCCAGAATGCCGGTGATCTTTTTCATGTGGCCGGAGAAGGTGGAAAGGCTCTGCTCAATGCTCTGCTCATCGCCGATGTCTACCAAAAATTCGTCAAACACACAGATCTCACTGCGCTCGTCTGCCGGGATTAGAAAGCCGCACTGTGCCATAGCACACAGCAGACCGGCAGTTTTCAGGGTGACCGTTTTACCGCCGGTGTTCGGACCTGTGATGATAAGGGAATCGTATTCACCGCCCAGTGCAATATCCACAGGAACGCACTTTTGCGGGTCGATCAGCGGATGGCGGGCGCGGATCAGATTAAAGGAAGAATCCATCCGCACAGCGGGCTTAAAGGCCTTCAACTCCAGCGCAAGCCGCGCCTTTGCCAGCAGGATGTCGATCTCCAGCATGGCCTTGTAGCTGTACTGAAACTGCGGCTCAATGGCAGCCACCTGTGCGGTAAAGGCCATCAGAATGCGCTCGATCTCCTGCGCTTCCTGTGCGCGGTACTGCAGGATGCGGGCATTGGCTTCCACCACAGCCTGCGGCTCCACAAACACCGTAGCGCCCGTAGAGGATACATCGTGGATGATACCGCTCACCTCGCCGCGGTACTCGCTCTTGACCGGCACAACATACCGGCCGTTGCGCATGGAAACCACGCTCTCCTGCAGGTATTTGGAGGTATCCATGTTGCGCACCATGCTTTCCAGCCGGTCGCGGATGCTGTTTTCAGTGGCGCGGATCTTCTTGCGCAGTTCTGCCAGCGTGCGGGAGGCGGTATCCGCCATGGCGTCCGGTGCCAGAATGGCACTTGAGATCTGCTGCTCAAGACCCGGTTCCGGTGCCAGCGCGTAAAACAGATCATCGGTCGGCAGTGCGTCATGTTCAGAGGAGCCGTACCAGCTGGTCAGGTGCTGAAAATTACGCAGTGCACCAGCCACCATCAGCAGCTCGCCCATAGAAAGCACACCGCCCTTTACGGCACGGGCGGCAAGTTGACTGACCCCCTCCACTCCGCCAAAGCGCGGTGAGCCGTTTTTGATCAGCAGAGTGTTGATGGCGTCCGTCTGTTCCAGTGCGTAGCGCACCTCGTCCGGGTCGCACTGCGGCTCAATGGCCAGCAGCATAGCACGGGCTTCCTTGCACACGCAGCCCTCCGCTGCTCGGGCAATGATCTTATCCAATTCTAATGTTTTTAAGTAGCTTGTTTCCATACTGTTCCTTTTTGGTCAGGGCAGCACGCTTTTCAAAAAGGCATAACTC
The DNA here is from genome assembly GCF_040096575.1 of Faecalibacterium intestinale. Taxonomy (NCBI): domain Bacteria; kingdom Bacillati; phylum Bacillota; class Clostridia; order Eubacteriales; family Oscillospiraceae; genus Faecalibacterium; species Faecalibacterium intestinale. The sequence goes on from NZ_JBBMEN010000001.1 coordinate 192,340, forward strand.
TTCAGCGGCTTATCCAGATGCGTCAGGGCATAGTTTTCAGCCACTGCGGAAAGCTTTGCCAGACTGCCCACAGAGATCTTGAATGCAAATATTTTTTTGTCCTCTACCAAGCAGATGTGACGCAGTGCAAACAGCGCAGCCTTGTCCAGATTGCAGTTCTTGCCTGCTTTTGCGGCGCAGGCTGCACAGAGCAGATGCCCTTCCTGTGCGTCCAGATAAAAGGCATCTCCTTCATCGTAGGTGCCACAGTCCCGGCAGCAGACAATCTGCGGCATAAAGCCGCACTCACTCATGGTGCGCAGCTCAAATACCGCCTTGATCACCCGCAGGTCGGTGCGGTGCTCGCTGATCATATACAGGCTGTTCAGCACAAGCCGCAGCTCCCGGGCTGCTTCCTCTCCAGTAGGCGAAAGCGCAGCAGCCATCTCGGTAAGATACATAGCAAGGCTTACCCCTTCAATGGAGGAAGAAACGCCATGGAAGATGTTCTGCACCTCGGCTTCCCGCACGGTATACATATTGCGTCCGGGCACCAGTGTAAACTCTGAATAGCAGAACAGCCCGCAGGCGCTGAACAGCTTGCTTTTCAGTCGCAGACTGTTTGCAGCCATTGCCGTGATAACGCCCAGCTTCGGGGTTAGGATCGTCAGAATACGGTCTGCTTCTCTATAACGGGTCTCCTTCAGTACCAGACCCATGGTCACAAATGGTTCCATCGTCCGTTTCTCCTGCCGGATGCTCGGCGGGCAGCTGCACACATTGTTTGTAATCGAGATAACGGAGAATATTCCCCGTGCAGGCAAAGGCCTGCCAGCTTGCAGCAGCATCCATTTTCAGCACTCCTTCCCTTTCCTGTGCAAAGGCAACGCTTATTTATAGTGTCAGCCTGATTCTAGCACAGCATACAAGGGAAAACTGTCCTGCTTTGGCAGCGCTCAGCGGTTGGAGGGATTCTGCTTAAAGCCGAAATTGTTCAGCAAAAACTCGTTGTCCCGCCAGTCGGATTTTACCTTGACCCAGCACTGCAGGTTGACCCGGCAGCCCAGAAATTCTTCGCAGTCGGCGCGGGCAGCACTGGCGATCTTTTTGAGCATCGCACCGCCCTTGCCGATGACCATGCCCTTGTGGCTCTCCCGCTCGCAGTAGATGTTCACATCAATGTCGATCAGGTCTGTGCCCGGGCGCTCCTTGAAGCGCTCCACCACCACTGCAATGCCGTGCGGGATCTCGTCCCGCATGAAGAGCAATGCTTTTTCGCGGATGACCTCAGCCACCAGCTCTTTTTCCGGCATATCGGTGTAGGCGTCATCATCAAAGTAATGGGGACCTTCCACGGCGTAACGGCTCAGAGCATCAAACAGCTCCTCGCTGCCTTCTTTGTTGCGCACGCTGATGGTGTAGATTGCATCAAACACACCCAGTGCCTTCAGCTCTGCCTTGCGGGCTTCCAAATCGGCAGGGTCTTTCACAAGGTCAGTCTTGTTGATGACCGCAATGGCTGGGCCGCTGCGGTGCAGCGCTTCCACCAGCGCCATCTCAGATTCGTTCAACGCACCGTAGGGCTCGAACAGCATCATGGAAACATCCACATCCGCAATGGAATCGCTGGCGGTCTTATCCATGCGCTTGCCCAGCTTGTTGTGCGCCTTGTGCACACCGGGAGTATCCAGCAGCACATACTGCAGCGGCCCACGGGTGATCACGCCGGTAATGCGGGTACGGGTGGTCTGGGGCTTAGAGGTGACGATGGCCACTTTCTCGCCGACCAAGAGGTTTGTCAGGCTGGATTTGCCCACGTTCGGCCGTCCGATGACAGCAACGAATACAGAGGAGGTGTCGTAATGCTCCTGAACGGGTGTTGTAGTACTCAAAGCGAACTCCTGTCTTGTTTTTATGTTCTGTTGCAAAGGGATATCATTCCGTGTAGCTGACCGTGCGGGGCAGACCCAGCTGCAGCAGCACAGCCTCTTCTTTTTCGCGCATACGCATAGCTTCCAGACCGCCGTTTTCGTGGTCGTAACCCAGCAGATGCAGCATGGAGTGAACAGTCAAAAAAGCCACCTCCCGCTGCAGCGGATGCCCATACAGATTGGCCTGCTCCATGGCGCGCTCCATGCTGATGACGATATCGCCCAGCATCATGCAGCCGTTGTTCTCGTCGATATCATACTTGCCGTCCTCACCCAGAGGAAAGCTCAGCACATCGGTGGGCATGGGCTTGTTGCGATACTGATTGTTCAGCTCGGCAATGGCAGCGTTGTCCACAAAGGTAACGCTGATCTCTGCGGGACGGTCAAAATGCTCATACTCCAACACAGCGTTGCAGGCGCGGCGAATCAGAATGCGGAGCCCGGAGGGCACCTTGACAGCTTTCTGGGAGTTGGTGATCAAAACTTTGTTGGACATATCGGTCCACTCCTTTCAAAGGGTTATTTAAAATTCTTTTTGTTTTCTTTATTTTCCGCTTCGGCAGCCGGATGGGCGGCACGCTCGTAAGCCTTAACGATCTCCTGCACCAGCCGGTGGCGCACAACGTCCTTATCAGTAAAGTAGCACTGTGCAATGCCGTTCACATCCTTCAGCACCTTCAGCGCGTCCACCAGACCGCTGCGGGTGCTGCCCGGCAGATCGATCTGGGTCACATCACCGGTAACGACCACCTTGGAGCCTACGCCCATACGGGTAAGAAACATTTTCATCTGCTCCGGGGTGGTGTTCTGCGCCTCGTCCAGAATGATAAAGGAATCATCCAGTGTGCGCCCGCGCATATAAGCCAGCGGAGCGACCTCGATGATCTGCTTTTCCACCAGACGCTCGTAGGTTTCTGCGCCCAGCATATCAAACAGGCCATCATACAGCGGCCGCAGATAGGGGTCTACCTTCTGCTGCAGGTCACCGGGCAAAAAGCCCAGCTTCTCACCCGCTTCCACCGCCGGGCGGGTCAGGATAATGCGGGAGACCTCTTTGGCCTTGAAGGCCTTTACCGCCATGGCAACGGCCAGATAGGTCTTGCCGGTACCCGCCGGGCCGACACCGAAGGTAATGGCATTGGAACGGATGGCGCTCAGGTATTCCTTCTGTCCCAGTGTTTTGGGGCGGATCGGGCGTCCCTTGACCGTGACAGTAACAAAATCCTCGGTCAGCTCCTTTACCCGCTTCTCCGCGCCATCATGCGCCAGACTGATGCAGTAGTGCACAGTCTGATCCTCCAGCGGGGTGCGGTTCTCGATCAGAAGCAGCATTCCCTCCACGGCGCGGTTCGCAGCGGCCACGTTGGCAGGCTCGCCGGAAATGCGCAGCTGTGTGCCGCGACAGACGGCGGTGACAGAAAACTCTTTTTCCAATAAGCGAATATTCCGGTCACAGTTGCCAAAAACAGCCGCTGCGATCTCTACACTATCCAGTTCAATACACTTTTCCGCCATGGAGCTCCTCCCGAATTGCAGAATTTGATGACTATATTGTACCACCAAAATCTTCAGAAGAAAACTATGAAAAGTGCACAAAATATTTTCCTGCATTCCATCGGTTTTTCCATACGAACTGTGTCTTAAAGCTTTTTTTCTGAAAACACTTGACAAAGTATATCGTGAGACGATATACTTTAAGTACGATATATCGGTTGACGATATAAAGACGTCCGATAGAATCCATGGAGTATTTCAGTATGGAAAACCTTGCATTGACAGAATCGACCTATTATATCCTGTTGTCTCTTTACCATCCGCATCACGGCTATGGCATCATGCAGCAGACGGAACAGCTTTCCGGCGGCAGAGTCCATCTTGCCGCCGGGACACTGTATGGTGCCTTGACCTCTCTGTGCGAAAAAGGCTGGATCCGTCCCCTGCCCGCTGAGAGCGGCAGCCGCAAAAAGGAATACCAGCTTACCGCAGAAGGTGTACAGGTTTTAAAGCATGAGCTTGCCCGCTTGCAGCAGCTTGTGGCCAATGGTGAGAGCATCCTGAAGGAGGAAGCCTTATGAGGGAAAAGAAAACCGTTTTCAAGCTTTTCTTTGTGTGGGATTTTGAAAAAGAAGAGCGCTGGCTGAACGAGATGGCACAGGAGGGCTGGGTACTGGATAACACCGGGTTTTCCTTTTATACCTTTGTGCGCTGCGAACCGGGCGAGTATATCATCCGTTTGGAGATGAACCCTAGCAGCGATTACCGCGCCTTTGTAAAGGAGCTGGGTGCAGAGTATATCGGCGGCTGTGTCAACTGGGTGTACTTCCGGCGGAAAGCGGAGCTTGGCAGCTTTGAACTGCTCTCGGATATCGACTCCCGCCTGACGCACCTGAGCCGCATCGACAGGATGCTTTCCCTGATCTGTCTGGCAAACCTGATCATGGGCGTAACAAACTCTCTGAATCAGGCTCGCTGCGGCTGGTTGAACCTGTTGTGCGCAGCAATGCTCTCCTATGCACTGGGGCGTATCCGTGGCATGAAAGTAGCGCTGGAAAAGGAACGCAGTTTGCACGAATGATTTGTCAAGCCCTTCTTTGACACAACCGCAGAGAAAAAGCTGGCGTATCTTTGGATAAAAAGACAATGGCAAACTTTTCTCCATCGTGATACAATAGCAAGCGTTGTGTGCCGCCGCCCGGCGGCCGTTTATACTGCTTGAAAACAAAGGAGAAGGAACCATGGAACAGCTTTTTCTGATGCCCGGTGAAGAACGATACGAGCGCTTCAAGGATGGCAACGGTGTTCCTAAGGTGCACTACTCCTACTGCTCTATGCGCGGTGCATTCTTTGACTGCGAGAGCCGCAGTCTTGAGGAAGCCCAGCGCCTGTGCGAAAACTGGCTTGTGGGGCAGGACCGCTGCTACCGCAACTAACATAGAACCATAAAACCCCTGCCGTATTTGCAGACCTTTCCGCAAAACGGCAGGGGTTATTTTTATATAGGTTTTACTGCCACACCTGCGCACAGACAAGTTCCAATACACTGCCGGCAATACAGCGGGATTTATCCGATATCAGGAAACAGTTGGAAAGTTCCTCCCGCCGGGGGTCAATATCCGCGATCTTAAAACCCGGTGTGACTGGATAGCCGCTGCGCAGCAGTCCGCGCAGAATGCCGGGAATCTGTGCTGTGACCGGGATATCTGTCCCATCCTGAGTTCGGATAGTGGCAATGGTCTCACACTTCTCCACAAGATCACCGATTTTACGCACATTCATAAAAACACCGGCGGCCTGTGCATGGATCACCCGCTCTGCACCGTACCCGCCGATGACGCCGGGGATGCCGGTATTGGGGATTGCGCTCCCTTCCCGGATAATCCTACCCAGCCGGTGGCCGCGCTTGGTCTCCACCACGACGTCTACGTCCTGCCCGGCCACAAAGCCGGGACCAAGGGCAATGGTCAGCGGTGCCATATCCCGATGGGTGCCAAGGTTGCGCTTGGCCAGAATGGCGTCCACTACGACCTCCGGCTTTGCCCGGGCAATACAGGCTCCCTCCGGGTCAACGAGCACCGGAACAGCGCTCTGCGCCCAGACAGACTGCACCTGCTCTAATGTTTCAATGCGGACAGCGCGCAGACCCTCAACAGTTGTTTCGCCTTCATACACTGCTTCACACAGAGCCACCTGACGGCGAATGGCCGCGGGCTGTGCCGTTTCCAGTACCAGCACCCGCAGCCCGGCGCTCCACAACCGGTGGATGGTTCCAGTGGCAAGGTCGCCGCCGCCGCGCACGATAATTAAGGCATCCTTTTTCATTTTGCTTCCTCCCCGGGGAAAAGTGTCTGCAACAGCACCTCCATGGAGCCGCCACAGGCAGCAATGGCCGCATCCTCGTTTTTGCCGTCAGCCGAAAGCTGCAGGCATTGCAGAACGGGCGCAGCCTGTGCCAACAGCTTCTGAGCAGCCTGTACCGTGTAATGCTCCATAATACCGCCGCCCACACTGCCCACGGTACTGCCATCAGGCAGAACAAGCATTTTTGCGCCCACATCCCGCGGGGTGGAACCATGCCGTGCAACGATGGTCGCCAGCACCGCCGGAGTGCGGGCATTTTCTGCCTGCACCATTGCATCCAGCAATGCGATGGGATAACCCTCGGTCTGAGGGCGGCCATTCTTGACCTGCACGATCTGCGCCAGAATGGAAAGTGCGATCTCCGCAGCCGTCTGCGCCCCGATGGCAAGGCCGATGGGTGCGCAGAGCGACTCCACTCGCTGGCTGTCCAACCCGGTCTCCAACAGCTGACGGCGCACCAATGCGGCACGGCCACGGCTGCCCATCATGCCCACATAGGCCGCGGGCTTTTGCAGGATCAGGGTAAGGCAGTCCAGATCAAAGGCGTGGGAGCGGGTCAGCACCGCAAAATAGGTCTCTGCTCCGCCGGACACATTCTGGAGTGCCTGTGCAAAGGGGACGCAAAGCACGGTATCCGCTCCAGCGGCGCGCAGCTGCTGGGCAAATTCTTCCCGGTCATCTATGGCAAGCACCGGTAGGCCGAGAAGCTTTGCCTGTTTTACAAGGGCAGCAGCCACATGTCCGCCGCCGCAGACCACCAGCTGCGGCACTGCACCAAAACGCTCGGCAAATACCCGCTGCCCGTCCAGTGTAAGAAAGCCCGTAGCGGTACAGTCTTGCAAAGCGGCAAGCTGACGCTGCAAAAGCCCAGCGCTCGGGGTCTGCCACAGGGCATCTCCGTCCCGCAGCAGCAGCTGACTGCCTGTCTCTGCGCCTTCCAGCACGGTAGCCAGCGTATAGCTGCCGGTCTGGTTTGTATCTTGCAGAACGTCTGCAAGCGTTTGTCTGTTCATTGGTGTTTCTCTCCCTCTGTTATTGCTCCACAGGCGTTACCTTATCAAACCGTGTTTCGTCCAGTTCTGCCTGCCAGCTTTGCCAGTCCTCCGGCAGCATACGCCATGCAAGCCCGCACCCTGCCGAGATCTCACGCGGCAGCGGAATCAGCCGCCCGGGCACCTGTCGGATATGGCATTGCTTTTCCCACTCCATAGCTTCTAAGGTGGTACGGAAGGAAAGCACGATATAGCTTCGTTTTATTCGCATAAAAGTTCCCGGGCAAGTGCGCAGACCGCCTGCGCTGCCTGCTGCACCTCCTGCTCCGTATTGAAATGGGAAAAGCTGAACCGTACTACGCCCTGCTCCACAGTGCCAAGCGCCTTGTGCATCAGCGGAGCACAGTGCGCTCCGGCACGCACGCAGACGCCATAGTCCTCCCACAAGATATCTGCCACCCGGGCAGAATCCTCCTGTCCGATGTTCAGCGCCACAATGGGCGCACGGGGCTGTATGGTCATATCGCCGTACACCGTTACACCAGGTGCAGTACGCACCTGCTCATAAAACAGGCAGGCAAGGGCGTTTTCCCGGGCGGCAAGGCTTTCTACGCCCTGCTCCAGCAGCCAGCGCACCCCGGCACACAGCCCTGCAAGGCCGTGCACGTTCAGCGTGCCAGCCTCCAGTGCGGTGGGCATCTGCAATGGGTGCGTTTCGTCAAAGCTGTGCACGCCGCTGCCGCCCACAAGGAGCGGCGCGATCTGTAACCCGGGGCGCACATAAGCACCGCCAGTACCCTGCGGCCCCAAAAGCGCCTTGTGACCGGTAAAGCAGAGGGCATCTATGCCCAGCCGCTGCACATCAATGGGCTGTGCACCGGCAGTCTGGGCAGCATCTACGATGAACAGCAGACCGTGCCGGTGGGCAAAGTCTGCTGCGCGGGCAAGGTTGGTGCCGTTGCCGGTCACGTTGGAATCCCCCGTCACCACCAGTGCCCGGGTGGTTGGTCGCAGCAGCGTTTCCCACTGGTCGTAGCAAAGCCGTGCAACGTCATCCACCCCGGTAAAGGAGACCTCTACTCCCTGCGCCCGCAGCCGGTACAGCGGACGCAGAACGGAGTTATGCTCGCATACCGTTGTGATGACATGGTCGCCCGGATGCAGCACGCCGTTCAGTACTGTGTTCAGCGCCATGGTTGCGTTGGCGGCAAAAACAATGCAGGAGGGGTCTGGCGCATGGAAAAGCTCTGCCAGCGCCAGACGGGTGTCCAGCACGATCCGTGCGGCGTGAAGGGTAGGCTCGTGTGCGCCGCGCCCGGGGTTGCCTGCCGTGTGCAGCGCCTCCAGAATAGCCTGTTCCACCTGCGGTGGTTTATGCAGAGTTGTGGCTGCGTTATCCAGATAGATCACGGTTTTACCACGTTCCCGGCCTGTGTCAGCTTTTCGGCAATGGTATACATATTGGTCACACTGCCCACCGCCAGCTTCTCGGTAAGGCCGTAAAAGTTCAGGCAGGTGCCGCAGGTCAGGATCTCCACGCCCTGTGCTTCCAGTGCCTTGAGATCTTCCAGCATGGCAGAGCCTTCACAGGTCAGCGCCGCACCGCCGTTATAGAACAGGATGGTCTTGGGCAGCTTGTCCTGCTGGGTCAGTGCAAACACAAAGGCCTTGAGCAGGGTCTTGCCCAGCTCCTCGCTGCCATCGCCCATAACGGCAGCGGAAATAGCCACCACCGTATCGGTTCGGGCATCCGGTACGCAGACAGGAGCCTGCTCTGCCGGGGCGTCTGCCGCTTCTCCCAGTGTGAACAGCACACGGTACTTGCGCTCTTCCAGCTTTTCAGCACTATACTGATAGCCCTTCTGCTGTGCCATCTTGGTCAGGTTCTGTACGGCGATCTCGTTGTCCACCAGTACCTCCACCTGTCCCGCGCCCTGCAGCTCAGAAATCGCCTTTTTCGCCTTGACGACCGGCAGCGGGCAGGCATCGCCCAGTGCATCTACTTTAATAAACTCAGCCATGCTGATTACTCCTCTCATTTGTCTATTACAGTGATCTCGATTTCCTGCTTCGGCAGGATTTCTCCCACGATGCTTGCCGGCAGACCTGCGGTGCGCAGTTCCTGCTCCAGAGCCGCTGCATCCGCCGGATCTACTGCCAGCAGCAGCCCGCCGGAGGTCTGCGGGTCGAACAAGACCTCCTCCATGGCGAAGCTTACGTTTTCAAACCGGACGAACGGCCCGGTATGGTTGCGGTTGCGCTGCCCGGCGGCAGTGTACAAAAACGCATCCGCTGCTTTTTCTGCGCCCGGCAGCACCGGCACGGCATCTGCGTAGATGATGCAGGAAAGTTTGCCGCCCATCATCTCATGCAGATGGCCGAGAAAGCTGAAGCCGGTCACATCCGTAGCAGCATGGACGTGATACTTGCGGCTGAGTTCTGCCGCCGTTTTGTTTAAGGTGGTCATGGAGCGGATAGCTGCTTCCATCTCCTCCGGGGCGGCCTCACTTACGCGGTTTGCCGTGCAGAGCAGACCCACGCCTAAAGCCTTGGTCAATACCAGCTTGTCGCCGGGCATACCGGTGTCGTTCGTATACATCCGGTGCGGGTCTACAAGGCCGGTCACGGAAAGGCCGTATTTTACCCCGCTGTCCGCGATGGAATGCCCGCCCGCAAGGCTGCCGCCGGCTTCTGCCACCTTTTCAGCACCGCCGCGCAAAATCTCGCCCAGCACATTCAAGTCCATATCCTCTGGGAAACAGACCAGATTTAAGGCAGTCTTTACCTCGCCGCCCATGGCGTAGACATCGCTCAGGGCGTTCGTGGCAGCAATCTGCCCAAAGGTGTAGGGGTCGTCCACCATCGGTGGAAAAAAGTCCACGGTCTGCACCAGTGCAATGTCGTCCGTAATGCGGTAGACTGCGGCATCATCCCGGCTGTCGTAGCCGACCAGAAGATCCGGGTCTTTTTCGCCCCGGGGCAGCTTTTCCAGAATACGGCTCAGCACCCCGGCACCCAGCTTTGCGGTGCAGCCGCCCCCGGTACAGAATACGATCTTATCTTCCTTGCTCATGCGCGTTCTTCCTCTTTGAAATGCGTCAGCACGCACTGTATGCCCTGCTGACGCAAAAGCTGTTGTATTTGTATGCCCTGCTGCTGCAGTTCCGGCGTATCAACCTGATTGAGCACAGCGTAAAACTCCCGGTCACCCACCACCTTGCGGCCGCCCTGCGTGCTTGCAAGCAGCTGCGCCAACATGGCCGGCGTAAGGGGCGCATCCGGCGCAGTCGCTAAAAACTGCGGACGGATGGTTTCATAGCGGAAGCAGACCTCCCGCAAGGGCTTGCCCAGCGCCGAAAGCCCTGCTACCGCCAAAACGATATCGCTTTGGGGCAGCAGCACAGGCTCGTGCGCCGCCGGGACCTTGCAGGGGTGGTGCTTTGCACCGTCCGCTTCTATAAATACCGCATCTGCCTGCGCCATCCGGCGCAAAAGCTGCTGCGGCGGCAAAGTCAGCTTCCCGTTTTCTGCCGGAGTGCCGATCACTGCGTAGTGACCCGCTTGCCACAGAGTTGTAAGCGCTGCGTCATCCGGTGCATAGTAGGCTACCGATTGCCGGATGCGGGTGGTCGTCATCACAACCACCCGCCAGCCCTTGCGGGCACAGTGGTCTGCCATGGCATACAGCAGGGTGGTTTTGCCCCCGCCGCCTACCAGAGAAACGATATGCCCTTTCTCTGCCAGAAACGGAAGCACTTTTTCGTTCAGCATCAGCCTTTACTGCTTGGCTGCAACTGCCATAGCGATCTGCTCCGGGGTGATGGGCAGCTCGTAGAAGCGGGTGCCGATGGCGTTGTAAATGGCGTCCGAGATGGCGGGCAGCGGCGTATTGATGACCACCTCGCCGATGGACTTTGCACCAAAGGGGCCGTTGGGCTCGTAGCTGTTCTCAAACTCCACATGGATGCGGCCGATATCGTTGCGGGCAGGGATCTTGTACTGGAACAGAGAATTCTCTTCCGGGTAGCCGTTTTTGTCGTAGGTGATGTTTTCGGTCAGGGTCATGCCGATACCCTGCAGGATGCCGCCTTCGGCCTGCACCCGGGTCAGGTTGGGGTTGATGGGAGTTCCGCAGTCCACGCAGGCATCAAATTCCAGCACCCTCACCTCGCCGGTCTCGGTATCCACCTCTACCTCGGCAGCGCCCACCATATACGGCGGCGGCGACAAGGGCGAGGTGTGGGTCTCGGTAAATTCCAGCGGGATCTTATGGCCGAACTGGGAAGCAAAGGCGATATCGGACAAAGTCTTTTGGTGGGTGGGGTCGGCGCTTTCAAACACGACCTTGCCGTCAAACTCCACGGCATCCGCCGGGCATTCCAGCAGTTCCGCGCCCAGCTTGCAGATCTGTTCCCGCAGCTTCATGGCGCACTTCTCAGTGGCCTTGCCGGTGACATAGGTGGTGCTGGAAGCATAGGAGCCGGAATCATAGGGAGAGGAATCCGTATCCGCACCAAAGACGGTAACATTATCCAGCGGGCAGTCCAGAACCTCGGCAGCGATCTGCGCCAGCGTGGTGTCGCAGCCGGTGCCCATATCGGCAGCGCCGATCATCAGGGTATAGAAACCGTCATCGTTCAGCTTGAGGGTAGCGCTGCCTACATCCATGCCGGAGATGCCGGAGCCCTGCATTGCCATACCCATGCCCACGGCACGGATCTTACCGTTGCCCATATCCCGGGCAGGATACTTGTGCTCCCAGTCGATCATCTCGCGCACCTTGAGCACGCACCGGTCCAGTGCGCAGCTGGTATTTACCGCGCCGTAATAGGCGGGCATCACATCGCCCTCCTGCACGGTGTTCTTCAGGCGCAGTGCAATGGGGTCCATGTTCAGCTTGTGTGCCAGCTCGTTGACCGCAGATTCCACCGCAAACAGACCCTGCGTAGCACCATAGCCGCGGTATGCACCGGCAGACATGTGGTTAGTATATACCACATCGCTGACAAAGCGGAAGGCCTCGGCCTTGCCGTACAGCGGAATGGACTTATGACCGGACAGACCCACGGTAGTGGGGCCATGCTCACCGTAAGCACCGGTGTTGGACAGAGTGTACAGGTCGATGCCCTTCACGATGCCGTCTCTGGTAGCGCCCAGACGGACGTGCATCTCCATCTCGTGGCGCGGCGAAGAAGCCGTCTGGCTTTCCACCCGGCTGAAGATAAGCTTGGAAGGTTTTTTGGTCATCCATGTCACAAAGGCCGGGTACACCTCGCTGACGGCGGTCTGTTTTGCACCAAAGCCGCCGCCGATGCGGGGCTTGGAGACACGCACCATGGATTTGGGAATGTGCAGTGCATTGGCAATGTTGCGGCGGGCGTGGAAAACGATCTGGGTAGAACTGAGCACATTCAAACGCCCGTAAGTATCAATGGAGCAATAGGTGCGGAAGGTCTCCATCATAGCCTGCTGGCAGGCCTTGGTGTGGTACACATGGTCGATGACCACATCACATCCGGCCAACACAGCGTCAATATCGCCGCTGCCGCACGCATCGTGGGCGCAGAGGTTGCGCTTGTTGTCGGCACCCACGGGGGCAAGGCTTTCCCAGTTGTCCTCCGGGTGCACAAGGATGGGGTTATCCTTTGCGGTGTGGAAATCCAGAACAGCTTCCAGCACCTCGTAGTCTACTTTGATAAGCTTGAGCGCCTTATCTACGCACTTTTCATCTTTACCGGCTACGATAGCCACCACATCTCCCACAAAGCGGACGTGGCGGTCGATCAGCAGACGGTCGTAGGGGCTGGCCTCCGGGTAGGTCTGGCCGGCCTGTGTGTAGCGGCGGGCATCCTGCGGCACATCCTCCCAAGTGAAGATGGCTTCGATGCCGGGCACCTTTTTGGCAACAGCGGTGTTGATGCTGCGGACGATGGCGTTTGCATGGGGCGAGCGCAGCAGCTTGACGATCAGGCAGTCCTGCGGGATGATATCATCCATATAAACAGGCTGGCCGGTGACCAGCTGCATCGCGTCTTTTTTGCGGAACGGTTTGTTGACGGTTTTCACTGTGCGCCCTCCTTCTGCTTTTTCCATGCCAGAAAGTTCATGATGCCGCGCAGCTGGCCTTCGTAGCCGGAGCAGCGGCACAGGTTTCCGGCAAGGTATTCCTTCACCTGCTCTTCACTGGGGTACGGCTGCTCCCGGAACAGAGCCAGCGCGTTCATGATAAAGCCCGGGTTGCAGAAGCCGCACTGCTCTGCGCCCTGATCTGCGATAAAGGCACCAAACTCGGCGGCCTCCTGCTGCAAGCCCTCCAACGTGGTGATTTTATGCCCATCGGCACGGGCTGCCAGCACGGAGCAGGACAGCACAGGCTTATCGTCCATAAACACGGTGCACAGACCGCAGTTGGAGGTCTCGCAGCCGCGCTTGACGCTCTTGCAGCCGTGTGCGCGGACAAAATCGATCAAAAGCATATCCGGGGCGATTTCCTCGGATACCCGGACACCGTTCAATGTAAGTGTGATCTGCATTTACTTTTCCTCCTGCATTTTACGCTGTTCCAGTTCCAGCACTGCGCGCTTTGTCAGCACGCCAGCCAGATGCCTGCGGTATTCGGCGCTGCCGCGCATATTGGAGCCGGTAACGATCTGCGCCTTTACGCTTTCCGCAAGCTGTGCGGCAAGCTGTTCTGCCGCAAGGGCAGGCTCTGCCGGGAGCTCGAACCGCACAGCGCGCAGCGGACGTGCACCAATGGCGATGCGGTAATCTCCGGTCTCCAACCGGGCAGCGGCGCAGGTCAGCACCGGAATATCGGTCTGACTGTTGCGCACCGACTGGTAATAGAGCTGCATCGGTGTCTTTTTTACGATCAGCCGCACCAGAACATCCCGGTCATAGGGGCGCTGGGCATATTCATGCAGCGGCAGGATACCGCCTTTGTACAGCTCTACATCACAGTCCATGGCTAGGAACATGGTCAGCACATCCGAAAAACCGAACCGGCTGTAAATGCTGCCGCCCACGGTTGCCAGATTGCGCAGCTGCACGCCCACGATATGGCGCACAGTCTCCCGCATAGCACCATGAGTATAGGCGGCAAGCCCCGGATGCTGTTCCAGCTGGCGCAGGGTGACCATAGCGCCGATGGAAAAGCTGTCCTCGGTCTCCTCAATGGTATCCAGTCCCAGACCGGAAAGGTCGATGGCGGTGCCGACATTGATGGTTTCCATCTTTAGCCAGATCATGCCGCCCAAAATGCGGTTTGGCTTTTTCTGGTTCAGCTGCCACGCTTCCTCCAGACTTTCTGCCCGCTTATATTCTCGGATCGTCATCATGTGCAGTACCTCTCTTTTCTATCGCTGCGATATCTCTGCTTTTATTTTAGCACAGCTTTCGGTATAATACTATTATAAAATGCTGCTGAAGGGGTGTTTTTGTATGAAGAAGTCGCTTACGGTCGGCTGTGTGATCATGGCCTCCGGGTTGAGCCGCCGGTTTGGCACAAACAAGCTGCTGGCGGATTTTTGCGGGCAGCCCATGCTCTGCCGTGCTTTTGACGCTACCGCCACACCCGGTATTGCTGCCCGCATCGTGGTGACCCGCTCGGAAGATGTACAGGCACTGTGCAGGACGCAGGGCGTCCCGGTGCTGCTGCACAGTCTGCCCGGCCGCAATGATACCGTTCGACTGGGCCTTTCGGCACTGCTGGAGCAGCAGCCGGAGCTTAGCGGCTGTATATTTCTGCCCGGGGATCAGCCCCTGCTGCGCCGGGAGACGGTAGAAGCCATGACAGAGCGCTTTTGCCATGAACAGCCATCCCCGACAGAATGGCAAAAAGAAACAGAACGGGAGATCTTCCGTCTGGGCGCCGTGGCCGATAACGACCCGACACCTCTTGTTGGAAGTCCCGTTCTGTTTGGAAGCAGTTTCTTTTCGGAACTGCTCACCCTGCCGGAAAACAAAGGCGGCAACGTGCTGCTTAAAAAGTACCCTGCACAGGTGCGCACGATCTGCATTGCAGACAGCGCAGAACTGCTGGATGCAGACATCCCGGAGGTGTTGCAGCAGCTGGAGACCATTGCCCGGCAAAAAGGCTAAAGCTTATTCTGCCATATCGTTCTTGGGCAGCAGCACGTTCAGCAGAATCGCCACAAAGGCAGCCGGAACGATACCGGACTCGCCACAGATCAGCTGGAAGACCTGCGGAGCCTGTGCCAGAATGCCGCTGTTGGCACCCATACCGTAGCCCACGCCCAGTGCCACAGACACGATGGTCAGGTGGCGCGGGGTCATCTTTTCCTTGGTGATCAGCTGGATGCCGCTGACCACGATGGAAGAGAACATCATAACGGCAGCACCGCCCAGAACGGCCTGCGGCATGATGGAGATCAGCGCGCCCAGCTTGGGGATCAGGCCGCAGAGGATCAGGAACACAGCGCCGGAAGCCAGTGCCATGCGGTTGACCACCTTGGTCATGGCCACCAGACCCACGTTCTGGCTGAAAGAGGTGTTGGGCAGCACGCCGAACAGTGCGGCAAAGGTAGAGCCGAGACCATCACAGATGACGCCGCCGGACAGCTCCTTATCAGAGGGCTCACGGTTCATGCCGCCCTCCATCACGCCAGAGATATCGCCCACCGTCTCCACTGCGGTGACGATGAACATAATCAGCACCGGCAGGATCGCACGGGCATCAAATACCACCTTGACCGGCATCAGCTTGGGCACTGCGAACCAGGAAGCCTGCGCCACCTTGCTCCAGTTGAGCACCCATGCCTTGGTGAACTCTACGCCATCAGCAGTCACACCAGTGGTGGGCAGCACCAGACCCATGATGAAAGCAACCACATAACCGGCCAGAATGCCGATAAGGATGGCGGAGGAGCTGAGGAAACCGGTGGTCCAGTGCTTGAAGAACAGGATGACTACCAGCACGAACAGTGCCAGCAGCAGGTTCTCCACAGAGCCGAAATCCTTGGCCTTGTTGCCACCGCCGAAGGAGTTGATGCCTACCGAGATCAGCGAAAGGCCGATGGAAAGCACCACCGTGCCGGTGACCACCGGCGGGAAGAACCTGCGCAACGGCTTCAGGAAGAAGCCCAGCACGCTTTCAAAAATACCGCCGATGATGGATGCGCCCATAATCGCGCCATAGGCCAGCACACCGCCGCCCATCGTGCCCACAACGCTGTTGAACACGCCAATAAAGCCGGAACTGGTACCCATGATAATAGGTACTGCGCCGCCCACGGGTCCGATGGTGAACAGCTGCACCAGCGTGACGATACCTGCCACGAACATGGCGCTCTGCAGCAGGGTGACCTGCAGGTCTGCAAACTCGCCGCCTGCAATGCCGCAGGCGCTGGTGATGATCAGCAGCGGGGTCAGGTTGCCCACGAACATGGCGCAGACGTGCTGCAAGCCCAGCGGAATGGCCTGCCGCAGGGACATTTTGGCTTCAAACTGATAAGCCGCTTCTTCAAGCTTGACTTCCTTCAAAAATTCCACTCTCCTCAAGGTTTTAAAGGTTTATGCGGTTCGGATGCTTTGCAAAAAAGCGAAAACATTATAGCAAAATGCAGATAAGATGTAAAATAAGTATGACTTTTTACATGAAGAAATGCTGCATCCTATAAGCGAACTTTTCTCCGGCAGATAAGCAAAAAAGCAGGGTTTCCGTATGATTTGTCACACCCTGTCGGGCTGGCAGCATACAGAATCCCCTGCTTTTTTCGTGCTTTTCTCTGTTTTTTGTGCGATACGGAAAAATTTGATTCTCTGAGGTCAGCGCAATCCATAATCCCGCAGACAGCGCGTCAGCCCTGCCTGTGTGGTGTCAAATACGATGCCCTGCGCCCACAGCTTGCTGCAATCCATTGCAAGGTTTCGTGCCCAGTCGGCTTCCTGAATATCGACCGTGATCCCCAGTGTCTTAGCAAACTGCCGGGCAGTCAACACCATATTTTCAGCGTTCTCACTGCCGAAGTTATAGACCCCGCCGGGCAGGGTCAGGGCAGGCTCCAGCAGCGCCACCGCCTGACGGACATAGGTGATGCCCCGGAAATCCTGGACAGAAAAGCGGAGAGATTCTCCCCGCTGTGCCGCACGCAAAAGGTTCAGCAGCAGGTTGCCCCGGATGGGCAGCTGGTACCCCGGCAGGTCGTACATCCATGTGGCGCGCAGCAACACGGCGCTCGGGCAGAGCGCCTGCACCTGCTGCTCCATTTCCAGCTTGCCCTGCCCATACACATTGGCAGGCTGCAGCGGAATGGTTTCCGGCAGTGGACCGGACTGCTCTACACCGGCATAGACCTGATCCGAGCTGAAAGCCACAAGCTTTGCGTCTGTTTCCGCTGCGGCACGGGCAAGCCAGACCGGCAGCTCCACATTGACGCGGTAAGCCTGCTCCGGGTGGTCGGCGCAGTAACCGGTATCCGAAATAGCTGCGGTATGCAGAATGACATCCGGGCGCTGCTGAAAAATAGCCTGCCGCACGGCATCCTCCCCTGCTGCTGCCAAAAAGCCTTTGGGAAAGGCGCACAGCTCGTAACGCCCCGCCCATTGCTGCATCACGCGGGATCCTACAAAGCCGCCGGCACCGGTTACAAGGATCTTTTTCATTTTGTTCTCCTGTTATAAGATTTCAGATGAAAAATTCCAGCACGAACACCACGGCACAGCAGCCCGCAGCCACCTGAAACAGACTTGCGCCAAACCATGCGGCGGCAATGCCGACTACCAGTGCAACAGCACCTGCTGCCGGGCTCTGCGTTGCCTGAATGATGGCCGGGAAGGTCATCACAGCCAGCGTCACATAGGGCACATAGTACAAAAACGACTGGATAAAGCGATTTTTGATAGGCTTGCGAATCAGCGTCAGCGGCAGAATGCGGATGGCATAAGATACCAGCGCCATGACCGCAATATAGATATAATTGTTATGCGTCATCTTCGTTTTCCTCCTGCCTGACCGGGAACAGCACCGCTGCTGCGCCGGAGATCGCCACCGTTAAAAGAATGGTGCGGGTACCCTCGGAGAGCGCCGAGATGCCCGGCAGATAGCTGCACAGAAAGCTCAGCGCAAAGCTGATGATAACCAGTACGGCAACGACCCGGTCTTTGCGAGCCGGCGGGATAATGATGGCTAAAAACATTCCGTACAGCGCCACACTCAGGGCACTGACCACCCGCAGCGGCAGCAGGTTGCCCGCTATAATGCCCAGCGCCGTACCGGAAGCCCAAGCCGGTGCCGCCAGCAGGATGGCTCCATAGGTATAGTACGGGTTCAGGCTGCCCGGGCGGGCGATGGTAATGCCAAACAGCTCGTCCGTGACATCGTAGCCGATGAGCAGCCGATGCCAGAAGGGCGTTTCCGGTGCAAAGCGCTGTGCCAGTGCACAGCTCATCAACAGATACCGCGCATTGGCGATCAGGGTGATGACTGCCACCTCAAAATAGGTGGCGTTTGCCATGATCAGCGCAAATGCGGCATATTCTCCTGCAGAGGCGTTGTTCAGCAGGCTGACAAGAAACCCCTGAAACGGCGTAAAGCCCGCCTTGCGCGCCGCAATGCCCAGCGAAAACGATACCGCAAAGTAGCCCAGCGCAATGGGCACGCCATCCCGCATTCCATCGCAGAACACCTTGCGGCTGAACTGATCCGCCCTTCCCGTTTGGACGAGCTGTGGCTCCAAAAGCCTCTGCTTCGATTCCATAGTTGATACTTCCCCTTTCCTATTTTGCAAACAACGGATCCTATTATACTCCCCTGCGGGCGGAGAAGGAAGGGGTTTAGGGCTTTTTTGTGCAAAATACTGCGTTTATCGCAATTTTCAAAAAAGTGCCTATCAAAACGGCATATTTGCGATATGCAGTTTGCGGATGTTGCTTGGGCATTAAAAATGCAAACTGCTATAAAAGGGTTACCGTTTGCTCTGATACAGGAGATACTTTGAACGTTACAGTCTATTTGACCGTACCAGAAGAAAAAACACCCCGGGAGGTTTCGTTTTAACGGAACCCTCCGGGGTGATGGTGCTATTGGGGATTACTCGAGCTCGGTAAGTTTAAATTGTAACTAAGCAAATTTGTTTAGTGCATCTATCTTTGGATGTTCACTTTTCCATGAGATTGCCGTGGTAGATGTGACTTGCTGATTTTTTAGTATCAGGATAGTATCACGCAACCAGTGGGATCTCTGGGAGTATTATAACGTATTTACGTTCAGGATGCAACTGCCTTTTAAGGATTACTTCTTGCTTGCATCTGCCAGATAGTTCTCTCCCCATTTACACATCGCATCCAAAATAGGAATGATACTTCTCCCAAAGTCGCTGAGCGAATATTCTACCTTTGGCGGCACAACAGGATAAACTTTCCGAATAACCAAGTTATCATTTTCAAGCTCCCGAAGCTGCTGTGTCAGCATTTTAGGCGTTGCCTTGGGAATCAACTTTCCTATCTCATTAAAGCGCAAGGTATTATCAATCAAATGCCACAGAATAAGTGCTTTATATTTCCCACCAATCAAATCGAGGGTTGCTTCAACCGGGCAGCTAAAGGTACTTGGACATTTCATTTTTCTCTTCCCTACACTATCTTTTTAGGTAGTATATAACAAAAAAGTGCGTTCTTGCTTTTTTGAAAACGACTGATAAAATCATAGCATAGGCTGATTGAATTATCAAGACCCTACACAAATTTACACTTCCAGAAAGGACCATCACATTATGGATTTTTTGACACTTGCAAAGAAACGGTATAGTGTACGCGCTTACACAAAGCAGAAGGTTGAGAAGGAAAAGCTGGATGCCATCTTAGAGGCAGCTCACGTTGCACCCACGGGTGGTAATTGCCAGCCTCAACACCTGATTGTAGTGCAGAGTGATGAGGGCCTTCGTAAAATTGGACAGGCCACAAATATCTATGGTGCGCCGCTGGCAATTATCGTTTGCAGCGATACAAATAAGGTCTGGACACGTCCCTTTGATGGTAAAAAGCTGACCGATATTGATGCAAGCATCATTACCGACCACATGATGATGGAAGCCACCTACTTAGGTTTAGGAAGCGTATGGGTATGCTATTTCAAGCCGGACATCCTGAAGGCTGAATTTAAGATTCCCGACAACCTTGAACCGGTCAACATCCTTGTCATCGGCTACGCCGACACCTCTCGTGAAAAGGCTCTGTCCGCAGATCGCCATGCAAAAATGAGAAACTCTCTTTCTGCTATGGTATCTTTCGAGAATCTTTAACTTAAAATTATATCTTTATATCATTCTATTTTCTCTGGCACGTCCAACCATTAAGTTTTTCTTAATAGTTCCAACTGCTAAACTCGAACCATCCAAAAATCCTGGATAGTTGACAGACTGCCCAAGTTATTAAGCAACGCTTAACAACTGCCCTGAACTCTTCGGATTTTCCGAAAAGTTGCCCCTATATGTACAGACCCCCGCCAATATCCGCTGGCGGGGGTCTGCTATGCTTACAAATCTATGCTGTTCTGCCTGTTCTTCTTCTGGCTCCTATCTGTGGTCTGCTCCTGCTCCCTCATAAGCCCAATGACCTGCTGCATCTTTTCGGCACCGAAATAGTTCCATACTCGCCTGAAATCACGTTTCATCGCATAGAGCTGAGAGTTTTCAGCCTCCACCTCTTTCAGCCGCTGGCTTAGATGATGGGTAGCTTTCTTCTCGTCCTGATAGAAATACTGGTACTTATCCCTCTCGTTCTTAACCTCCCAGTACTTCCGATGGAGGGCAAAGAGTACCTTCACCAACTTCTGGATCAGCGGCATGGCCTTCTTCTCCCGATAGCTCTTGGCGGTCTCAAATGTGGCTGCTTCTGGCACCAATTCTTCTGGCCGCTGGGAGTATTGCGCTGACAGGTTTTCCAAACCTTCCATAATGGGAGCCAGCTTGTTCAGCTTCTGGCTCTGCTTCTGGTAGGTCAGCTCTGCTTTCTGTACCCGCTGTTCAGCGGCTTCTACGGCTGTCTGCGCTGTTTCCAGCTGTTCCTGCATCTCGGTCAGGTCGGTCTGGCACTCCTGCTTGGCAGCTTCCAGAGCCGCTACCTCTTTACTACGCTCCTGCTTTTTGAAGTCCAGCACAGACAGGTGCTCTTCCTGGGTGCCTTTCTGTTCCCACTCGATGCCGTGCCGCTCCATCACGGCGGCAAGCTGCTCTTTCTCGGCGTTGATCCACTGGTTCAGCTCGGATTCCCGTTTAGAACCGCCTGCAAAGCCCAAGGCTTTCAGCGCCTGCTTCAGGGACACCTTGGTGTCCAGTCCTTTGCCCTTCCAGCCGGACACATACGGCACGAAGTCGATGTGCAGATGGGGCGTAGCTTCGTCCATGTGGAGGAAAGCCCCGAACACCCGCAGTGTCGGGTTCCGCTCTTGGAAGCCCTGCATATACTCGTCCAGCAGTTCCTTTGCCAGTGCGCCATTCTCGGTCAGGACACCCATATCATCTTTGTTGCCGATCTGGACGATCAGCTCATGGAAAAGCTTTTCCTGCTTGCCTGTCCGCAGGTGCTCATAGTAGTCGGTGATACAGCGGTCCTTGCGCTTCTGCTTGTCATTGTAATGCTTCACTGCCTCGTCAAACAGTTCGTGGTACACTTTCTGAATCGGTTCATCCCGGTATATGACATTCAGGCTGCTGCGCTCCGGGTCTACGTTTTCAGCGGTGAAACTTCTCCGGTTATGGTTGAGGGAGCCGGGGCCCCGCATTGCGGAAATGGTTCTTTTCAATCGCACGTCCTTTCTCTGTGGAAGTAACTGGTGCCGGACACGGCAAAGGCTTTGTTACTTTCGTCGAAAGTAACGCAAAAGCACTTTTGACAGACGTTCCGTCCATCAAAAGATGCCTTTGCGCCCTGCCGGGGGCTTCCGTCTGCGGACGGGGTTTCGCTGTACCTCGCCGCTGCCCGGTCCAACACCACCTTCCTGCGTGATTGCATTCACAAGAGCGTGACACGCTCCTGTACTTTGCCAATAGAGGGACTCACCAGCGGAAGCTTTCTGGCACGCCTCGTCTGTCCAGATACTCCTGCCGAGCCTGCTCCCGCTGTTCCTCGGTGGGTGCTGTCTTGTACTGGGCATACAGCTCATGCCGCAGCATCGCATCCAGTTTTTGCTCCAAGCCCTGTTCAATAATCTCTTCGTACTCATTTTCGCCGCTCAAATGATAATGCAGCAAGGCGACGAAAAGTTCCTGCGAAATCTGCACATTTTTCATCATTGTCACCATCTCGTGTCGGTTGTGTCGATTGTGACGGTATTTTACATAGTAGCAAAAATACCGTCACAACCGTCACGAATCGTCACGCCCCAGAATTTTCCAGCGTCAATTTGACCACTCTGCCCTCATGGGTGCGCCTACTTTCGTACCGAATTCCATAATCGTTGTAGAGCCTGTCGGCACTCACGTTCAGCTTCCGGGTCAGGATGTTTGCCTGTATGCTCACACCCGACAGACGTTCCAGCAGCTCCGTGGGCGTACCGCTCCACTCCGGCTGTTCCGGGGTGAGGATCTTTGCCACCGCTTCCAGAAGCGGGTCGGGCGGCAGCTTCCAGAGTTCCGTTTCGGCTCCTTGGAACTCCCACACGCAGCGTTCCCGGTTGAACTCCAACGTCAACTCCTGATCCGGCTGGTCACGTCCCACAATGTCCAGCAGGGCGGTGTTGTCCGTGCGCCGCTTCTTCTGCATGATGAATGCTCCATCCGCTGCACCCAGCAGGCCATTGGTGCCAGAGATCATATCGAAGCTATCCTCGGCTTCCATTTTCCGGGTGTGGTGAACCACCAGCAGGCAGATGCCGTACCTGTCGCTGAAAGTTTTCAGTTTGGTCACGATCTCGTAGTCGCTGGCGCAGCTGTATCGGTCACCGCCGATTTCCCGCACCTTCTGCAGGGTGTCGATGATGATGAGCCGTACATCCGGGTGCTCCCGGATGAATCCTTCCAACTGCTGGTCAAGTCCCTCGCTCACGGACTTAGCTTGCGTTGCAAAGTAGAGATTGTTGGTCTCCTCTACCCCGAACATCCGGGAGAGCCGCCGCTGCAGCCGGGCGTAATCGTCCTCCAATGCAAGGTAGAGGACGGTGCCCTGATGCACCTCGTACTCCCACAGCGGAAGCCCCATCGCCACATGGTAGGCGAGCTGCCCCATGAAGAAGGACTTACCCACCTTGGGCGCTCCTACAAAGAGGTAGGTGCCACTGTACAGCAGGTCGTTCACGATGGGTCTCCGGGGTGGATACACCGTGTCGTACAATTCGGTCATTGATACCGTGTTCAGCCCGAAATTGTTTGGCTTTTTCGCGGCTTGCAGATTGATTTGCTTGTCCGAATTTGTTATAATATTGGTGCTAGTTTTGTGAGACGACTGTACCGCATCTGCGCCAACAGATGCACCCGGTACGGTCGTTTTTCTATTGTCCGTCATTCGCATTCCTCCTTAAGTCCGTTCAACGTCAGAGTTACCATTTGCAGGGTCTCCAGCAAGTCCGGCGGGACTTCTTCATCCACGGCCAGCCGCTGCAGTTCCTGATAGATCAGCTCCATCTGGCCTCGTAGGGCTTTGTAGACCCTTGGGTTGCCTACCACGGTGATCTCCCGGTCAGTCAGGCGGCGGATGATATACTCCTGTTTTGTCAACCCGGAGAGCTTTACTTTGGCTTCCAGAACCTCGTCCTCTTCCGGGGACATTCGGAAGGCCACCACCTTGTTCCGCCAGCGGCCTTGCTGGTCGAGTACTCGTTCCATCTTCATCCCTCCCTTCGCTCCATGTCCAGCTTCTGCGCCATCTCCTGCTGCTTTGAGGGGAAAAGGTGGGCGTACTTATAGGTGATGTCCACGCTCTCATGCCCCACCCGGTCTGCAATTGCCAGAGCCGAGAAGCCCATCTCGATCAACAGTGATACATGGGAGTGCCGCAGGTCGTGGATTCGTATCCGCTTCACCCCGGCTTCCTTGGCTCCCCTGTCCATCTCGTGGTGCAGGTAGCTCTTGGTCACCTCAAAGATCCGCTGGTCTGGCTGGACTTTGTAGAGGGATTTCAGATAGTCTCTGATCTCGTCCGTCAGAAACTGCGGCATCTGGATGACACGGACGCTCTTGGGTGTTTTCGGGTCGGTGATCACATCCCGGCCTTTCAGCCTTTGATAGGATTTGGTGATGGAGAGCAGCCCCTTGTCCAAGTCGAAGTCTGCCGGAGTCAGAGCCAGCAGCTCGCCCTCCCGGATGCCACACCAGTAGAGGACCTCAAAAGCGTAATAGGATTGCGGCTTGTCCATCATGACTTCTGCGAATTTGAGGTACTCTTCCTTTGTCCAGAAAAGCATTTCCTTGTGCTTTTCTGACCCCATGCACCCGGCTGTGGCTGCTGCGTTTGATTTCAGTCCGTAGAACCGGACGGCGTGATTCAGAATGGCACTGAGTTGTCCATGCAGCGTCTTGAGGTAGGTCGGCGAGTAGGCCTTGCTGTTTTTGTCCCGGTAGTTCAGCATCTCGTTCTGCCATGCGATCACATCCCGCGGCCTGATCTCGCTGAGCCGCTTTTCTTTGAAATACGGTAAGATTTTCGTTCGGATGATGTGCTCTTTGGTAGACCAGGTGTTTTCCCGGAGTCGCTTTTTCTTGTCCGTGATATAAATTTCCACGAACGCTTCAAAGGTCATGGTCAGGTCTGCTGCCTGCTGAAGAAGGAACTCCCGCTCCCACGCCAGAGCGTCCTTCTTGGTGGCAAACCCCCGTTTCAGCTTCTTCTGCTTCACACCTTGCCAGTTCTCGAAGTAGAAGGAAGCGTACCATGTGCCCTGCCTGTTGTCCTTGTAGGCTGGCATCCTATCACTCCTCCCCTGCCCCGTAGATCTTCTCCTGATAGTACCTCCTGCTTACCCGGCCTCCCACGGTCGTGTAGCCCTTGGCTCTCAGTTCCTCGTTCCACTGGGCAATCATTTTGTACGCCAGACCCTGCGAGATGTCCAACTCCTTTGCCAGCTCGTCTGCCTTGATAAAAATGCTGTTTGCCATTTTTTGTCCTTTCCTTGTCGGTTTCATTTCGGTGCCGCTTCATCCTCGCTGACTTCCGGCAGGCATATCCCCTTTGCGGTGCTGTGCCGTCCCCTTGTGGAGCGCTCGCTTCCTTTCGGAAGGTCTTGGCGGTTTGGATCAGTTTGGCGGTCATTCAATTTTACTAAGCATTTTTGTTTATCTTTTTGTGCTCTCATTATACTAAACACATTCCGTTAAGTCAAGAGGCTTTCGGGTAAAATCTTAAACTTTTTTGTTTATTTTCTATTGCACCTCCTATTTTTCTGTGCTATACTAGGTTCAACAAATATGTTTAAGTCAGGAGGCAATCGCATGGCAGTCGGTGACCGCATCAAACGTGCCCGCAACCTCCGAGGTATGACCCAGAAAGAACTGGGCATCGCCATCGGGTTTGAGGAGAAGAGCGCAGACATCCGTATCGCACAATACGAAAGCAACACCCGCACTCCTAAAGAAGAGTTGCTCCGCAAGATTGCGGAGGTACTGGATGTGAACTACCGTTCCCTCTATGAGCCGACCTTGTACGCCGCAGAGGATGTGATGTACACTCTGTTCGAACTGGATGAACACTACCCCGGCACCCGGCTCTACGAGGTCACAGACACCACCGACCCAGATTTCCCGGAAAAGCACATGGCAGTCAGCTTCCGCTATCGCCTGCTGGATGAGTTCTTAAAGGAGTGGCAGCTCCGTAAGAAGCAGCTCCGGGAGAGCGAGATCACCAAGGAAGAGTATCTGGAATGGAAGCTCAACTGGCCTCAGACCGCCGACGGCTGCGGCCGGTACGAGCCGAAGAAAAAGTGGCGTAAAGAATAAAAGACACAAAAATGCCCTCTGAAAAACTTACCGTTTCTCAGAGGGCATTCTCATGTCTCTCTTTATGAATAATCGCCTGATAGTATCAAAGCAGTATCACAGAGCCTTTTGACTCTCAAAATATTGCATTGCATCAATACTTTTCAGGTTTTGCAGATTACTCGAGCTCGATCGTTGCAGGCGGCTTACCGGTGCAATCGTAGAACACGCGGTTGACGTGCTTGACTTCGTTGACGATGCGGCTGGTGACAGTGCCCAGAACATCCCACGGCATATCATAGCTTTCTGCGGTCATGAAATCAGTAGTGGTCACAGCGCGCAGCGCAACGGCGTAATCGTAGGTGCGCTCGTCGCCCATAACGCCAACGCTGTGCATATTGGTCAGCGCAGCGTAATACTGGCTGATCTCCTTATCCAGACCGGCCTTGGCGATTTCTTCGCGCCAGATGGCGTCAGCGTCCTGCACAATGGTGACCTTCTCGGGGGTCACCTCGCCGATGATGCGGATGCCCAGACCGGGGCCGGGGAACGGCTGACGGCTGACCAGATACTCGGGCAGACCCAGCTCGCGACCAGCCTGACGGACTTCGTCCTTGAACAGGTTGCGCAGAGGCTCTACCAGCTCCTTGAAGTCCACGGTATCGGGCAGACCGCCCACGTTGTGGTGACTCTTGATGACGGTGGACTCGCCGCCCAAACCGCTCTCCACCACGTCAGGGTAGATGGTGCCCTGTGCAAGGAAGTCCACCTTGCCGATCTTCTTGGCCTCTTCCTCGAACACGCGGATGAACTCTTCGCCGATGATCTTGCGCTTGCGCTCCGGCTCGGTGACGCCCTTCAGCTTGCTGAAGTAGCGGTCGCGGGCATCCACACAGATGAAGTTGATGTCGAAGCCGTTGGCATTACCCGGGCCAAAGACAGAGCAGACCTCTTCCTTTTCGTTCTTACGCAGCAGACCGTGATCCACGAACACGCAGGTCAGCTGCTTGCCGATGGCCTTGGCCAGCATAGCGGCCAGCACGGAGGAATCCACGCCGCCGGACAGTGCGCACAGCACCTTGCCCTCGCCGATGCGCTCCCGCAGAGCCTTGACATTGTTCTCTACAAAGGAATCCATCTTCCAGTCGCCGGAGCAGCCGCAGACGTTGTACACGAAGTTGCGCAGCATCTTCTTGCCCTCGGCGGTGTGCAGCACCTCCGGGTGGAACTGTACGGCGTACAGACCCTTTTCGGCATTTTCAACGGCTGCCACAGGGCAGTTTGCGGTGTGGGCAGTGATCTCAAAGCCGGGAGCCGCCTGCTCGATGTAGTCATTGTGGCTCATCCAGCAGATGGTAGAAGGCTGCACATCGGTGAACAGCTTGCTCTCGGTGTTCACAAACACCTCGGTCTTGCCGTACTCACGCTCGGGAGCGCGGCAGACATGACCGCCCAGCAGGTGCATCATCAGCTGGCTGCCGTAGCAGATGCCCAGCACAGGCACGCCCCAGCTGAAGATCTCGGGGTCGATGGTGGGAGAATCCTCCAGATAAACGCTGTTGGGGCCGCCGGTGAAGATAATGCCCTTGGGATTCTTGGCCTTGATGACCGAAAGATCGGTTTTATAGGAATAGATCTCGCAGTAGACATTATTTTCTCGGACGCGGCGGGCAATCAGCTGATTGTACTGTCCGCCAAAGTCCAGCACGATGACAGTTTCATGCTGCATGATGTTTTCCTCCATTTTAAAATGTGTTTTACAGATAAATTTAGTATAGCACATCTTACAACAAAAAGCGACAGTTTTTGTGAAGTTTTCTGTTATTCTATTTTGCGGATCGGATGCCGCAGCACGGTTTTCAGCTTCTCCGGTGCAGTGCGGCGCGGGTCGCCCAGATAGATCTCGTGATGGAAGCGCGTGTCTGAAAAATCCGGGCAATATCCCTGCTCCGCTGCAAACGCATCCAGCTGCCGCAGGGTCTCCGGCTCGGTGTCGTAGGGGCCGATGTGCATACACTGCACGCACAGACCTTCATCGTAGGTAAAAAACTCCACCTTAGAAAAGTCTTTTTTCTTTTTGGCGGTGGCTTCCTGCACTGCCCAGTCAAATTCGGCACGGGTGACAAATTCCGGCAGACGAATCATGGAGGTCCAGATAAAAGACGACTTGTCGGCAAAATCCACACCCTCTGTCCCAGGCTGATGCCACAGTCCCTCCAGCGGCGGAACGACATATTCAAAATAGCCATCCATCTTATGGTTGCCCTTGCAGCTCATTTTAATGGTAAACGCAATGCCGTACAGCAACTCTAGCGCCGCCTTGTATTCCCCTGCTGGGTCGTTGGGGTTACCCTTGCCATGTACCGCCACAAAATTCATCGCAGGGACGGTGATGATCTGCGGTTTCTTCGGCGGGAGGTAAAATTCTTTATATTCCTTCTTATAGTCAAATGGCATCCTTCTTTTCTCCTTCCAACAGCTCACGCTGTTTCTTTTTGCTAAAGCTGCCCAGCACAAGCCGATAAGATTTTTCCAGCATCTCCCGCAGCAGTGCATCCGGCACGTTTCCATCTGCTTTTACAGAGTTCCAATGCACCTTGTTCATGTAGTAGCCCGGAATGATGTCCTTATACTGTCTGCGCAGAAAATCGCCCTCGGCGGGGTCTAGCTTGCAGGTAATATACACCGGCTTTCCCGTGGCATCATCCAGACAGACGGCTGCAAACATTTTGCCGCCGATGTGGTATCTTATCCAGTTCCACTCTGCCTGTAAGTCTTTGGTAACGCCAGGCTTTTGTAAAAGCTCCGTGTCGATCCAGCTGTATTTCATGGCGACACCTCCGTTTTTTCTCAGTATAACTTATTCGGAAACATTTGTAAACAAAAAGTTGTTGAATTTCACCTATGATACGTCATCTCTGAAAAATCAGTAGCAAAAAGAGCCATCTGCTCAGAAAATCCAAACAGATGGCTCTTGCATTTGATGTTATGATCAGATGGAAATGGTGTTGCACACATCCACCAGCACGGGGTCAAGGCTCTTGGTCATCTCCAAAGCCTCGTCCACGGGGTAGTCCACCAGCTTCTCACCCTTCATGCCGACGATGCGGTTATACTTGCCCTGCTCCAGCAGGCAGACAGCCTGATAGCCCATGGCAGAAGCATTCACGCGGTCGCGCAGAGTGGGAGAACCACCGCGCTGCACATGGCCCAGAATGGTTGCGCGGGAATCGATGCCGGTGCGTGCTTGGATCTCGTTGGCGATCTCCTGTGCATGACCCACACCCTCGGCCACAATGATGATAAAGTGACGCTTGCCGGTCTTTTGGGTCTCGGCGATCTTATCCAGAATGTCGCGCTGCATATCGAATTCCTTCTCGGGCAGCAGCACAGCCATAGCGCCGGAGG
This sequence comes from Faecalibacterium intestinale, assembly GCF_040096575.1. Lineage (NCBI taxonomy): Bacteria > Bacillati > Bacillota > Clostridia > Eubacteriales > Oscillospiraceae > Faecalibacterium > Faecalibacterium intestinale. The sequence continues at coordinate 221,371 of NZ_JBBMEN010000001.1, forward strand.
CGATGGCCACGTTCAAAGCGATGTAACCGGCGTTGCGGCCCATAACCTCGACCACACTGCAGCGGTCGTGGCTCTGGGTGGTGTCGCGCAGCTTGTCGATCATTTCCAGCGCGGTGTTCATGGCGGTATCGTAGCCGATGGTGTAATCGGTGCAGCCGATATCGTTATCAATGGTGCCAGGCAGGCCGATCATGGGGATGCCGCGGTGTGCCAGTGCGCGGGCACCGCGATAGGAGCCGTCGCCGCCAATAACGACCAGTGCATCAATGCCCAGCTCGCGGCACTTTTCAGCGCCCTTATCCTGACCTTCCTTGGTCTTGAACTCCAGGCAGCGTGCCGTATACAGAATGGTGCCGCCAGCAGAGATGATGTTAGAAACGCTGCGCAGGTTCATTTCAAAGCACTCGCCGTTCAGCAGGCCGTTATAGCCGCGCTGAATGCCGATCATACGGAAGCCCTTATGCAGGCCGGTGCGTACCACAGCGCGCACAGCAGCGTTCATGCCGGGAGCATCACCACCGCTTGTAAGCACGCCAATCGTTTTGATTTGCTTTTCCATACGAGAGATTCCCTCCAATTTACAGTTCAGTTCTTCATTTACCCTTTTGCCTGTCCCCTCTTCTTCCAGAAACAGGCCAGTTGCTTTGCAACAGCTTTGATTCGCCTTTAATGATTATAGCACACCATCCAGACAAATTTCAATAGGGTTTTGAGACTTTATGCAATTCCATGCAGTGCAAAATAGCGGCGATATATCGTGTTATTTTCGTGTTTCGTTCCACTTGGAAAATTTAAAATCGTCCCATGCGGTGCCATTCGTGCACAAATATGTCATTTTGTTGCAACGTTTTCTACACCCAGCATCCGCTCCAGCTCTTTGAAGAAGAGCGGATGCCCAGAAGTGTACAGCCGGCGCGGTGCGGCCAGCTTCTGCTTGGTATCTTCCAGATACAAAATCACCGGGATATCTCCATCGAAGATTTCCAACAGGTTCACCACTTTATCGTACTGGGGGCAGCTGCGGGACGGCAGACGGATGAACACCCGCCGGGCAGCGGTTTTGACAGGATCCGGGCGGCCTTTGTCCAAGCGGGTCGGGTCGTAGCTGTCAATGGGCAGAATGCTGTCTGCCAGCAGCTTGGAGACTTCATCTTCCCGCACGGAAAGCCGGCCGTCGATGACCACAACAGCGTTTTCCTGAATGGCATCCCGGAACCTGTCCAGCACCTTGGGGAACACGATCACCTCCATGGTGCCGGTCAGATCCTCCACGCTGGTAAAGGCCATCATACTGTTGGATTTAGTTGTCATCATGCGGTTTTTGACCACAGCACACACAATGCGCACCTTTTCGCCGTCCTGCACATGGGCATCCTCGCCGGTGAGAGCCTTGATGGTATGGGAGCCGATACGGGCAGACTTTTCCCGGTAAGCATCCAGCGGATGGCCGGACAGGTACAGACCGCTGACCTCTTTTTCCTGCTGCAGCAGCTCGGCAGGGGTGTACTCTGCCAAGGGGCGGATCTCGTAGACGTCCTCCTGCGGGCCTTGCTGCACTTCCCCGCTCATCACGGAGAACAGATCCAACTGCCCTTCCAGATTGCGGCGGGAGTCGGTCTCGATGCTCTTGAGGATGCCCTCTACCGCCTCCACCATACTGTGGCGGTTGGAACCAAAGCAGTCAAAGGCACCGGCTTTGATCAGGCTTTCCACCGCGCGGCGGTTCAGCTCGCTGCCGTGCATCCGCTTGCAGAAATCGTAAAGGCTGGTATAGGGCTTTCCCCTGCGCTCAGTAACTGCGTTCTCGATGAGGTTGCGGCCCACATTTTTCACGGCATTCAGGCCAAAACGGATCTGACCGTTATCATCTGCGGTAAAGCCGCCGTTGGAGATGTTCACGTCCGGCGGCAGCACCTTGATGCCCAAACGGGCGCACTCGCCAGAATACTCGATGACCTTATCCGTATTATCCAGCACGCTGGTGAGCAATGCTGCCATGAACTGGCTGGGGTAATGGCACTTGAGATAAGCCGTCTGGAATGCCACATAGGCGTAGCAGGCCGCATGGCTCTTATTGAAAGCGTAGGACGCAAAGCTGGACATTTCGTCGTAGATCTGGTTTGCCACCTGCTCCGGGATGCCGTTGGCAACGCAGCCCGGACATTCGTGACCGGGTTCGGTACAGCCGTGCACAAAGTGCTCCCGCTCTGCTTCCATGACAGCGTGCTTCTTTTTGCTCATGGCGCGGCGAACGTTATCTGCCTGCCCGAAGGAGAAGCCTGCCAGTTCCCGGAAGATCTGCATGACCTGCTCCTGATAGACGATGCAGCCGTTGGTCACATCCAGAATGTGCGCCAGCTGCGGGGTCTTGTAGCTGATTTTGTCCGGCTCGTGCCGGTTGCGCAGATAGGTGGGAATGGAGTCCATGGGGCCCGGACGGTACAGACTGATCAGAGCGATGACATCTTCAAGGTTCTGGGGCTGCAAACCCACAAGCACCTGCTTCATGCCGGAGGATTCCAGCTGGAACACGCCCTCGGTATCGCCCTGACCCAGCATTTTATAGGTGTCCGGGTCATCATAATCCAGCTTTCGGATGGAGAACTCCGGGTGCTGCTTTTGCACCGCAACCTCTGCGTCCCGGATGACGGTCAGGGTGCGCAGACCCAGAAAGTCCATCTTCAAAAGACCCAGTTCCTCGATCTCGGTCATGTTGAACTGGGTCACCGGCAGGCCGTCGTTGGTGGCAAGCGGTAGATAATAATCGGTCGGCTCCGGCGTGATGACCACGCCCGCCGCGTGGGTGGAGGCGTGCCGGGGCATTCCCTCTACCTTTAAAGCGGTGTCGATGAGTTCGGTCACCTGCGGGTCAGTGTCATAAAGCTTTTTCAGCTCGCTGGAAACTTCCAACGCCCGTTTCAGGGTCATCTTCAGTTCCATGGGCACAAGCTTTGCTACCACATCCACCTGCTGGTACGGGATACCCATCACCCGTCCCACGTCCCGGATGGCGTTGCGGGCAGCCATAGTACCAAAGGTAACGATCTGCGCCACATGGTCCGCACCGTATTTGCGGTTGACGTAGTCGATGACCTCCTGTCGGCGCTCGTAACAGAAGTCCACGTCAAAATCCGGCATACTGACGCGCTCGGGGTTCAAAAAGCGCTCGAAAATCAGGTTATAGCGGATGGGGTCGATATCTGTGATGCCCACACAGTAGGCGGCAATACTGCCCGCGCCGGAACCACGTCCCGGCCCTACCGGGATGCCCTGACTTTTTGCAAAATTGATATAGTCCCACACGATGAGGTAGTAGTTGGTATACCCCATGGTCTTGACCACACCGATCTCGTATTTCAGGCGGTCGATGTTGGCCTGCGGCACATCCGGGCCGTAGCGGCGCTCCAAGCCGTCCCAGCAGAGCTTTTCAAAGTAGGCCTGATTGTCCATGCCGTCCGGGGCTTTGTAGTAAGGGATCTTGGTGTGACCGAATTCAAAGTCAAAATTGCACTGCTCGGCAATCTTAGCCGTATTGGCACAGGCTTCCGGCACCATGGAGAACAGCTCGTACATCTCGTCTGTGGTCTTGACGTAGAATTCATCAGTCTGGAACTCCATGCGGTCGGCATCCTGAATGGTCTTACCGGTCTGGATGCACAGCAGGATGCTTTGCATCTTGGCGTCCTCTTTGCGCAGATAATGGGCGTCGTTGGTGGCTACCATGGGGATGCCCGTCTCCCGGGAAAGCTTGATAAGCTGCGGCAGAACGGTGGTATCCTCCTTCAAGCCGTGATCCTGCAATTCGATGTAGTAATTCTCTGCACCGAACAAGTCCCGGTACCACAGCGCCGTTGCCTTTGCGCGTTCGTAGTCTCCTGCCAGAATGGCCTGCGGGATCTCGCCCGCCAGACAGGCCGAAAGGCAGATAAGTCCCTCGTGGTATTGCTCCAAAAGCTGCTTATCCACACGGGGCTTGGAATAAAAGCCCTCCACAAAACCGGCAGAGACCATTTTTATAAGGTTCTTATAGCCAGTCTCGTTTTTGCACAATAAGATCAGGTGGTTATTGCCGTCTATCTTATTTACCTTATCAAAGCGGGTGCGGGTGGCAACATAGACTTCACACCCGATGATGGGCTTGATGCCCGCCTTTTTAGCTGCTTTATAAAACTGCACACAACCGTACATTACGCCGTGGTCGGTGCAGGCAATAGCGGTCTGTCCGCATTCCTTCACCCGCTCCATCAGCTGGTCGATGCGGCAAGCACCGTCCAGTAGGCTGTATTCCGTATGGATATGCAGGTGGGCAAAGGGGCGGGTATTTGCGGTGGATTCACTCATTGTACTGCCTCCTGTCCCTCCTGCTGGCGCTGACGGAGATTCTCTGCCAGTGCCTCCAGCTTTTTCATCCGGTGCGATAAGCCGGATTTGCTCACCGCCGGGTCAAAGCAGCCGCACAGCGCAGTAAGCGAAAGATCCGGGTATTGCAGACGCTTGGCTGCTGCCTGCTGCAATACTTCCGGCAAAGTTTCCAGCGCGTGCTGCTCCTGCAAATAGCGGATGGCTTTCAGGGTCTGGGCGTTTGCCCGCGCCGTTTTGCCAAGGTTTGCAGTATCGCAGTTGGTCTGCCGGTTGGTCTGATTGCGCACCTGCTTAAACGCCTTGAGGACGCTGATCTGTGTTGCTGCATCCGCAGCGCCCATAAAGCGGAGCAGCCGCTCCACATTGGCACCGGTCTTAACGTAGATCAGGTTCACGCCGTTGCGGCGGGTGCGGTGGGGCGCAAACTCGTGCTCGGCCAGCAGCGCTTCAAAATCCCGGGCGAGGTTCGTCCGGGAGGTGAGAAATTCCAGATTATATTCCTTTTGCGGGTCGGTGACCGTGCCGCTGCACAAAAAGGCCATGGCGATATAGGCGCTGACGCAGGTCTGGCAGCGGATAAGCCCGGGGTCGATCTGCAAACTGGTCTCCCTGCCGGTGGTGCCGAACAGCTCGTGCAGGCGGGTGACCTGCTCCGCATCGCGGATATTGAACTCGTACAGCACACCGCTGGCGCGGGGCTTTTCCAAGATCTCGCCCCGGATGCCGCAGCGGGCAAACAGCTGCTGTGCCAGCTGCACGGTATGGGGCTGCTCGGTTTGCAGCACAAGGCCGCGGGCATCAAAGTATTTGGCAAAGCAGGCAATGCCATAGGCAGCTGCACGCACACAGCACTCCTTGGTAGGGCTGCGCTGCGCGATCTCCTCCCGCGCACTGGATGCAAAACTCATAGTAGTTCCTCTATTTTCAGCGCACGGCGTCCCGGTGCTGCACCCCGGGCTCGTAGCCCAGAGAAGTGCAGTATTCCGCAAGCTTGCGTGCAAATGTGATGGAGCGGTGCTTGCCGCCCGTGCAGCCCACCGCAATGGTCAGCTGGCTTTTGCCTTCCTTGACATAGAGCGGCAGGGCGTACTGCAAAAAGTTCTCGTACCGGTGCAACAGCTCCTGTGCTTCGGGGTGGCTCATGACAAAATCCACCACCTCCTGATCCAGCCCGGTCTTGTGCTTCAGTTCCGGCACATAGAAGGGGTTGGGCAGGCAGCGCACATCCAGCACAAGGTCGGCTTCCGGCGGCAGACCAAACTTGAACCCGAAGGACATGATGGTGAGCCGCATGGCATTTTTTGCCCCGCCGTTTTTCATGAACAGATCGCAGATACGCTCTTTATTCTGGGAGGTGGAGAGCAGGCCGGTATTGATGGTATAGTTTGCACGTTCCTTTAAGGGCTGCAGGATCTGCCGCTCCTTCAAAAAGGCATCCCGGGTGGAGATGCCTTCTGCAATGCTGATGGGGTGGCGGCGGCGGGTCTCGCTGTAACGGCGCATCAGCACATCATCCGGTGCATCCAGAAACAGGATCTTATAGGGTGTTTTCTGGTCATCCAGCTGCTGCAGGGCCGTCTCGATCTGTTCCCTGCTGCGGCAGCCGCGCACATCCATGGAAAGCGCCACCCGCTCCAACTGGTTGTCGCCCGCCTTGGAAAACGCCGTAATGCTGGGCAGCAGCCCCGCCGGGACGTTATCAATGCAGAAAAATCCGATATCCTCCAGCGCATTCATAGCCACTGACTTTCCCGCGCCGGAAAGTCCGCTGACGATCAACAGCTCCATCTGTGTTCCCCACTCCCTCTATTCCCGCAGCTCAGCGCACTACGCGGATCTCTTTTTCCAAATCATAGCCGGTCTTTTCTTTTACGATGGTGCGTACTTCCTCGCACAGTGCCAGCACATCAGCGCAAGTTGCGCCGCCAAGGTTCACCACAAAGCCGCAGTGCTTCTCGCTGACGGCGGCACCGCCGTGCCGGTAGCCCCGCAGACCACACTGGTCGATGAGGGCAGCGGCAAAAGCACCCACCGGGCGCTTGAAAGTACTGCCGGCGCTGGGCTTATCCAGCGGCTGCTTGTCCAGCCGTTTTGCCATCAGTTCGTCCATTTTAGCGCGGATGGCTTCCGGCTCGCCCGGGGTCAGGGCAAACTGCGCTGAAAGGATGCAGCCGCCGTTTTCTTCAAAAATGCTGTGGCGGTAGCGCAGGTCAAGCTCCGATGCTGCCGACTCTTTCACTTCGCCTTCGGCGGTAAGGTACTGCACCGTGGTCAGCACGTCCTTCATCTCACCGCCGTAGGCACCGGCGTTCATGTAGACTGCGCCGCCCACCGTGCCGGGGATGCCATAAGCAAATTCCAGTCCGGTCAGGCCGTGTTCCAGCGCCGTTTTGCACAGTGCCGAAAGCCGCACGCCCGCCCCGGCGGTGAGCTGTGTGCCGTGCACCTCCACAGCGTCCTGCATGGAGGAAATATCCAACACTGCGCCGTTGTAGCCTTCGTCGGCAAACAGGATATTACTGCCATTGCCCAGCAGATAATACCGGACGCCCTGCGCCTTGCACAAGGCAACGGCGCGGCAAAGCTGCGCCCGGTCTGTCGGCTGCACGAACAGCCGCGCCGGGCCGCCGATTTTAAAGGTACAATGCGCCGCCAGCGGCTCATTTTCTTTATAAGCAATGCCTGCTGCGGTCAGCAGCTGCTTGAGTTGTTCCATAGGGTCAGGCTCCTTTTTATAGAGAGTTTCAGTCCATTTTGTCATCCAGTCCCAGCCGGATCAGCAGCTCCTTGGCTGCGTTATAGCCCATCTTCTTCTGGCGGTTATTGATGGCTGCGGTCTCCAGCACAACAGCCAGATTACGGCCGGGAGAGACCGGGATGCTGGTGCTGGGAATGCTCACGCCCAGAATGTCGTAGTATTCGCTTTCCAGACCGGTGCGCTGGTAGTTCTTGGTGGGGTCCCACGCTTCCAGCTGCACCACCAGATCCAAACTTTCGCTCAGCTTGACAGCACCCACGCCGTACACACGAGCCACGTTGACGATGCCAATGCCGCGCAGTTCGATGAAGTGGCGGATGTTTTCCGGTGCAGTGCCCATGATCTGACGGTTGGACACCTTGCGCAGCTCCACGGCGTCATCTGCCACCAGACGGTGGCCGCGCTTGACCAGCTCAATGGCCAGCTCGCTTTTGCCGATGCCGCTGTCGCCAAGGATCAAGATGCCCTCGCCGTACACCTCCACCAGCACGCCGTGCCGGGTGATGCGGGGCGCAAGCTCCAGATTCAGCACGCTGATCAGGCTGCCCATCAGGGTGCAGGTAGTCTCGTTAGAGCGCAGCAGGGCGACCGCGTGCTTCTGCGCCAGTTCCTGCATCTCCGGGAAGGGCGCCAGCTCCTCGCTGCGGCAGACGATGACCGCCGGGGGCTGCTGCCGGAACAGCTGCTCCAGCGCTTCGTAGCGCTTTTCTGCCGTCAGACCGGACAGAAAGTTCATCTCTGCCAGACCCATGATCTGCAGGCGGAGCTTATCGAAGTAATCATAGTAGCCCGCCAGAAACAGACCCGGGCGGTTGACCTCAGCGATCTCCACACTGATCTCATCCAGCGCCCGGGGGGTGTATACTACTTCCATGCTGACGCGGTCGGTCAGCGTTTTAAGCGAAACATTGAACGTACCCATCCTGGTTCCTCCTGTATCCTATTGCCGCGCCGTGCTGCGGGCACTCTTATTCTTATTATAATAAAATTTGGCGTCAAATACAACGCCCGGGGCGCTGTTTTTGTACTGCAGGCAGGAAACCGACGCTGCATCGCTGCCCGTGCACAGGATTTTTACATTTTTCTTACTTTACATGGGTTTTACATTTCGTCGATTTCAAATTTTACATTATTTTTCTATACTTAAAGCACAGGAGAAAAACACGTCAAGATAAAGTGAGGAAAACACTTATGACCATTTTTAATGTCTTTTCGCTGCTGGGAGGTCTGGCTCTGTTTTTGTTCGGTATGGACATCATGGGCAAAGCACTGGAAAAGCAGGCCGGCGGCCAGCTGCAAAAAATTCTCAGCAAACTGACCGATAACCCCCTCAAGGGCTTTTTTTTGGGTCTGTGCGTGACCGCCGTCATCCAGAGCTCCAGCGCTACCACCGTTATGGTGGTGGGCTTTGTCAACAGCGGCATCATGGAGCTGCATCAGGCCATTGGCGTGATCATGGGCAGCAACGTGGGCACCACCGTGACCAGCTGGATCTTGAGCCTTTCCGGTTTGCAGGGCGACAGCCTGTTCATCCAGCTGCTCAAACCTACTTCTTTCAGCCCGGTGCTTGCATTTATCGGCATTTTGCTGTATATGTGTAAGAGTGAGAAGAAAAAAGGCGTGGGCACTATCCTTATCGGCTTTGCCGTGCTGATGACTGGCATGACCACCATGTCCAACGCGGTGTTGCCGCTGCAGAACGAGGCATGGTTCACCAGTCTGTTCACCCGCTTCTCCAACCCCCTGCTGGGCGTTCTGGTGGGCGCACTGGTCACCGGCATCATCCAGAGCTCCAGCGCCAGCGTGGGCATCCTGCAGGCGCTGAGCGCCACCGGTGTCATCACCTACGGCAGTGCCATCCCCATCATCATGGGTCAGAACATCGGCACCTGTGTAACTGCACTGCTGTCCTCGGTGGGTGCGAACAAAAACGCCCGCCGCGCTGCTATGGTGCACCTGTACTTCAACATCATCGGTGTGACCATCTTCCTGTTCGGATTCTATGGGCTCAACGCCGTCTGCCACTTTGCCTTTGTGAATACCACCATTGAGGCCTGGGGCATTGCAATCGTGCACTCGGTGTTCAACATTCTGGCCACTGTCATTCTGCTGCCCTTTGCCACTGGGCTGGAAAAGCTGGCTATCCTGACTATTCCCGATTCCCCGGAAAAAGAGGAGTTTGCTCTGCTGGATGACCGTCTGCTGAACACCCCTGCTATGGCTGTGGAGCGTGCCCGTGCCGCTACCGCCGAAATGGCAGAACTTGCCCGGGTGGGCGTGGTGCAGGCCATGAGCCTGACCCATGAATGGAGCGACGAGCTAGCCCAGAAGGTGCGGGACGAGGAGTGCCGGGTGGACCGGTACGAGGACGCGCTGGGCACTTATCTGGTCAAGCTGTCCAGCCGGGAACTGAACCACGCCGACAGCCAGAGCGTGAACACCCTGCTGCACACCATCAGCGATTTTGAGCGCATCAGCGACCATTCCGTTAACCTGCTGGAATCTGCCGAGGAGATGCACCAGAAGGAGATTCACTTCTCCAAGGATGCACAGGAGGAGCTGCAGGTGCTGGAGGATGCGGTGCAGGATACCCTGAGCCGCACTACCGATGCCTTCCGCAAGAGCGATCTGCACCTTGCTTCCAAGGTGGAGCCGCTGGAGGCCGTGGTCAACGAGCTGGTGCGTGCCATCAAGGCGCGGCACGTTGCCCGCCTGCAGGCTGGCAGCTGCTCTATTGAGTACGGCTTTGTGCTGGACGATCTGCTGACCAACTACGAGCGTGTGTGCGACCATTGCAGCAACGTAGCAGTTGCGCAGATCGAGGTGGCACAGGACAGCTTTGACACCCACGCTTACCTGAACGACCTGCGCCACGGCAACGACACCAAGGAAAGCGAAGAATTCCATCGCCGTCTGGGCCGCTACCGTGAGCGGTATCTGTTCCCGGACGGACAGACTGCTGAGGAGAATTGAGTTATGATCTATATCGTAGAGGACGACGCTTCCATCCGGGAACTGGAGCAGTATGCCCTGCAATCCAATGGCTACGAGGTGCAGGGCTTTGAAAGCGCCGAGCCCTTCTGGCAGGCTATGCGTGCCGCCGAGCCGGAACTTGTGATCTTAGACGTGATGCTGCCCGGCGAGGATGGCTTTTCCATCCTGAAAAAGCTGCGCAATACCCCTTCCCTGCGCAAACTGCCCATCATTATGGTCACTGCAAAATCCAGCGAGCTGGACACCGTGCGCGGGCTGGACTGCGGCGCAGATGATTACATTGCAAAGCCCTTTGGCATTATGGAATTTCTCAGCCGGGTGCGTGTGGCGCTGCGGCGCTCCGCCCCGGAGGTAAGGCCGGACGTACTGGTTTTCCATGAGATCCAGCTGGATAATGCCCGCCACAGCGTTACGGTAAACAGCACCCCTGTGGAGCTGACCTACAAAGAATACTGCCTGCTGCGGCTGTTGCTGGAAAACACCAGTCTGGTGGTGACCCGCGAGACCATTTTGCAGGTGGTGTGGGGCACCGACATCTCGGTGGAGAGCCGTACCGTGGATATGCACATCCGCACCCTGCGCAAAAAGCTGGGCGACGCGGGGCGTTACATCTGCACCGTGCGCAAGGTGGGCTACAAACTGACCGATGAGGAGGCCGAAGAAGAATGAAGCTGCGCAGCATGGAAGAAAAAATCAGCTACCGGTTGTTCCTGATGGGCTTTCTGGGGCTTATATTCACCGCAGCGCTGTGCATTTTTGTATTCCATAAAGCCTTTACGGCGCAGGCGTGGTCGGGGCTGGAGCGCGAGAGCGACCTTGTGCGCGCCGGGTACGAGCAGACCGGAGACCCCGCGCAGCTGAGTGCCTTTGTGACCGATGATCTGCGCGTGACGCTGATCAGTCAGGACGGCAGCGTACTGTTTGAATCTGCCACCGACCAGCCCATGGAAAATCATCTGACCCGCCCGGAGATCCGCGATGCCATTGCAAACGGCGAGGGACGGAACATCCGCGATTCCCAGACCATGGGCTACGAGACCTATTACTACGCGCTCCGGCTTTCCGGCGGGGACGTGCTGCGCGTGGCGCAGGACGCCGAGACCGTATGGTCTATCTACGACTCCACTATCCCGGCCATCGTACTGAGCTGTGTAGCGCTGATGCTGGCCGCTGCGGTGCTGGCTGCTCTGCTGACCAAGGCATTGGTACAGCCGGTGCTGAACATGACCGAAGATCTGGATCATATTCAGGAAAACGTGCCCTACCGGGAGCTGATTCCCTTTGCGGAAAGCATCCATTCTGACCGCATCCTGCGGGAGAACAACGAGAAGATGCGGCAGGAGTTTACCGCCAATGTCAGCCACGAGCTCAAGACCCCACTGACCAGCATTTCCGGCTATGCAGAGCTGATCGAGACCGGCATTGCAAAGCCGGAGGATGTGCCGGATTTCGGCCGCAAGATCCACAGCGAAGCCACCCGCATGATCCAGCTGGTCAACGACATTTTGCAGCTTTCCAAACTGGATACCGTAAGCGAGACCGGGGACACCCCGGTGATGGAAACGGTAGACCTTTTGGATGTGGCCAAGGAATGCGTGGAGCGCCAGAAACTGAATGCACGCCGCGCTTATATCTCCCTGACCTATCTGGGCGAGAGTGCCCCGGTGCTGGGCAGCCGCGCGCTGCTGGATGAACTGTGCCAGAACCTGTGCGACAACGCCATCCGCTACAACCGCCCGGGCGGCAAGGTGCAGATCATTACCGCTTGCAGCCGGGACGGGCACTGCTCCCTGACCGTGACCGACAACGGCATCGGCATCCCGCGGGAGGCACAGTCCAGCGTGTTCGAGCGCTTCTACCGGGTGGATAAGAGCCGCAGCAAAGCCACCGGCGGCACCGGACTGGGGCTTGCCATCGTCAAGCACATTGCCCGCATCCACAATGCCCGCATCAAGCTGGAAAGTCAGGTGGACGTTGGAACCACCATCACCGTTACCTTCCCCACTGCCTCTTAATACAGCATGAAATGCACGTCTGTCCGCAATTGCGGGCAGGCGTTTTTTGTTGGGTCAAAACTTGCGCCGCTGCCGTCCCGCAGCGCTGCCCGGGCTTGCAGGTGCAGCACATCCACGCCCTGCTGCCAGCAGCCTTGCAAAAGCGCCGTGCACTGCGCCGCAAGCTGTTGCTGCTGCGCCTGCGTGGGCAGCGGGCTGTGGGCGGCACGCTGACAGTCCAGCCGCACAAGTACCTGCGCCTTTTGCAGGGTGACCGAAACGGTGCAGCGCCGGATGCCAATGCGCTCCCCTTCCAGCCAGAGCTGCCGGGTGCCGCCTTGTTCGGTAAGCAGACGGTATACCTCGGCCTGCTCCGGGGACAAAAGCGTATTACCCACCACAGTGTGCAGAACACCGCCCTCCTGCAAAGACACCTCTTCCGCGCTCCACCCGAGAACCGGCAGAAGTCCCGGTTCTGTGTGCTCATACAGCCGGGGCGCGGTGGGCGCTGCGGCCTTTAGCTGTGCCATCAGGGCGTCCGGTAAAGCGGCCTGTGCGGCAAGGCGGTCTATCTCCCCTTCGGCGCAAAGCAGCCTTGCCGCCGTGCGTCCGCAGCCGCGCCGCAGCACAAGCTGCTCGTACTCTGTTAATAAGGGTTCTTCCGCTTTTGACAGCAGCAGGTAATCACACAGGCGGTAGCTTGCGGTTTGGGGCAGTGCCTGCTCTGCCGCATCCAGTGCCCGCTCCATCGTTTGGCCCTCTGCCTGCACAAACTGCAATGCAGCAGTGGCATCGGCAGCATCAGCGGCGGCCTGCGGTGCCTGATAAAGCAGCCCTGCCTGATACCCCTGTTCGCTCTGTGCCAGATACACTGCCCGCACCATGCTTTTCTCGGTGCTCTCGCACCGCAGGAACAAAAGGCACCACCCTGTCAGCAGTAAAAACAGCAGCGGCTTGTAAGATTTTGCATTTCTCATGGCTGCACCTCAGCTTCCGGCTGCTGCCAGAGCAAGCGGATGGCGGCACACAGCATGGCCACCCGGTAGACAGCGCACAGCAGCCACAGCAGCAAAAGCAGCGCATCCATGCGGGAAAAGCTGCCGCCGCTCCACGCCCGCAGCAGCTCCAGCCGAGGGTATGCGCCACTGCCAAACAGCAAAGCACTGCCCATCAAAGCTGCCGCCTGCACCGCAAAGCCCCATACCGGCAACCAGACCGTGTGGCGAGCAGACCGCGTGCTGCACAGAAGGGCTCCGGCAAAGTATTCTGCATAGACCGGTACGCTCCAGTTTGTTCCAGTCGGCTGTGCCGGGGTGAACAGCCGGTACCAGTGCAGCTGACCGGCAAGCCCCAGCAGACAAACCACGCCGCCCACGGCTACAAACCACCACAGCACCCGCGCCGAGGCGTTCCAGCTTGCGGGACGGATGCACCACCCCGCCCAGAGCAGCAGCGGCAGAAAGCCCAGCAGCGCCATGGAGGAAAACTCTGCCGTGCACAGCCCTTGTGCCTGCACGAGGGTGTGCACCAGTTCCATAAATAGCCCGGCTGTCAGTGCCAGCCGTACCGCCAAGGAGGGCGCTTTATCCCGCAGCGCCGCCGCAGCCAGCGCTGAAAGAATGCACAGGCACACCGTGCTGACTGCGCCCAGCCACAGTGCCCGGCGCACCGGGACACCCTGCGGGATGCCATCTGCCAGCGCTGCCGTGACCACGCTGAGGGTCAGCGCTGCTGGGGTAAAATATCCTGCTTGCTGCTTCATGTCTGCCGCTTCCCCCTCTCCCGCTTTTGCCAGATATTGAACCCGTGCCGGGACAGCTGCCGGTAGTTGCGGCGCAGAACACCATCCTCGGAAAGCGGCTGCTGCGGGAACGGGTGCGGCGCAAGATAGGACACGCCCAGCGCTTCGGTGCTGACGATGCTGAGCAAAAAGCCGAAAAACGCCGCTGCCAGCCCTACCGGCCCGGCAAGCCCTGCCAGCAGCACCGTGCCGATGCGCAAAAGGGTGGCGGGCTCATACAGTCCCGGGGTGACAAAGACCGCAATGGCCGTAATACTAGCCACAAAGATGACCGGGGTGCTCATAAGCCCGGTGGCAATGGCGGCGTCTCCGATGATGAGCGCCGACACCAGACTGACCGAGTGCCCCAGCGACTGCGGCATCCGCAGACCCGCCTCCCGGATGATCTCTAAGATCAGGATCACCAGCAGCATCTCGGCAAAAAGGGGCAGCGGCGTAGCCTTTTCGGCTGCTTCGATCTTATACAGCAGCTGCGGGGGCAAAAGCTCCGGCAGATACACCGCCACGCACACAAAGACCCCCGGTAAGAACACCGTAAGGTAGAAAGAAAAATATTTCAGCACCCGCAGAAAAGAGGAAAACGCCGCCGTAGAAGCGTAATCATCCAGACACTCGAACTGCTCGCTGAACAAAGCGGGCAGCACCAGCGCTGAGGGGCTGCCGTTGACCAAAATTACCAGCTTGCCCTCGCAGAGCTTCGCGGCGGCGACCGCCGGGCGCTCGGTGTAGTGTACCGGGGTGAACAGCCGCGCCTTGCCGGGTAGCAGCCACGGCACAAAATAGCTGGAATCCAGCAGCAGCTCCGGCCTTGCACTTTGCAAAATGGTACGCACCCGGCGCACCATGGCAGGGTCGGCACGGTCCTTGCAGTAGCAAAGGGCATACTCTGTATTGCAGCAGGTGTGCGCCTGTGCAGCCTCCTGCACAAGGGTGTCGGTGCGGACAAGACGGCGCAAAAGGCTCAGGTTCACCCGCAGCAGATCGGTAAAGCCTTCCCTGCTGCCGCGCAGATTGCCCTCGCCGGATGGCTCTTCCACAGAGCGGAACTTGAGCCCCTGCACCGAAAAAACAATACCGCTGCTGCATCCCTCTAACAGCAGCACAGCCATGCCGGCTGTCAGCCGCGCTACAAGCTGCGGCAGATCCTGCACCGGGGCGCTCTCAGCCGGAAAAGCCGATCCGTGCAGGATATACGCATAGGCCTGTGCGCCGGTAAGCCGGACAGAAGCAGACTGGCGTCCGGCAGCGTCCAGCAGCAGTTCCCAGAGCGAATCTAAGCTTGCCATGCCGTCAAACATTACGATACATCCCGGACAGCCATATAAAACGATCTTCTTCGCATAATAATCTGCCGACTTGCCAAACCTAGCATCAAGCGCGGACAGGTTTTCCGCAAGGCTTTGCGAAAGCTGCTGCACATCTATCACTCCTTTGTATGTGCAGTATGCCCGCTTTGCCGCAGCGGAATACGCCGCGCACACCGCACCGGGAGGGTTTGTGCATGAAACTGCTGCTTTGCCGCACCATTATCCTGTATCTCTGCGTTTTGTTTGCCATGCGGCTGATGGGCAAGCGTCAGCTGGGAGAGTTGCAGCCGGAGGAGCTGGTATCCACCATCCTGATCTCCAATCTGGCGTCCATCTCCATTGAGTCAGAGGATGTGCCCATCACCGCCAGTCTCATCCCGCTGTTCCTCATTGCGGCGCTGGAACTGCTGGGTTCAGTGGTAAGCTTCCGCAGCCAGAAATTCTTCAATTTTCTCTCCGGGCGACCCAAAACGGTCATTCTGGACGGAAAGATCGATCAGAACGCTTTGCGGATGCTGCGGCTGACCACCGCTGACCTGATGGAGGCGCTGCGCGGCAAGGATATCTTTGACCCGCGCAGGGTGTCTTACGCCGTCATTGAAACGAACGGCACATTGTCGGCGGCGCTTCGCCCGGAGCAGGAAGCAGCCACCCTGTCCGACTTGCAGCTGAAGGTGCAGCAGACACAGGCCACCATCCCCTTTGTGCTGGACGGACAGGTGCTGGAGGATAATCTGCGCTGGTGCGGCAAAGACCGTGCGTGGCTGGAACGCACCGCCACGGCAAACACGGTTTTGCCGCAGGAGATCTTACTGCTTATCGGCAACGAGACCGAGGACTATTTTCTGCTGAAAAAGGAAGGCCGTCAGCCGGGAGGAAAACGATGAAGCGGATCTATGCGTGTATCCTGATCGTAGCTGCGCTGCTGGGGATATCTCTTTATAGCAGCGGACGGGTGCAGGGCTTTGCGCAGGACATCTCGGCTGACTTGGACTGTGCCCTTGAAGCTGTGCGGCAGAAGGATCTCCCCACTGCGCGGCAGGCGCTTGCCGAGGGCGCAGAGCTGTGCGACACCATGCGCCAGACTATGAGCCATCTGCTGCGCACTGCTGACTACACAGAGCTGGAAGCTGCACTGCGGGCGGCGGACGGATACCTTGAGCAGCAGGCCACCGAGGATGCGCTGGGCGAGCTGCGCCGCGCACAGGTAGAGGTGGAGCGGCTGGAATGGCTTGCCCGGCGGCTGGTGTAAGCGGCACGCAAAAAAGGAGAGCGGCTCCGAAGAACCGCCCTCCCACAATTCAGGCTATGCTATTGTAAATATGCTCGGGGACAGATGATCACAGAGCAGCCTTTGCTGCCTCGATCTGCTTGATCAGCTCGGGCACGACCTTGAACAGGTCGCCCACGATGCCGTAGTCTGCAACACCGAAGATGGGAGCACCCTCGTTCTTGTTGACGGCGATGATGCACTCAGAATCCTGCATACCGGCGGTGTGCTGGATGGCACCGGAAATACCCAGAGCCACATAGATCTTGGGGTGCACGGTCTTGCCGGTCTGACCGACCTGATGGTCAGCGGTCATCCAGCCTGCATCGGTGACGGCACGGGAAGCGCCCACGACACCGCCGCCCAGAGCGGCTGCCAGCTGCTCGGCCAGCTCGATGCCCTTGTTGACATCCTTGCTGATACCACGGCCCACGGAGACGATGACGTCTGCGCCGATCAGGTCGACCAGCTTCTCAGCGGCCTTCTCCACGCTCAGCACTTCGGTCTTGATGTCCTCAGCGGTCAGGCTGAAGGCGGGCTTGACGATCTGGCAGGCATCAGCCTTGGCCTGATCGAAGGGAGCCTTCTTCATAACACCGGGACGCACAGTGGACATCTGGGGACGGAAGCGGGGGCAGATGATGGTAGCCATCAGATGGCCGCCGAATGCGGGACGGGTCATCTTCAGGTTGCGGTCTTCCATATCGAACTTCTGCTTGGACAGGTCGATGGTGGAGCTCTCCTTCAGGAAGTCGATGTACTTTGCAGTGTCGATATCCAGATGGGTAGCGTCGGCGGTCAGGCCGGTGTGCAGACGGGCTGCGCAGCGGGGGCCGAGGTCGCGGCCGATGTTGGTAGCGCCGATCAGCAGCACCTCAGGCTTGTACTCGTTGACCATATCGCACACGACCTTAGCGTATGCGTCGGTGGTGTAGTTCTTCAGCAGGGGGCTGTCGCACACCAGAACCTTGTCGGCACCGTAGCCGCCCAGCTCCTTGGCAATGCCCTCCACGTTGTCGCCCAGCAGCAGGCCGGTGACCTCGCAGCCCAGCTCGTCGGCCAGCTTACGGGCCTCGCTAACCAGCTCGAAGTCAGTGGACATCAGTGCGCCCTGGCGCTGCTCGCAAAAGACCCATACGCCCTTGTATTCGTTAAAATCAGCCATTGTAATCCTATGCTCCTTTCATCAGATCAGGTGCTTCTTGGCCAGGATGCCAGCCAGCTGGGCAGCAACATCGTCGCCCTGCAGCATGGTGCCTGCGCCCTTCTGCGGAGGAGTGAAGGACTTAAAGACGTTCGTCGGAGAACCCTTCAGGCCAATGGTGTCCACCTCGATCAGCGGATCGTCCTTCAGTGCGTTGTAGTCGAACACTTCCATGGGCTTGTCGTAGCAGGTAAAGATGCCGTTCACGCTCATGTAGCGGGGGTCGTTCAGCTCCTTGATGCAGGTCAGCAGGCAGGGAGTCTGCACCTTGACCATCATGTAGCCGTCCTCCAGCATACGCTTCACGGTCAGGGTGTTGCCGTCCTTCTGGATGTCGGCAACGTAGGTGACCTGCGGCAGATGCAGCTTTTCAGCGATCTGGGGGCCGACCTGTGCGGTATCGCCATCGATTGCCTGACGACCGCAGAACACAACGTCCTCGGGGCCAACGCCGATCTTGTTGACGGCAGCAGCCAGGATCTGGCTGGTTGCAAAGGTATCGGAACCGCCGAACTCACGGCCGGAGACCAGAACAGCCTTATCAGCGCCGCGGGCCAGCAGCTCACGCAGCATACCCTCTGCCGGCGGGGGACCCATGGTGACAACAACGACTTCACAGCCGGTGGCGTCCTTCAGCTTCAGAGCAGCCTCCAGAGCATTCAGGTCATCGGGGTTGGTGATGGTTGCCATGGATGCACGATCCAGAGTGCCATCGGGCTTGACGGACACCTTGCCGGAGGTATCAGGAACCTGCTTTACACAAACAATTGCTTTCATTGTAACTCTTGCCTCCCTTACTTCAGCAGCGCGCCGGAAATGACCATCATCTGCACTTCGCTGGTGCCCTCGTAGATCTCGGTGATCTTGGCATCACGCATCATGCGCTCGATGGGGTAGTCACGGGTGTAGCCGTAACCACCGAACAGCTGCAGGCAGCGGCGGGTCACATCGCTTGCGGTGCGGGCTGCAATCAGCTTAGCCTGAGCAGCCTCGACGCTGTAACGAACCTTTGCGCCATCCATAGCCTGCTGCTTCTTCAGAGCGGCAGCATAAACCAGATACTTAGCAGCCTCAACACGAGCCTTCATCTCAGCCAGCTCAAACTGGGTGTTCTGGAAAGCAGCGATTGCACGACCGAACTGCTTGCGCTCCTTGACGTAAGCAACGGTCTCCTCCAGAGCGCCCTCGGCGATGCCCAGAGCCTGAGAAGCGATGCCGATACGGCCGCCGTCCAGCGTAGCCATAGCCAGCTGGAAGCCCTTGCCGCGCACGCCCAGCATACGATCCTTCGGGATGCGGCAATCCTCAAAGATCAGCTCGCAGGTAGAAGAACCGCGGATACCCATCTTGTCCTCTGCCTTACCAACAGAGAAGCCCGGGTCGGTGCGCTCCACGATGAAGGCGGAGCAGAGCTTGGTGGGACGGCCGCGCTTATCCAGCACGTTATCGGTAACGGCGATGACGATGAACACATCAGCAAAGCCGGCGTTGGTGATGAAGATCTTGGAGCCGTTCAGCACCCAGTAATCGCCATCTTCCTTGGCAATGGTCTGCTGACCCTGCGCATCGGTACCAGCGCCCGGCTCGGTCAGGCCGAAAGCACCCAGCCACTCGCCGCTGCACAGCTTCGGCAGGTACTTAGCCTTCTGCTCGGGGGTGCCGTTCTCGTAAATGGGGGCAGCGCACAGGCTGGTGTGAGCAGAGACGATGACACCGGTGGTGCCGCAGACCTTGCTCAGCTCCTCCACGGCCATGACGTAGGACAGCACATCGCCGCCTGCACCGCCGACCTCAGTCGGGAAATAGATGCCCATCATGCCCAGCTTGCCCATCTTTTCGACGGTCTCCTTGGGGAAGTATTCCTCTGCGTCAACCTTCTTTGCCAGAGGCTTGACTTCGTTCTCAGCAAACTCGCGGTACATTTTCTGCACCATCTGCTGCTGCTTGGACAGAGTAAAATCCATCGCTATATCCTCCTAACAGGTCTTTTTTCATTTACCGGAATAGCCCGGTGCAAACAAATTCCTCCCGACTGCTTTCCCCGCAGCCGGGAGAAATGTTTATCAGAACTTACAGCTGGTCAACCGGGGTCTTGGTGCGGTCTGCGTTGTAAACGTAGAAGCCCTTACCGGTCTTGCAGCCCAGATTGCCGCCGCGCACCATCTTGCGGATCAGCGGGCAGGCACGGTACTTGCTGTCGCCGGTCTCGTTGTACAGCACGTCCATGATGGCCAGGCAGATGTCCAGACCGATGAAGTCGCCCAGTTCCAGGGGTCCCATGGGGTGGTTAGCACCCAGCTTCATAGCGGTGTCGATGCCGGCGATATCAGAAACGCCCTCCATCTTGATGAAGGCAGCCTCGTTGATCATGGGGATCAGGATGCGGTTGACCACAAAGCCGGCAGCCTCGTTGACCTGAACGGGGGTCTTGCCGATGGCAACGGAGATCTCCTTGATCTTCTCAACGGTCTCAACGGGGGTGTTGCAGCCGGCGATGACCTCGATCAGCTTCATGCGGTCTGCGGGGTTGAAGAAGTGCATACCGATCAGGGGACGGGTCAGACCCTTGCCGATCTCGGTGATGGACAGAGAAGAAGTGTTGGAAGCGAAGACGCACTCGGGCTTGCAGATCTTATCCAGCTCACCGAAGGTGGTCTGCTTGACCTTCATGTCCTCGAAAGCAGCCTCAACGACCAGATCGCAGTCTGCGCACAGATCTTCCTTCAGGCCCGGGGTGATGGCTGCAACGATCGCGTCAGCCTTCTCCTGAGTCATCTTTCCCTTAGCGACCAGCTTCTCGTAGCCCTTCTTGATCTTTGCCAGACCATTCTCGGCCCACTCCTGCTTGATGTCGCACAGAGCAACGGTGTTGCCCTCAACCTGTGCAAATGCCTTTGCGATGCCCTGACCCATAGTGCCAGCGCCGATAACACCGATCTTCATAGGAAATCTCTCCTTTAATATCAAAAATTATGTAATGGATTAGTTGTTGGTGAACACTGCCTTGGGCTTCGGTTTCTCACGGGACAGGAAGCAGGCCATGCCCTCCTGCTGATCGTGGGTCTCGAAGCAATCGCCGAACAGCTTCTCTTCGACCTCAACAGCCTTCTCGATGGGCAGGCTGATGCCGTCGTTCATTGCCTTCTTGCAGTTGCGCACAGCAATGGGAGCGTTCTTTGCGATCTTGCCTGCCAGCTTCAGGACATTCTCCATCAGCTCAGCCTGCGGATACACGGCGTTGACCAGACCAATGCGGTAAGCCTCGTCAGCCTTGATGTTCAGAGCAGAGTAGACCAGCTGCTTTGCCATGCCCATGCCGACCAGACGAGCCAGACGCTGGGTGCCGCCGAAGCCCGGGGTGATACCCAGACCGACTTCCGGCTGACCGAACACAGCGTTGTCAGAGCAGATGCGGAAATCGCAGCTCATAGCCAGCTCGTTGCCGCCGCCCAGTGCAAAGCCGTTGACGGCTGCGATGACGGGGATGGGGAAATGCTCAATCATCAGGAACACATCATTGCCCAGCTTGCCGAAAGCTTCGCCTTCTGCCTTGGTCATGGTGCTCATAGAGCCGATATCGGCACCGGCAACAAAGCTCTTGTCGCCTTCGCCGGTCAGAACGATGCAGCGGACAGTCTCCTGATCGACTGCCTCAAAAGCAGCCTTCAGGTCAGCCAGAACCTCGGGGTTCAGGGCGTTCAGTGCCTTGGGACGGTCGATGGTAATGACCTCAACAGCGCCCTGCACCTCGGTTTTTACAAATGCCATTGTGAAAACCTCCATTTCATACAGTTCAGTTTTTTCAAAACAGCCCCCGGAACGCGGGAGGGCTCTCCGGTTCCCTCCGGCGCTCCGGGTCTGTGGTTCAATCAGGATTCAGAGAAAAAGTGCTTAGTCCATCTCAACGATGGTAGCGCAGCCCATGCCGCCGCCGATGCACAGGGTAGCCAGACCCTTGTGAGCACCACGGTGCTTCATAGCATACAGCAGGGTGACCAGAATACGAGCGCCGGAAGCGCCGACCGGGTGGCCCAGAGCAATTGCGCCGCCGTTGACGTTCAGCTTGTCCTTATCAAAGCCCAGAGCCTCGCCGACAGCGATGGACTGTGCTGCGAATGCCTCGTTGGCTTCGACCAGATCCATATCGGCAACGGTCATGCCGGTCTTGGCCATGACCTTCTTGGTAGCAGCGATGGGGCCCAGACCCATGACCTCGGGCTCAACGCCTGCCAGAGCACCGGCAACCCAAGTTGCCAGAGGCTTCACGCCCAGCTCCTTAGCCTTCTCCTCGCTCATGACGACCAGAGCAGCAGCGCCGTCGTTGATGGCAGAAGAGTTAGCAGCGGTGACGATGCCGTCCTTGGTGAAGGCGGGCTTCAGCTTTGCCAGAACCTCGGGAGCGCTCAGACGGGGGCCCTCATCGGTATCGAACACGGTGTCGCCCTTCTTGCCCTTGATGACAACAGGAACGATCTCGTCCTTGAAAGCGCCGTCCTTGATGGCCTTGTCAGCCTTCAGCTGGCTGTTGTATGCGAACTCGTCCAGCATCTCGCGGGTGATGGGGCTGTAGCCGTACTTCTTCTGGTAGGTCTCGTTGGTGCAGACGTTCTCAGCGGTCATGCCCATGTGCTTGTTGAAGCCGCAGGCATCCCACAGTGCATCGTTGACCATGGTATCCACGATCTCGCTCTTGCCCATGGGAGCACCCATGCGGTAGCCATAGCGAGCCTTCTGCAGTGCGAAGGGAGCCATATCCATGTTCTCCATGCCGCCTGCAACAACGATATCAGCATCGCCTGCCTCGATCATCTGAGCAGCCATGTTCACGCAGTTCAGACCGGAGCCGCAGACCACGTTGACGGTGACGGCGGGGGTCTCGATGGGCAGGCCAGCCTTCAGGGCAGCCTGACGAGCGACGTTCTGGCCCAGACCAGCCTGAATGACGCAGCCCATGTAAACATGATCGACCTGCTCGGGCTTGACGTTTGCACGGTTCAGAGCCTCCTTGATGACGATGGAGCCCAGCTCAGTAGCGGGAACGTTGGCCAGAGTGCCACCGAACTTGCCGATAGCGGTGCGGCATGCAGATGCGATAACGATCTTTTTCATGTGAATAGCCTCCTGAATTGTGTATGTGTGTTACTTATCGGTTACCCAGTTATCAAAACGCCCTGCGGCATTTTTGCGGTATCAGATCTCTTCCCTCTCCCGGAGCTGTGCGTATTTTTCGCTGACGGCTTTTTCCACATTGGGTGTGACGAACTTGCTGATGTCACTGCCGTAGTACGCTGCTTCCTTTACGATGGTGGAGGAAAGATAACTCCATTTGATGCTGGTGGCAAGGAACATGGTCTCGATGCCGGGCATCAGTGCGTGGTTGGTTTGCGCAAGCTGGATCTCGTTTTCAAAGTCCGTTACCGCCCGCAGCCCCCGCACCATAACGGATGCGTGACGCTTTTTTGCGAACTCCACGGTCAGGCCATCGAAGCTTTCCACGGTCACGTTGGAGATGTTCTTGCAGCACTCCTGCAGCATAGCCACCCGCTCCTCCACTGTGAACAGCGGATGCTTGGCGCTGTTGATCAGCACCGCCACGATGAGGTGGTCGTTGATCTTTGCTGCGCGCTTGATGATATCAAGGTGTCCCTTGGTGACCGGATCGAACGACCCGGGATAAACTGCTGTTGCCATCGGTCAGTGTCCTCCTTGTGCGCTGTAATTACTAAGCGCGATGTGGTTCTGCCATGATAGCACTTTCCAGCCTTGGGTGCAACCTGAAACTGCTGCGGTGCGTTTTATCGTTAAATTTTAAACGAATCATCCCGCACTGCTCCGCAGTTGCTTCCCACGCTATTAGTAAAGCACATCGTCAAAATTTTATCAAGACTTTTTCTCAACTTTTTTGTTTTTTGCGTACCAAACAATCCCCACATAAAGCTAAGAAAACTGTTCATTATGCTATACTGGCTGTTTTTTAGCCAAAACTATTGATTCTACACTTTGTTAATGTTATAACTAAGTTGAGCTGTTCTGCGCGGAGCTGAGCACACACTGCTGCCTTGTTTATAAGGTTACCATACAGATGTGGCAAAACGGTGTGCATTCCGCAAAACAGGCGTAAAACAGCTGCATCATTTGTCCGCACAGAATTGTTTACAATTCTTTTATGTATTTTAAGAGAGGATGGTTTATAATGGATTGCAAGGAACTGTACGCACAGAAGCTTATGACTGCTGCGCAGGCTGCCGCTCTGGTCAAAAGCGGCGACTGGGTGGATTACGGCTGGGCTGTGAACACCCCTGTGGCCGTGGATGCCGAGCTGGCAAAGCGCCTGCCGGAGCTGGAAGGGGTCAACTTCCGGGGCGGCATCCTGATGTGGGTGCCGGAGATCTTCCAGATCGACGACCCCGCTGCCCACATGACTTGGAACAGCTGGCACATGGGCGGCATTGAGCGCAAGGCCATTGCGCAGGGCTTCTCCTTCTACTCCCCCATCCGCTACTCTGAGCTGCCCCGCTACTACCGCGAGAGCAGTGACCCCGTGGATGTGGCAGTATTTCAGGTGACTCCCATGGACGAGCACGGCTACTTCAACTTTGGCCCCAGCGCTTCGCATCTGGGTGCCGTGTGTGAAAAGGCCAAGAAGATCATCGTGGAGGTCAACACCAATATGCCGCGCTGCCTTGGCGGCATGGAGAACTGCGTACACGTTTCTCAGGTGAGCGGCATTGTGGAGGGCGCAAATCCCCCCATCGGCCAGATGGCAGCTGCCGGTGCCGCTACTGAGGTGGATCTGAAGGTAGCCAACCTCATTGTGCCGCAGATCCCCAACGGTGCCTGCCTGCAGCTGGGCATCGGCGGTATGCCCAACGCCATCGGCGGGCTGATTGCACAGAGCGACCTGAAGGATCTGGGCGTGCACACCGAGATGTATGTGGATGCCTTTGTGGATATTGCCAAGGCCGGCAAGATCAACGGCAGCCGCAAGCAGCTGGACAAGGGCCGTCAGGTCTACGCCTTTGGTGCCGGCACCCAGAAGATGTACGATTACCTGAACGATAACCCGGAGTGTATGTCTGCCCCGGTGGACTACACCAACGACATCCGCAGCATTTCCGCACTGGACAACTTTATCTCCATCAACAATGCCGTGGATATCGACCTGTTTGGTCAGGTGAACGCCGAGAGCGCCGGTGTGAAGCACATTTCCGGCGCAGGCGGTCAGCTGGACTTCGTGCTGGGCGCATACCTTTCCAAGGGCGGCAAGAGCTTTATCTGCCTGTCCTCCACCTTCTTTAATAAAAAGACCGGCCAGCTGGAAAGCCGTATCCGTCCCACGCTGGAGAATGGCAGCATCGTTACCGACACCCGCGCCAACGTGCACTATCTGTGCACCGAGTATGGCTGCGTGAACCTGAAGGGCCTGACCTCTTGGGAAAAGGCCGAGGCTCTGATCAGCGTGGCACACCCGGATTTCCGCGAGGAGCTGATCCGCGAGGCTGAAAAGCTGCACATCTGGCGCAGAAGCAACAAAATTTAATAAGCGCTGTGGGTATTCCCGCTGCCCGCAGCAGGAATGGAGTTTGTCATGATGGACAAAAAGCCGCACATCAAACCGTATCTCTATGGGATGCTCGCAGGGTTTGGTGCCATTGCACTGAGCATCATCTTCTTTTTCCTTATTTACCGCTTTGACGGCTTTGGCTCAGCTATCTCTACCCTGACCGGCATTCTGATGCCCTTTATCTACGGTGCCGTCATTGCCTATCTGCTCAAGCCGGTGTGCAACAGCATCGAAAGCTTTCTGCGCCGGTTCATCCCGGAAAAGATGAACGGTCTGATCAACGCGCTGTCCGTGGCACTCACCATCCTGTTCGGGCTTTTGCTGGTGTATGCGCTGGTCATGATGATCGTGCCGCAGCTGATCACCAGCGTGACGACCCTGTACTACACCGCGCAGGCCAACATTACAAGGTTCATGTACTGGGCAAACCATCTGGAGTTTATTGAAAACAACGAACAGATCATGGAGCTGCTCAATTCGGCCTACGCTGCCCTGAATACCAATCTTGACACGTGGATCAAGAACACCCTGCTGCCCTCCATGCAGAACATCGTAAGCGGCGCAGCCATTGGCGTGCTGAACGTGGTGACGGTGGCCAAGAACCTGATCATCGGCATCATCGTGGCGGTGTATATGCTGGCCAGCCGCAAGCGGTTCGTGCAGCAGGGCAAGCTGGTGCTGCACAGCATCGTCCGCCCCCGCTGGGCGCAGCTGATCACCGAGGAAGTGAAATACGCAGACCGGATGTTCGGCGGCTTCATCAACGGCAAGATCATGGACTCTGCCATCATCGGCGTGCTGTGCTATATCGGCTGTCTGATCTTCAAATTCCCCAGTGCGCTGCTGGTGTCGGTGATCATTGGCGTAACCAACGTGATCCCCTTCTTCGGCCCCTTTATCGGTGCTATTCCGGCTACGCTGCTCATCCTCATCCAGAACCCCATTAAGGCGCTGTGGTTCGTGCTGTTCGTGCTGGTTTTGCAGCAGCTGGACGGCAACATCATCGGGCCCAAAATTCTGGGCAACACCACCGGTCTTTCCAGCTTCTGGGTACTGTTCGCCATCCTGCTGTTTGGCGGCCTGTGGGGCTTTGTGGGCATGATCGTTGGCGTGCCGCTGTTTGCCGTTATCTACGACGTCATCAAAAAGCTGGTCATCCACGGCTTGCAGCGCCATCAGGAATTGACCCTGCTGAACAGCTATCACGACCAGTTCGGCGACCCCGCAGACGATGCAGCCGCACAGCCTGCTGCATCGCAACCTGCTGAAAACCAGTAACCCTTTCCTGCCCCGCATCAGAGCCCTTCCGATGCGGGGCATTTTTTAGCCATGCCGTATTATAAGAACGTATATAAAGGAGAACGATTTAATGGGTATTAAAATGATGTTATTGGGTATCGCCGTTATTCTGGCTGGGATTGCCTTATCTATAAGTAATATTTTTGCTTTTGTTGGTGGAGCCGCAGGTCTTTTAATCACAATTGCCGGTATGCTTGTACGGGGCAAAAACACAACCGAGAAATAATTCACGAAGGTTTGACAAATGACTTACACAATCGCGATCATTTCTACTTTAGCGGCATGGTTCGTTGGGCTATTTGCAGACGCAAACATCGATTTTGGAGACCCACAAGGGTTTTTAGCTCTCAGAGTGCTGTTTCCTGTTTTAGCTATGGGAATTTGTATTCTAAAGGCAATTAAAGAAAGCGATAAGAAATAAATAGCCGCCAACATGCACAGCAAGACCCCCGCCTTATGTTCCAGTCAGGAACACAGGGCGGGGGTCGTTTATTGCTTTGATTCAGATTTCAGCTCAATCCAGCGGCTGAGAGGGCTTCCAGTCCTTATAGTTCTCATACCGGCTCTCGCGGATCTTGTGGTGAGACCACACTTCGTCAGCGGTGGGCTGCCAGTCGGCGGCGTAAGCCTTGCACTTCTCGCACAGGTGCTCGACGCTTTCCGGGGACTGCAGGTCGGTGCTGTGGGCACCGGTCTCGTGCACCATCTTTTCCAGCAGCTCGGGGTTTTCCAGCATCGGGCAGGGCCGCAGATGGTTCTTGTTAAAGGGCTGACCGTTGTGGTAAGCCATGAACAGCGGGCTGTGCAGAATCTCCAGAATAGACTGGTCGTGGATGTTAGCGTTGGAGTAGTGGATGAACACACAGGGCTCAGCATCACCAGCAGAGTTGATGTGGAAGTAGTTGCGGCCGCCGGCGATGCAGCCGCCCACGAACTCGCCGTCGTTCTGGAAATCCATGGGGTAGAACGGGATATCGCACTCGGAAGAGCGCAGATAGCGGATACGGTCGATCATATACTTGCGCTGTTCCGGGGTGGGCATCAGCTCCGGGGCGGCCTCGTTGCCCACCGGCATATAGTGGAAATAGAAGCCGAAATGCGCGCCCTTCTCGCACAGGAAACGCATGAACTCGTCATTGGTGACGGCATCGATGTTCTGGCGGGTGTAGCAGATGGAGGTGCCGAAGATAATGCCGTACTTCTTGAGCAGATCCATGGCGTGCATTACAGCGGCATAGTGGCCTTCGCCGCGGCGGGCGTCGTTGGTCTCCGGGGTGCCCTCGATGGACAGCATAAAGGCGATATTGCCCAGACGCCGCACCTCTTCACAGAAGGGCTCGTCGATGAGGGTGGAGTTGGTGTAGATGGCAAACTGCACATCGTTGTGCTTTTCTGCCAGCTTGAGCACATCCTTCTTGCGCACCAGCGGCTCGCCGCCGGTCAGCATATACAGGTACACGCCCAGCTCCTTTCCCTGCGTAACGATCTTGTCCATGTCCTCAAAGCTGAGGTTGTTCTTGTTGCCGTACTCGCCTGCCCAGCAGCCCACGCAGTGCATATTGCAGGCAGAGGTGGGATCGAACAAGATCAGCCAGGGGATATTGCACTGGTACTTGACGCGGTTCTCGCGGATGGTCTTAGTGCCGCGGAAGAAGGCTTCGTAGCCCAGATTCAGCGCAGTGGTGCGCGCCACATGGGGGTCGGTCTGATCCAGCACGCAGTTGATAAGTTTCGTCCACTTGCTGTCGGGGTCGGTCAGCACCTTTTTGGCGTTCTCGTAGGTCTCATCGCTGAAGCCGCTGCCGTAGAACTGCTTTGCAGCATCTACCAGCTGGCACATTGTTTTTTCACGGTCTTGCTCGGCGTGGGAAAGCGCCACGTCCACTATTTTACCAAGTGCAGCACGCTGCATCTTGTGGGTCAGGTTCTCAAGAGATGTATTCATAACTTTTCCTCCCGAAATGATTCCTTTGGAAATTCTTATTTTGCTTGACCACATCTTACTACTTTGCGTGTTTTTGTGCCATAAACAGAAAATACGCCGTGATGGAAAACCCATCACGGCGTACCATTTGATAAAATTTTATTGAAGCCGCACGGACAAAAAACGCTTCATTCCTCTATTTTCAGGCTGCCGGTGCTCAGGCGGCACAGTGCACGGCGGAAATCCCCGTGGATCATGGTGCTTACGCGCTCCACCATCTGCTTGGGGTCGTTCTTCATATCCCGGCGGGTCCATTCCAGCGTCATGCCCACCAGTGCATACTTGTAAAAATCGACAACAAACTGTTTGTCTGCATCCTGTACGGTGATATCGTGGCATTCGCGGTCTGCAAAGTCCTTCAGGATGGGGTCCAGCAATCTATAAAGGTACTGCTCCACCTGTTCCCTGCCCACCGAGCGGTAAACATTGAGCACAAGGGTCTTGTTGTCCTGCAGCTGGTGCAGAACGTCCAGATAGGCTTCGCTCCATGTACCAAAGCCCCGGCGGCCTTCCATCGCCTTGGCGGCATCTTCTGCTAAGATCCAGTCCACCAGATCGTAAATATCCTTGAAATGGTAATAAAAGGTCATGCGGTTCACCCCGCAGTCCTCGGTGATATCGTTGATCGTGATCTTGTTCAGGGGCTTTTCCAGCAGCAGCTTCTTCAAAGATGCCTCCAGTGCCCGTTTTGTCGTTTGTGACACAAAAACCCATCCTTTCCCGGCAGACGCCGCTGCCGTTTCCGTGAATGATACCCCATGATTTATTTTACCGCAAAATACGACCTTATTTCAAGTAAAGATTCTTACCTTTTTATGAAGTTTGTGTGTGCACTGCCCGCTGCGAAAGTGCTGTTTTTACATTATATCCGCCCAAAATAAGACAAAAGTCTTGATTTTCTCCCGCCCTATGCTTAGAATGAATAAGAAGCAGAATTTTATGCAGTGCATACCTGCCGAGGGAGGGTTATTATTATGATGAAAACCATTGGGTTTTTAGGCTGTGGAAACATGGGCGGGGCTATTGCCCGCGCCGTGTGCAAGGCTACCGAGCCTGAGAATGTATTTCTGGCTAACCGCACGGCTGCCAAGGCCGAGGCGCTGGCCGCAGAACTGGGTTGTCAGACCGCTACCAACGCCGAGGTCGCCGGTGACTGCGATTTGATCTTTCTGGCGGTGAAGCCCCAGATGATGGAAGCCATGCTGGAGCCGCTGCGGTTCATACTTGCCGAGCGCAGCAATCGGTTCGTGCTGTGCACCATGGCTGCCGGCCTGCCGGTGGCACGCATTCAGGAGATGGCGGGCGGCGACTACCCCGTCATCCGCATCATGCCCAACACCCCGGCATCGGTAGGCGAAGGCATGATCCAGTATTGCTCCGTCAACGTGACCGCCGAGGAAGAGGAAGCTTTCTGTCAGCTGATGGCTCCCGCCGGGCGTCTGGACGCCGTAGCCGAGGGTATGATCGATGCTGCCAGCTGCGTTTCCGGCTGCGGCCCGGCATGGGTGTACCAGTTTATTGAAGCGCTGGCCGATGGCGGCGTGGCCTGCGGCCTGCCCCGGGCAAAGGCACAGGAGTACGCCGCACAGATGGTGCTAGGCAGCGCAAAGCTGGTGCTGGAAAGCGGCAAGCACCCCGGTGCGCTGAAGGACGCTGTGTGCAGCCCCGGCGGCAGCACCATTCAGGGCGTGCGGGTACTGGAAGAACACGGGCTGCGCGGTGCGGTGATGGATGCCGTGCTGGCCGCTTACGACAAAACAAAGGAAATGGGAAAGGGTTAATGGAATCATGCGCATCGTTGTGAAAGTAGGCACCTCCACATTGGCATACCCCACCGGGCGGCTGAACATCCGCCATGCAGAGGAACTGGTCAAGGTATTGAGCGATTTAAAGAACGAGGGACACGAGGTGATTCTGGTGTCCTCCGGCGCTATCGGCATGGGCGTGGGCAAGCTTTCGCTGCCTGCACGCCCCAAGGATACCACCACCAAGCAGGCCTGCGCCGCCGTGGGGCAGTGCGAGCTGATGTACACCTACGACCGGCTGTTCAGTGCCTACGATCACACAGTAGCGCAGATCTTGCTTACCGGCGTGGACGTGGAGCACACCGAGCGCCGGGTGAACATCCAGAACACTCTGACCCGCCTGCTGGAGCTGGGTGCACTGCCCATCATCAATGAGAATGACAGCGTTGCCACCGATGAGATCACCTCCATTGGCGATAACGACACGCTGGCCGCTATTGTGGCCTGCTGCTGCAAGGCCGACCTGCTTGTGTTGCTGAGCGACATCGACGGCCTGTACACTGCCAACCCCCACACCCACCCGGATGCGGCGCTCATCCCACTGGTGGAGGAGATCACCCCGGAGGTGATGGCACTGGCAGACGGTGCAGGTTCGGCACTGGGCACCGGCGGCATGGCTACCAAGCTGCGGGCTGCCCGCATGGTGACCGGCAGCGGCGCAGATATGGTCATTGCCAACGGCGCACACCCGGAGCTGCTGTATGATATCGCTGCGGGCAAGCCCATCGGCACCCGCTTTGCCGGGCACAAGCAGCCCGCACTGTCCACACAGGAGGTTTGAGCTATGACAACACAGGAAATTCTGGAAGCCGCCCGTGGGGCAAAGGCTGCGCTTGCACTGGCTGATGGCGCAAGCCGTGCACAGGCACTGCGCAGTATGGCTGCGCAGCTGTGCAGCCCCGCAAGCATGACGGCCATCCTTGCCGCCAACGCCGCTGATATGGCCGCTGCAAAGGGGCATATCAGCGA
Source organism: Faecalibacterium intestinale (assembly GCF_040096575.1). Lineage (NCBI taxonomy): Bacteria > Bacillati > Bacillota > Clostridia > Eubacteriales > Oscillospiraceae > Faecalibacterium > Faecalibacterium intestinale. Next base: position 252,682 of record NZ_JBBMEN010000001.1, read on the forward strand.
GGTGATGCTGGATCGTCTTGCCCTGACCGAGGAGCGCATCCGCGCCATGGCAAAGGGCATTGAAGAGGTTGCCGCCCTGCCCGATCCGGTGGGCCGGGTGCTGAAGCGGGTGGAGCGCCCCAACGGACTGGTGATTGAAAAGACCGCCGTGCCCATGGGTGTGATCGCCATCATCTACGAGAGCCGTCCCAACGTGACCAGCGATGCCGCCGCCCTTGCCATCAAGAGCGGCAACGCCTGCATCCTGCGCTGCGGCAAGGAGGCATGGCGCAGCGCCAACGCCATTGTACAGGCACTGCGGCAGGGGCTGCGGGAGAACGGCCTGCCGGAAAACGCAGTCTGCCTGATCGAGGACACCACCCACGCTTCCGCCAACGCCCTGATGACTGCCGTGGGCTATGTGGATCTGCTGATCCCCCGGGGCGGTGCAGGGCTGATCCGCGCCTGCGTGGAGAATGCCAAGGTGCCCTGCATCCAGACCGGTACCGGCATCTGCCACATTTTTGTGGACGACACCGCCGATCAGGCAAAGGCGCTGGACATTATTGAAAACGCCAAGGCCAGCCGCCCCAGCGTGTGCAACGCCGAGGAGGTGTGTTTGGTGCACTCTGCCATTGCGCAGGAGTTTCTGCCAAAGCTCGCGCAGCGTCTTGGCCCCGACCGCGTTGCTGCAGGCAAGCTGCCGGTAGAGCTGCGGCTGGACACACGCGCCGCCGCCATCATTCCCGGTACACCTGCCGGCCCTGCGGATTTTGACACCGAGTTTCTGGACTATATCCTTGCCGTCAAGGTGGTGGACAGCGTAGACGAAGCCATTGCCCACATTGCGCAGCACTCCACCGGCCACAGCGAGGCTATCCTGACCCGGACACAGACAGACGCCGACCGCTTTACCGCTGCGGTGGACAGCGCCGCCGTGTATGTGAACTGCTCCACCCGCTTTACCGACGGCGGAGAGTTTGGTCTGGGCTGCGAGATGGGCATTTCTACCCAGAAGCTGCACGCCCGGGGCCCCATGGGGCTGGAAGAGCTTTGCAGCTACAAATACGTTATCCACGGTGACGGGCAGATCCGGTGAGTTTTCTCGCCCCGGCTTCTTCATAATTTTTTTACAATTCTGTCCGGCCTGCGGGCGCGGCGGAGCAAGTTTTTGATAGTTGAAAAAAATTTCCTGTACAGGCCGATGCAAGCTGCTATGGCCTGTATTTTTGTTTTATCGGGATGGACTGTGTTTCAAAACAAGCACATAAAGTGAAAAATATTTCACTTTTCCCAGAAAACGGATGTCCTTGGATAGTGGTATGTATCCAAGATTTTGCCGTTTCTCACAATGTTAAAGTATTACTTTTATGTTTTTATAGGTTAAAAAAGCAAAGTTTTCTCTTGACAGAGCGTTTTTGATGCGGTAAAACTATATTGTAAGACTTGATATCGATTTCACTACCGTTTCACGGGAATTCAAAATTCGTACATCACAACTGGTACTATGTAAAAATAAGTAAAGGAGAGAGCATCCTATGACGATCGCAATTCTTGCCCACGATTCCCGCAAAGAACTGGCTCTGCAGTTCTGTACCGCTTACAGTGCCATCCTTTCCCGCAATAATGTTATCGCCACCGGTACCACCGGCCGGATGCTTGCGCAGACCACCGGCCTGCCGGTGCACTGCTACCTTTCCGGCAAGCTGGGCGGTGTGCAGCAGATCACCTCCCGCGTTGCCTGCGATGAGGTGGATCTGGTGCTGTTCTTCCGCGACCCGCTGAAGGCCGATGCCGCCAGCCTGACCGAGCAGAATCTGCTGCGTTTGTGCGATATGCACAGCGTCCCTATTGCCACCAACATTGCTACCGCAGAGGTTCTGCTGCGTGGTCTGGATCAGGGAGATCTGGACTACCGCGAGGGAATGCACCCGGCCTTGATCGAGCCGCTCCCCGCCGTGCAGGCCCGTGCCGTGTAAGCGTTTATTTGTGTGTTACTTTGTGTATAGAGGGAAAAAAGGAGCTATCGCAGCGTGTTGTGCGATAGCTCCTTTTTGTTTGCGTGTTATTTGCCCGCCGGGCAAACATTACTCCTTAAAATATGCTTTCTGGACAGCCAGCAGCACACCGGCGCGGCTGGCGGCAAAGTTCAAGCCGCCCTGCAGATAGCAGGTATAGGGGGCGCGCAGGGGGCCATCGCAGGAAAGCTCGATGGTGCTGCCCTGCGTAAAGCTGCCGCTGGCCATGACCACCTCGTCGGTGTAGCCCGGTTCCGGGCTGGGTTCCGGGGCGGCGTAGCTGTCCACGGGGCTGGCGGCCTGAATGCCCTGACAGAAGCCGATGAGCGCTTCTGCCGTACCGGCATCAAAGCAGGTGACGATATCGTTGTGATCCTCACAGTAGCGCGGGATGGGCTTTTTGCCCAGCAGCTCCAGCATACACTGGGCGTAGATGGCGGTCTTGATGGCCTCGCACACCACGCCGGGGGCGTAGTAGAAGCCCAGATACATATCCCGGGGGGTCTCCAGCGTGCAGCCCAGCTCCTTGCCAAGGCCGGGGGCGTTCAGGCGGTAAGCGCACAGTTCCACCAGATCCCTGCGTCCTACGATGTAGCCGCCGGTGGGTGCAATGCCGCCGCCGGGGTTTTTGATCAGGCTGCCCACTGCGATATCCGCGCCCACCTGACAGGGCTCCTGCGTCTGGGTGAACTCGCCGTAGCAGTTGTCCACAAAGATGATGATCTCCGGGTTTGCGGCGCGGGCGATATCCGCAATTTTGCGGATAGTAGCCAGATCAAAGGCGTTGCGCTGTAAATAGCCGCGGCTGCGCTGGATGTGGCACACCTTTGCGCCGGGGGCTTTCTGGGCGATCAGGTCGTAGTCCGGGGTGAAGTCGGCCTTGAGGGGAGCTTCGTCGTAGTTTACGCCGTAGTCCATCAGGGTGCCGGTACCCTTGCCCTTGCCGTCCAGACCGATGACGCCCTCCAGCGTATCGTAGGGGCGGCCGGTGGCGGCCAGCAGGGTGTCCCCTGCCCGCAGCAGACCGAACAGCGCCACCGCCAGCGTGTGGGTGCCGCTCTGGAACTGGCTGCGCACCAGTGCATCCTCTGCGCCCATGACCTGTGCAAAGATCTGCTCCAGCTTGGCGCGGCCGGTATCCCACAGACCGTAACCGGTGGTGCCCAGCATATCGGTGGAGGACATCTGGGTATCGGCAAAAGCCTTGAGCATCTTCAGCTGGTTGAAATCCCGGATTTCCTTCATCTGGCGGAAGTAGGGCTGGCACATCTCCATAGCCTTTTCGTCCAGCGCCAGCACCTCGGGCTTATAATCAAAAAAGTGGTTCAGAATCGACATTATAACGTGATAGTTCCTTCCTGTTATTTTTGGGTTCTTGCATTGCAATGCCAGTTCTTCCTTTCGGGAGAACTGGCATTTTGCGTAAAAAGCTTTATCATTTCTCGGGCACATAGCGGGCGTACTCGGCCTGCTTTGCAAAGCCGAGACGGCTATAAAACCGCACCCGCTCCGGTGCACAGAGGAATACCGGGTGCAAGCCTTCGGCGGCAAGACTGTTTGCCATTTCCACAATGAGCCGCCCGCCGATGCCCTTGCCCCGCAGCGGCTCTGCGGTCTGCCCGCAGGCCATATAGGCTTGCCCATTGCACAGGGCATAAGCACCTACGGTGCAGACGACTGTACTCCCCTGCTCCAGCGTCCATGCCACTGCCCTGCCCCGGCTGCGCTTTGTGCATAGCTCTGAGTAAAAATCCGCCTGCCGGGCGGGGTCTGCGGGGTAAAGCGCCGCTGCCACTCGGGCGGCGTGTGCTTCCCGGCAGAGGGACAGCTGCGCCCACAAAGCCTCGTCCACGGCGGGCAGGGGCAGCAGCCCGCCCTGCGGCAAGCCGAACACCGTCAACGTTTCTGCCTTGTGCCAGCCGTCCGGCGGCGGGCAGACGGCTTCGTCCAGAATGGCGCTCTCGCACCCGCAGAAGGATAAAAAGCTTGCCAGCTCTGCGGGGTTTGCGTGCCCGGCCAGCCACGCCGTGCTGCCGGAAAGTTCCAGTGCCAGCGTAGGGCCCGCGTAGAACCGCCACGGCTGACTTTTGCGAAAGAGCGCGCAGTCCAGCGGCAGCAGAGCGTCCAGCACCGGCAGACCCCGGCAGGCATTTGCGAACCGGGTGCGGCGCTTTGCATCCTTTACCTGTGCGATCACTTGAGCGCGTTTACGATCTTTTTGAACTCGCGGCCGCGCACCTCAAAGTTGGGGTACAGGTCAAAGGAGGCACTTGCCGGAGACAGGATGATGATATCTCCGGGCTTTGCGGCGGCGCGCGCCAACTCTACGGCGTGCTGCATATCATCTGCGTGCTGAATGGGCAGCGCAGTCTCGTCAAAGCCGGGGCACTCCCGCACAGCCTTTTCGATGCGTGGGCCGGTAGCGCCCATCAGCACCAAGTCCTTGACATGGGCAATGATCTCCGGTGCCAGCGGCTCGTAGGGAATGTGCTTATCGTAGCCGCCCGCGATGAGGATGACCTTCTGGCCAAAGCTGCGCAGACCGGCAATGGTACGGGTGGGGCTGGTGCCGATGGAATCGTTATAGTACAGCACACCGTCCAGAGTGCGCACCGGCTCGATGCGGTGCTCCACGCCGGTGAAGGTGCTGCCCACCTGACGGATAGCTTCTACGGGCACCTCGCCCCACACGGCAGCGGCAGCAGCCAGCAGGTTCTCGATGTTGTGCAGGCCACGCAGCTTGACATCCTTCTGGGCAAGGAAGGGGGTCACAACACCATCCTCTGCCATGCAGAGCATCCCATCCTTGCGCAGGAAAGCACCGTTGTCAGTATCATGCAGGCGGGTAAACCACACCTGCTTGCCCTTGCAGTCTGCCTGCATGGAGCGGCTGATCTCGTTCTCATACCCCAGCACGGCGCGGCAGGGCTGCTTCTGGTACAGCAGGATATTGCGCTTGGCATCAATGTATTCCTGCATATCCTTGTGGTGATCCAGATGGTTCGGGGTCACATTGGTGACCACGGCAATGTTGGGGCTTGCGTGCATACTGATCAGCTGGAAGCTGGAAAGCTCCACCACAGCCACGTCCTCCGGGGACACCTCCGGCAGCATAGGCAGCAGGGCTGCGCCGATGTTGCCGCCCAGATGCACCTTGCGGCCTGCGGCCTCGTAGAACTTGGAGATGAGGGTGGTGGTGGTGGTCTTGCCGTCCGAGCCGGTCACTGCCACGATCTCGCAGGGGCAGAAGTCGAAGAACAGTTCCACCTCACTGGTGACCATAGTGCCGACAGCCATGGCATCCTGCAGGGGCTTTTCAAAATAGCCCACAAAGCCCGGGGTGCGCATGATGATGTCCTGTCCCTTGAAGCCGTCCAGATAGTTTTCGCCAAGGCTCAGGTCGATGCCCAGTTCCCGGATGGTTGCAGCGTAATCGCCAAAGTCCTCCACGCTCTTTTTCTGGTCGCACAGGGTCACATGAGCGCCCAGTTCCACAAACTCCTTGATGAGGGTCTTGTGGCTGACGCCTGCGCCGATAAAGGCGACTTTTTTGCCCTGAATAAGCTGGGCAAGCTTCTGCTGATCTTTCTGCATAAAAACAGTTCCTCCTCTATAGGATCATGGTATAACACCGCGCCGCACGGGCAGCGCGGGGATCACTTTGCTGTACCATTATAGTCCATTTGCGCGCAATTGGCAACGGAAAACCGCACAGTCTGCTTCAAAAAACCCGGTAAATTCACAAAAAGGCAATTGTTTTTTCTGCTGCTTTCTGCTACACTTGTCGTTGCAGAGCGTTTTTTGCCGTTTCTGCGCGAAGATGAACGGAATGAGGTTGTTCTTTTTGAAACGATGGTTGCGTTTTACCGCAGCGGTGCTGGCTGCTGCGTTTCTTTTTGCCCTGACCGGCTGCGGCAGCTCCACAAACTCTGCTAGTTTTACATGGTTCGTGGACAGCATCCCCGCAAATCTGGACCCGCAGGTGGCTTCCGGTGCGTCGGACGTGATCGCCTGTGAGAATCTGTACGGCACGCTGGTGCGCAAAGACCCGGACGGCGCGCTTGTGCCGGGGCTCTGCGAAGAGTGGACGGTGTCCCCGGACGGGCTGACCTACACCTTTACCCTGAAGGACGGCCTGCGCTATGCAGCCGCCAAGGGTGCAGCTACAGAGTACGATATTACCGCCGAGGATTTTGTGTTTGCGTTCCGGCGCATTTTCCGCGCCGATACCGCCTCGCCCTATGCGGTGGAGTTTTCGGCTATTCAGAACAGCGCCGCCGTGCTGGCGGGGCTGGCGGACGAAAGCAGTCTGGGCGTTTCAGCCAATGGGGCACTGTCGTTGGTGTTCCGGCTGAGCGAGCGGGACGATAACTTTTTGGCAAAGCTGGCCATGCCCGGTGCAGCCCCCTGTGACGAGGCCTTTTTTGAGAGCACCCGGGGCACCTATGGGCTGACCGACAAGACTACGCTTTCCAGCGGGAGCTTTTATCTGTATAACTGGACGGCAAACGGCCTGTTTTTGCGCCGCACTGTGGAAAGCCCGCTGGTCGGCAGTCTGCGTCTGGTGCAGGACACCAGCGGCAGCGGCAAAAGCGCAGCCCAGCTTATTGCTGACGACAAATGCTCTGCCGCGCTGGATGAGAGCGGCGAGGCCACCAGCTTACAGACCGTAAGCTACTCCGACACCACATGGGCGCTGCTGTTCAACGCGGCGGAGGGGTCGGTGTTCCAGAACCAGCATCTGCGGCAGGCGCTGACCGGTATTGCCCGGGAAAACGCCGATGTGCCCTCCAGCGGCCTATACACAGCCGCAAAGGGGCTTGTGCCGGAGGGTCTGACCGTGGATGGGCTGGACTACCGCGAAACTGCCGGCGATCCCCTGCCCGCTATCCCGGAGCCGAAGGCCCTGTATCTGGCTGCCCGGCAGGGCATGGCTACCTCGGATTTTTCCGGCGTGACCCTGCTGCTGCCCAAGAACGCCGGACTGAGCGAGCTGGCCGACCAGATCAACAGCGCATGGCAGAAGGAGTGCTCCCTGTTCTTCTCGGTGGAAGAGGTAGAGCAGGACGAGTTTGACGCCCGCATTGCCGCCGGGAAATACACCATTGCCCTTGCGCCCATCCGTGCCGAAGGCGGCAGCGTGTACCAGATGCTGCAGCAGTTCACCACCGCAGGCGGTAGCCTGACCGGCTATGCCGATACCGTTTATGCCGACCGGCTGGCACTGAGTGCCCAGCAGACCGGCAAAGCCCGCTGTGCCCTGCTGGCGCAGTGTGAGCAGCAGCTGCTGGAAAGCTGCACCGTAGTGCCCCTGATGGCGCAGCAAAAGCGTCTGCTGCTGGCAAACGACGTGCGTGACCTTGTATTCGACCCATTTTTCCCGGTGCTGGACCTGACATGGGCCAAAATGAGCTGACCGCAAATTTCGTGCGGAAAAGCCTTGACATTCCTGCCCTGCTTTGTTACAATAGTGGAGCACTTGCAGGGTTAGCTCATCCGGTAGAGCGACTGCTTCCCAAGCAGTAGGCGGCGGGTTCGAGTCCCGTATCCTGCTCCAGAATATAGCGGTGAAACGTTCAGAATTTGTTCGTTTCATCGCTTTTTTGTTTGTTGACATTTCAAAAAACGACGTAAAAATTTGTGTTTTTCGCTCATAATCCAGCAGATAATCAAACAAAAGAACAAAAAACACTCCCGGGCTTTTGCAGAAAGTCCGGGAGTGTTTGCGTTTACTTGATTTTATATCGTGTTACTTTGCCACGAGTTCGGCGGCAAGGGCGTCCATCTGTGCTTCGGCGGCGGCGTTGGCGGCAGAACGGATGGTGACCACGTTCTCGCAGAGGGTGATGTTCTTCATGCTCTCCAGTTCGGCACGCATAAGCTTTGCAGCCATGGGTGCCCAAGTGCCGTTTTCCATCAGGCCAACGGTGCGGTTCTGGAAGCTTTTGGTCTTGAGGTGAGCCAGCAGGTTTTCCATCGGCGGGAAGAGGAAACCATCATAGGTGGCACAGGCCAGCACGATCTTGCCGCAGCGGAAGGCTTCGGTAACGGCGTAGGAAACATCGGTACGGGTCAAGTCCATCTCCACCACCTTTGCGCCCTGTGCGCGCAGCTTTTCGGCCATGGTGTGGGCGGCGGCACGGGTGTGACCGTGGATGGAGGCACTGGCCACCAGAATCTTTTCCGGCTCCTCGGCCTTGTAGCCGGACCAGAGATCGTAGTAGTTCAGGTACTTGCCCAGATCACCGGTAAGCACCGGGCCATGCAGCGGGCAGATGGTCTTGATGTCCAGTGCCGCAGCCTTTTTGAGCAGTGCCTGCACCTGCGGACCGTACTTGCCCACAATGTTCAGGTAGTAGCGGCGGGCTTCGCTTGCCCAGTCGGCGTTTTCGTCAAACTTTGCCACAGCGCCAAAACGGCCAAAGCCATCGGCAGAGAACAGCACCTTCTCACTGCTCTCGTAGCTGACCATGACCTCCGGCCAGTGCACCATGGGGGCAAACACAAAGGTAAGGGTGTGGGTGCCAAGGCTCAGGCTCTCGCCGTCCTTTACCACCACGCGGCGCTCCGGGGCAATGGCATCTGCGCCAAAGAACTGCTCCATATACTGGAAGGTCTTGGCGTTGCCCACCACCTGCATCTCAGGGTAAAGGGCTGCCAGCTTTGCCACGTTGGCACCGTGGTCCGGCTCCATGTGGGAGACTACCAGATAGGCGGGCTTGCGGCCGCCCAGTGCCTCGGCAAGATTTTCCAGCCAAGGCTCGGTAGCGCGGGCGTCCACCGTGTCCAGAATGGTGGTCTTTTCGTCCAGAATGACATAGGAATTATAGCTGACCCCGGTGGGCACCGGATACTGGCTCTCGAACAGGTCGATGGTGGTATCGTCCACGCCCACACCAAGGATGGCTTCGCTGATTTTTTTCATGCTCATACCGTTCAGACTCCTTTTGGGTTTATCTTGTGCCGTAAATTGGCAAATATTTCTGAGAACAATTCCTATTGTAGCACATCGTCAGAAATTTCGCAAGGGATAATGCGGGGAGCTTCTGCGCATCAAAGCTCTTCCCCGCTCTCCGGCAGATGCGCTGTTACCGGTCTGCCCGGCTCGGTGTCCAGTTCCAGCAGGGTGGCGGCGGTGTTTTCGTCCAGCGTCTGCACCGCACGCAGCTTGCGGCTGATGGCGCGGCTGCGCACCCCGATGAGGTTGTCCAGCTCTTCATCGGTCTGGCGCAGGCGCTGCTGCATCTTGGAAAGCCCCTGCCCGAACTTATCGAACTCGGTCTTGACCGCGCCCAGCAGCTGCCACACCTCGCCGGAGCGCTTCTGGATGGCAAGGGTCTTGAAGCCCATTTGCAGGCTGTTGAGCAACGCCGCCATGGTGCTGGGGCCGGCCACGTTCACCTGATAATCCCGCTGCAAAACTTCCAGCAGTCCGGCGTTCACCACCTCGGCATACAGACCTTCAAAGGGCAGAAACAGGATGCCGAAGGCCGTGGTATAGGGCGGCTCCACATATTTTTCCCGGATATCCTTTGCTTCGCTGCGCAGCACCAGTTCCAACGCGTGGCGGGCGTTTTCCACCGCCTGCGCATCGCCGGAAGCCTGTGCGTCCTGCAAGTGGGCGTAGGTATCGCCGGGAAATTTGGAGTCGATGGGCAGCCAGACGCTGTTGCCATCCACACCGGGCATCCGGATGGCGTACTCCACCCGCTGGGTGCTGCCGGGGATGGTGGCTACGTTGGTGTCGTACTGCTCCGGTGCAAGGATCTCTTCCAGAATCGCGCCCAGCTGGATCTCGCCCAGAATGCCGCGGGTCTTGACGCCGGAAAGTACCTGCTTCAGCCCGCCCACATCGGCGGCAAGGCTCTGCATCTCGCCCAAGCCCTTGTACACCTGCTCCAGCTGGTCGTTGACCGCCTTAAAGCTTTCGGTCACCCGCTTTTGCAGCGCGTCCTGTAATTGCTCGTCCACGGTGTGGCGGATCTCGTCCAGCTTCTGGGCATTCTGCGTCTGCATGGCGGCAAGGCCGTCTGCCAGCGCTTTGCGCATTTCCTCCAGCTTGCGGGCGTTGGAGACTTCCAGCCCCTGCAAACGCTGCTCCATGGTCTGCTGCTGGGTGTTCTGTCCTGCCGTCAGGGTGCTGCTCATGCCCTGCACTGCAGTTTGCAGGGTATCGCTGATGTGCGCCATCGCGGCCAGATTCTGCTGTGCCTGCTGCGCCTGCTTTTCTTCCAGCACCCGCGCCTGTGCTTCCAGCTGCTGGCGCAGCCACTCTTTCAGGGCTTCATCATCCTGCCGGGCGGCGGGCTTGCCGGTGCGGTACAGCAAAAGCGCCTGCAACAGGCAGATGGCCACCAGCAAAAGCGTATACAGTCCTGCCAAAAATCCCATAGACATTCTCCTTTAACTCAAAAATCCGGGTCTTGCGGTAATGGCAGACCCGGATCTGTTTATACTTCCTGATGCTTTACGATTTCATGTGTAGTCTCCACCTGCTGGCCGTACAGACCCACGCTGTCTACCTCTATCTCGCCTACCTGATTATCACAGGGGTCGGCGCGGAAGGAACACATGGGCGGGTCGAAGGGAGCGCAGATGTCGCTGTTAGCTACCATGCGGTCGGTATCCAGATTGCCGAAGTAGTGCAGACGCATCTTCTCGTTGCCCGCACGCGCCATAGACGCACCGGCAGAGCAATCGGCGTACATCCAGCCCTTGGGGGCAATATAGAACATTGCCCAGTCGTGGCAGCCGGCTGTCTCCGGCCGTGCCACCATGCCGCTCTGCCACTTGGCCGGGATGCCTGCAATGCGGCAAAGGGTGATAAATGTAGCAGCCATCACGCCGCAATCGCCCCGGCGGCTGCGGGCGCAGTTATCGGTGATGTTCTCGTGCACAAAATACATGGGCTGGAAGTGATAGTGCACGTTCAGGGTGACAAAATCGTAAATGCGCTTTGCCTTCTGCACCGGGTCGGTGATGCCCTCGGTCAGCTGCGCAGCCAGTGCCTTCATATAGGGGGTAAAGGCGATGTGGGGCAGCTGCTCGGCGGTGTCGAAATCCGGCTGCACCGGGTCGGCGTGCAGCTCCAGCGGGGCGGCGTAGTGCGCGGTGCTGCGGTAGCTGTACTGTGCCCCAAAGCGGCAGTTCTCGGCAAGGTCTGTCTCCCAGTATGCGGTGCGCTGAGGTGCAGTTTCCGGGGCGATATAAGTGGGCTGCACGGTAAAGCTGTCCAGCGTGATATTGCTCTGCGCCGGGCAGGCAGCGGGCAGCGGCAGCCACACCTTGACGTGCACGGTGTCTCTGCCTTCGGCCTTTGCGGCGGCAAGGGCACGGGCAAAGGTCTCATCGGTCATGCCGATGCTGGTGCGCAGGGTGATGTCTGCACTGACTGCACCGGTGCGCACCATCTGGTCGTGCTGGGGCTCAAAACGATCCCAGCTGCGCTCCGGAACGGGCGCGTTCAGCTGACGGGCGGCAAGGTCGGGATGGGTGGCCACCAGCGTTTCGGCAGCGCGGTAGATGTAGCGCTTCTGCCCTTCCACAAAGCGCCAGTCCATCTGTCCGGCAGCGTCCAGCGCGGCAAATTCCTCGGTGGTAAAGTCCCGCAGGGTGGCCTGCAGCCGGTTCAGCAGCCGCTCGGCAGTCAGGGTATAGTCCTGCGGCAGACGGCGCAGAATTTCCCTGTGCGCCAGCAGACCCTGCCGCCATGCATTCACGCCGTGCGGGGTGGGGTTTACCGGCAGCGCACCCTGCGGGTGCAGGGGCTGGTTCTGGCTGGCAGTCCAGTCCTCGGCCAAGCAGGCATCGATGCGCGCAATAGCGGCATCGTAGTAGCCCGCCTCCTTCAGGCGGCGGATATCGTCCGGCAACTCCATGTTCAGGTATGCAAAACAGGTATTCCAGTCCTTCATATTCTCTACTCCTTTTCCCACAGCAGAATGCCGCGCCCGGCATACGGCTGCATCTACCAGTACAGATGCGCCGCTCTGTGCATTCTTGTCCTTTTATTGTATCACAAATGAGGGGGATGTCAAAGCAATTTCTGTGCAGTCCGCTTCTTGTACCATACGGCAAATTCTGCTATACTGGAATTTATCCGGGAGTGGAAAGAGAATGCGGGCAATTTTTTGGCCCGCCGAGGATGAAAGTATGGATAAGATCATCATCCGGCCTATGACGCCGGAGGACTGGAGCACGGTCTCCAGAATCTATGTTGAGGGCATTGCCACGGAATACGCAACCTTCCAGACCGAATGCCCGCCCTACACCGCGTGGGATGCTTCCCACACAAAGGAGTGCCGTCTGGTCATTCTTTCCGGCGGAGTGCTGGCGGGGTGGTGCGCCCTGCACCGGGTAGACCCCCGCTGGTGCTACCGGGGCGTGGCTGAGGTAAGCATTTATGTAGGCGAGCAGTTCCGCGGGCACGGGCTGGGCTTCCAGCTGTTGAGCGCCCTGTGCGCCGCTGCCGAAAAAGCCGGGTACTGGACGCTGCAATCCACCGTTTTGCAGGATAATGCCGCCAGCCGTGCGCTGCACGCCAAGTGCGGCTTCCGGCTGGTGGGACGCCGGGAACGCATTGCGCGGGACTGCCACGGCCGCTGGCTGGACACCTATCTGATGGAGCGCCGCGCCGCCGCAGACGAGCCGGAGGGGTTCAAAAAGCTGTGACCAGCCGCTTGGCGCAGAATTATTTTTATTTGCAGAGGGGGAAAATCTGCGGATTTTCCCCCTCTGCCTTTTCACGGCGTATATAGTATAAAGCAGAAGGAGCCGCTGCACTTTTGGGGTGCAGCGGCTCCTGTTATTTGCGATGATCCAATTTTACCACTCGTCGTATTCGCCGTCGGCGTTTTTGGCGGCAGCCACACGGCTGTGCTTGAACATACTTTCCACCACAGCACAGTACTTATCGGCAAGGCAGACGATAATGGCCTCGCGGCAGCTGGGCACATGACGGAAGGTCAGCGGCCACATATGGCTGGAAATGATGCTCTGTTCCTTTTTGGTGATATGGAACACCTGTTCCGCATTGACGCAGGCACGACCCGGGTGGGAGAAGCCGTGCATCTCGAACAGGCGGCGGATGCCGTGGAAGGTGCCTTTTTTGTGCCAGTCATACAGGTAAAAATCGTGCAGGAAAGCTCCGACAGCCAGCGAGGTCTCGTCTGCACCCAGATGCAGGCGGTGGTTCAGCCAGCAGCTGACCAGCACCACGTTCTTGCAGTGCTGATAGGTGGTAACGTCCCCGTGCTGGATGAACTCCCGCATCTGCTGCACCTTGGGGTTCTGATCGTATTTTTCCAGAATGGCATAAAGCTGTTCGCGTTCCGTAACAGAAAGCTGCATGAGCAAAATTTCCTTTCAACTCAAAATGTCAGGAGCGGAGCTGCACCGGGTTGGAATTGCCGAAGTTTTCGGCCTTGGAGGGGTTTGCCCGCTTGAGGGTCAGATCCACCAGATACTGCTTGCCATCGCCCAGTTCTTCCAGCTGAGCAAGCTTTGCATTGGCAGCGGCTTCGTCCGGGTACCACTGGATCAGGAAGAAGTTTTCCGCTTCTACCCCGTAGTACAGCCAGAAGCCATCTGCCCGCAGCAGATCGTCCAGATGATCCACCTCTTCGCCGTCCGGCAGGCCAAGACCTTCCTCTGCGTAGAGGTTTTCCGGCTCCACCTGCAGCATCTCAATGACCTGAATGGAGCTTTGCAGATACTCGTCCTGCGAGGTGCTCTTATCCGAGCGCTCCCAGCCGGTGAGAAATGCCTGCATGAGCAGATCGCGCACCTTGATGCGCGGCAGTGTGGGATCCATAACCATTTTTGTTTCCTTCTTTCGTGGTTTTATCCCCGTTGGACAGTATACGGCATACGCCTGTGCAAGTCAACGGTTTATTTGTGAATTTTTTGTAGGTATGACTAAAATTTACACACGTTTTTCCTGTTTCAGTCGGTTATCTCAGGCGTGGAAGGAAAAGGTATCGTTCAGCCATTCCACCGCAAGCTGCACCCAGCGGTTGCGGTGGGTGCTGTCGGCGTCCACCTCCGGGGTGGAGATGCTGGTGCCGTGGCGTCCCTTTTCAAACAGGTGCGCTTCGCACGGCACGCCTGCCTTGTGCAGGGCACTGAGCAGCAGCAGAGTGTTTTCCACCGGGACGGTCTCGTCCTCCATGGTATGCCAGACGAACACCGGCGGTGTGGCGGGGGTAATCTTATCCTCCAGTGTAAAGCGCTGGTGGACGGCAATATCCTGCGTACCGGTCAGCTGCACAAAGCTGCCCCGGTGGGCGTATTCCCCGGCGGTGACCACCGGGTATGCCAGCAGCAGGGCGTTGGGGCGCGGCTGGTCTGCCATGCCGGGGATCTCCCACACCGCACCGGACAGTGCCAGATGCCCGCCGGCAGAAAAGCCGCACAAAGCGATCTGATCCGGCAAAATATTCCACTGTTCTGCGTGCTGCCGCACAAGGCCGATGGCCTGTGCCAGCTGCCGCATGGGCAGCGCATCCCGGGCGCTCTCCCCTACTGCGTAGTGCAGCACCGCCGTGTGATACCCGGCCGCCGCAAATTGCAGCGCCACGGGGTCGCCCTCTCGGGGGCTGACGTGGGTATAGCCGCCGCCGGGCACCACCAATACCAGCGGGCGCTGCCGGAAATGCGGCATGGCCTCCACGCTCTCCCGCAGGTAGAGCGTCAGCGTACCGCCGCCGGTCAGTTCCAGTTGTTCAAGCTGCATTTACGCATCCTCCTTATAAAAGCCGTGCCGCCCCTCCGGGTGGGCTGCGATAAATTCTGCGCATAGGTCTGCACAAATGCGGCACAGCTCCGGGCAGGGGCGCTTTTTATAGTATTCCGCGGTGCGTTCCTCTGCCGCTGTGCCCCCGGCAGGGGCAGCACCCGCCTTTGCCAGCAATTCCCGGCAGATGATGCTGCCGCCGCCGTTGCGGGTGCGGTACTGCTCTGCCGCCTGCTGCACCAGTGCGTACATCCGGGATTTATCCTTGGGGTCGGCTGGGTCGGCATAGACCATGCTCAGCACGGTCACCACGCCGCAGAACGCCCCGCACACCTCCCGCATCCGGCCAATACCCGCGCCAAAGCCTGCGGAAAGGCGCAGCGCTGTTTCCTCGGTCAGGCCAAGCTGGGGTGCAAACGCCGCCACCACGCTCTGACTGCAATTATAGCCCTTTAAGAACCATGCGTAGGCGGCATCGCCCTGTTTTGACATTTTCTCACATCCTTCCGGCATACTCGCTCCATTATAGCACAGTCTGCGCAAAAGTGGGAAAGCTTTTCCGAAAAAATTTCGTCCTTCATATAAGAAACGATCCGGGCGCGCCGTTTCGTGCACCGGGGCAGCAAATCTTTTACTTTTTTAACTTTTTATGAAAAGCCTTGATTTTCCCTGCAAGTCGTTGTATATTAGCACTCAGAAGTTATGAGTGCTAAGCATCCCGGCAGTTTACCGGGTACAGCGCACCAAATTATGTGATAAAAGAGGTTTTGTATTATGGCCAAGAAAGAATTTCAGGCAGAGAGCAAAAAACTGATGGACATGATGATCAACTCCATCTATACCAATAAAGAGATCTTCCTGCGGGAACTGATCTCCAATGCTTCGGACGCCATTGATAAGCTGTACTATAAGAGCCTGACCGACACCTCCGTGGGCATGAACAAGGGCGATTTTCGCATCCTCATCACCCGCGATAAGGAAAACCGCATCCTGACCGTGGAGGATAACGGCATCGGTATGACCAAGGAAGAGCTGGAGCAGAATCTGGGCACCATCGCACACTCCGGTTCTCTGGATTTCAAAAAGGACAACAAGGACGAAAACATCGATATCATCGGTCAGTTCGGCGTGGGCTTCTACTCTGCCTTTATGGTGGCCGATAAGCTGACCGTCATCTCCAAGGCTTACGGCTCGGACGAGGCTTGGCAGTGGGAGTCCTCCGGTGTGGACGGCTACGAGATGACCCCCGCCCAGAAGGATACCGTGGGCACCCAGATCATTCTGCACATCAAGCCGGATACCGACACTGAGAAATACGACAACTTTCTGGACGAATACGGCATCGTGGCTATCGTGAAGAAGTACAGCGACTATGTGCGCTACCCCATCCAGATGGAGCGCGAAAAGAGCCGTCAGAAGCCGGAACCGGATCCCAAGCCTGAGGACTACAAGCCCGAGTGGGAGACCTACACCGAGTTGGAGACCCTGAACAGCATGATCCCCATCTGGAAGAAGCAGAAGAGCGAAGTGACCGACGAGGAGTACAACAGCTTCTATAAGGATAAGTTCGGCGATTACGCCGATCCCGCCCGGGTCATCGTGAGCCGCACCGAGGGCACTGCCAACTACAACGCCCTGCTGTTCGTGCCCAGCCACCGTCCCTACGATTTCTATACCAAGGACTACGAGAAGGGTCTGGCGCTGTACGCTTCCGGTGTGCTGATTATGGAAAAGTGCGCCGACCTGCTGCCGGATTACTTCAGCTTTGTAAAGGGCATCGTGGACAGTCAGGACCTGAGCCTGAACATCAGCCGTGAGATGCTGCAGAAGGACAGCCAGCTGAAGCTGATCCACAACGCACTGGAAAAGAAGATCAAGAACGAGCTGCACGCCATGCTGAACAATGACCGTGCAAAGTACGAGGAGTTCTGGAAGGAGTTCGGCCGTCAGATCAAGTTTGGTGCTTACTCTGACTACGGTATGCACGCCGAGCTGCTGCGCGACCTGCTGCTGTTCTGGTCTGCCAAGGAGCAGAAGATGGTCACCCTGCAGGAGTACATCGACAAGATGCCCGCCGAGCAGAAGTACATCTACTTTGCCGCAGGCGACTCTACCGACCGTCTGGCAAAGCTGCCCTCCGCGGAGCTGGTGCTGGACAAGGGCTTTGACGTGCTGCTGCTGACCGAGGATGTGGATGAGTTCTGCCTGCAGATCCTGCACAGCTACCCCCGCAAGGATGCCGAGGGCAAGGACGGCACCGTGGAGTTCAAGAACGTGAACAGCGGTGATCTGGGTCTGGAATCCGAGGAGGAGAAGAAGGCCGCCGAGGATGCCACTGCCGAGAACAAGGCACTGTTCGATGCCATGAAGGACGCTTTGAACGGCAAGGTGAAGGAGGTCAAGGTTTCCACCCGCCTGAAGGATCACCCCGTCTGCCTGAGCGCTGACGGCCCGCTGTCCATTGAGATGGAGAAGGTGCTGTCCAAGCAGCCCGGCAGCGAGGGCGTGAAGAGCGACAAGGTGCTGGAGCTGAACGTGAACCACCCCGTGTTTGCCGCCCTGAAGGCCGCACAGGAGGCTGGCGACACCGAGAAGCTGAACAAGTACAGCGCCCTGCTGTACGCACAGGCACAGCTGATCGAGGGTCTGCCCGTGGACGACCCCGCCGCTTATGCCGAAGCCGTTTGCAGCCTGATGAAGTAAACTTTTCGCGCACAGAAATACCCCCTTAACAAAAAGGCCGCGCTCCGCTATAATAGAGTGGAACGCGGTCTTTTATTTTTATCTTTCTGTGAAAGGAAATTTATTTCATGGAGCCGAGAAAACATTATTTTGCAAAGATCCCCACCATTGCCATCTTTATCGTGATGGCGATGTCCGGGCCGTTGGGGGTGCTGTTGTTTATCCTGAAAGGCATCGACCAGAAGGTGCAGAAGGAGGAGCAGGAAGCCGCCGCTGCCCGGGGCGACTACCGCCCCGCCCCGGAACCTGCCTCAACGCAGAAAGCAAACGCATCCTATGGGCAGGACATCCCAACGGCAGAGCAGAAAAGCGCCAAACAGTGGCACAAGAATATTGCCACCCTCTGCACCATCATGGGTGCCGTTTTCCTGTTTGCCGGGGTGATGGATACAGTGGATATCATCGGTGCATGGCAGGTGCTGCCTGACCCCGGGGAGCTGTTTTCCGATATCGTCATGGCCATCGGCGGCGGCGGTGCGCTGCTGACTGGCCTGCGGATGAACCACACCCACAAGCTGGAGCGGCTGCTGGACAAGGTGGTAGGCGAACGGGATAACATCCCCCTGCCGGAACTGTTTGCCGCTGCCGGGGTGGACGCCGCCCGGGGACGCGCTGCCGCAAAAAGCGCCATTGAGCACGGATACTTCGGCGCGGATGCCTACATTGACAACCGCACCGACACGCTGGTGGTGCGGGGCGCGGCACCGCAGCCAAAAAAGCCCTCACCCGCTCCGGCACCTAAAGCCCGGCCTGCCACAGAGGACGAGTACGCCGCCCTGCTGCGCCAGCTGCGAGAGGTGAACGATGCCATCCCTGACCCGGTGATGAGCGTGAAGATCTCCCGGCTGGAAGAGGTCAGCGGACGCATCTTTGCGCTGGCGCAGAAGGACCCGGAGAAAAAGGCACAGCTGCAAAAATTTATGAATTACTATCTACCCACTGCGCTCAAGCTGTTGAACACCTACGCCAGCCTTTCCGGGCAGGCGGTGGAGGGCACGAACATCACCGAAGCCAAACACAGCATCGAGCGCAGCATGGACCTGCTGGTGACCGCCTTTGAAAACCAGCTGGACAAGCTGTTCCAAGCCGATGCGCTGGACGTGAACGCCGACATTGCCGCACTGGAAGGAATGCTGAACCTTGACGGCCTGACCGGCAGCGAATTTACCCACTGAACCACATCCCCGCACCCGATGGCTGCATCGGTGCGGGGATGTTTTTTTGTGCAAAGTGCAATTTTCCATCCCGTCTTTTTTGGGCGCTGCGCTCAAAATTCCGGGATTTGTGTGCATTTATGCCAAGCATTTTGATTTGCCGGAAAAATTTTTATTTTATTTGTTCGGCAGCAGCTAATCGGGCTGCGCGGGTGTTTTTTGCAACTTTTCATCGAGATGCAACAATAACACATGGTTTTTTGCGTTGTGTTTGACTATTATAGAAGCAGCTACGGCAGCTGCGAACGGCTGCATCGACTTTTCCGATCATAATAGTAGGAGGAAATTTCCATGATGAAGTCCATTTCCACCTGGAAGCAGGAGCTGACCGAGGGCGCACACGCTGCGCGTCTGGCTGCGCTGTACTGCTGCACCCCCGACCAGACCCCTGCACAGGCAGCCCGCTATGCGGCTGTTCTGGACGGGTTAGAGACCGCCTTCGGCGCACATAGCGAAGCCGGTCTGTATAGTGCCCCCGGCCGCACCGAGATCGGCGGCAACCACACCGACCACCAGCACGGCCGTGTGCTGGCAGGCAGCGTGAACATTGATATGATTGCTGCTGCCGCCCCCAACAGCCTGAACCAGCTGCGCGTACAGAGCGAGGGCTACGACCTGTGCGTTATCGACCTTGACGACCTGACTGCCCGCAAGGAGGAGGAGAACACCACCGCTTCCCTGCTGCGCGGCGAGTGCGAGGCTTTCCGTCAGCGCGGCGCAAAGCTTTCTGGTCTGGACGTGTACATCTCCTCCAACGTGCCCAAGGGCAGCGGCGTTTCTTCCTCTGCCGCCTTTGAGGTGCTGGTCGGTGTGATCTTGAACGACTGTTTCATGGCAGAAAAGGTCTCCCCCATCGCCATTGCACAGATCGGCCAGTGGGCAGAGAACGTCTACTTTGGCAAGCCCTGTGGTCTGATGGATCAGATGGCTTCCAGCGTGGGCAACATTATCACCATCGACTTTGCCGACAAGGCAAACCCTGATGTGGAGCCGGTGCAGGTGGACTTTTCCAAGGCCGGTCTGGCGCTGTGCATTCTGGACTCCGGTGCAGACCATGCCGACCTGACCGACGAGTACGCCGCCATCCCCAACGAGTGCCGCGCTGTGGCCGCTGTGTGCGGCGGCGAGGTGCTGCGGGACGTGCCCTTTGAGACCTTCCTTGCAAATATTCCGGCCTGCCGCAAGCAGTGCGGCGACCGCGCTGTGCTGCGCGCCTTCCACTTCTACGCCGATAATGACCGCGTGCCCCAGCAGGTAGCTGCCCTGCGCGAGGGCAACTTTGACGCCTTTTTGCAGATGGTGACTGCCTCCGGCGACAGCAGCTGGGAGTATCTGCAGAACGTCATCCCCGCCGGTTACAAGGAGCATCAGGAGGTGGCTGTGACCATCGCCGCTGCCAAGCATTATCTGGGCGGTAAGGGCGCTGTGCGCGTGCACGGCGGCGGTTTTGCCGGTACGGTGCAGGCCTTTGTGCCGGTGGAGATGCTGGCAGACTTTAAGGCCAACATGGAAAAGATCCTCGGCGCTGGCCGCTGCCATGTGCTGAACATCCGTCCCGAGGGGGGTGCTGTGCTGTGATATCCACTGCCATCCAGCAGCTCGTGAACTACGGGCTGGACACCGGGCTGATCCTGCCCGATGACGAGATCTATATCCGCAACCAGCTGCTGATGACCATGCAGCTGGACGACTTTACCGCCCCAGAGGGCGAAGCGTGCTATACCGATCTGGAAAGCATCCTCAAGACCCTTGTGGACGATGCCGTTGCCCGCGGCGT
Source organism: Faecalibacterium intestinale (assembly GCF_040096575.1). NCBI lineage: Bacteria > Bacillati > Bacillota > Clostridia > Eubacteriales > Oscillospiraceae > Faecalibacterium > Faecalibacterium intestinale. Next base: position 273,145 of record NZ_JBBMEN010000001.1, read on the forward strand.
GTGCGAGGACAACTCCACCGCACGCGATCTGTTTGACACCAAGCTGATGGGCGTGCTGACCCCGCGCCCCAGCATCGTGCGCGCAAACTTTGAGGAGCGGTACGAGAACGAGGGTCCGCAGGCCGCCACCGACTGGTTCTACAAGTTCAGTCAGGACACCGACTACATCCGCCGCTACCGCATCAAGCGCGATCTGAAATGGGTCACCAAGACCGCGTACGGCGACTTGGATATCACCATCAACCTGTCCAAGCCGGAAAAGGACCCAAAGGCCATTGCCGCCGCAAAGCTTGCGCCCCAGAGCGCTTACCCCAAGTGCCAGCTGTGCGCGGAGAACGAGGGCTACGCAGGCCGCATGAACCACCCCGCGCGCGAAAATCACCGCATCATCCCGCTGACCATCAACGACAGCGCGTGGAATTTGCAGTACAGCCCCTACGTTTACTACAACGAGCACTGCATCGTGTTCAACAACCAGCACACCCCCATGAAAATTGAGCGGGCGACCTTCCGCAAGCTGCTGGATTTTGTAGGTCTGTTCCCCCACTACTTTGTGGGCAGCAACGCCGACCTGCCCATCGTGGGCGGCAGCATCCTGAGCCACGACCACTTTCAGGGCGGCCATTATGAGTTTGCCATGGCCAAGGCTCCTATTGAAAAACCTTGGGTGTTCCCCGGCTTTGAGGACGTGGAAGCCGGTATCGTGCACTGGCCCATGAGCTGCATCCGCCTGACCTGTGCAGATGACACACGCCTTGTGGAACTGGCCGATAAGCTGCTGGCTGCTTGGCGCGGCTACACCGACGAGAGCTGCTTTATCTTCGCCGAGACCGATGGCGAGCCCCACAACACCATCACGCCCATCGCCCGGATGCGGGACGGCAAGTATCAGCTGGACTTGGTGCTGCGCAACAACATCACCACCCCGGAGCATCCGCTGGGTGTGTACCATCCCCATGCCAAGCTGCACCACATCAAAAAGGAGAATATCGGCCTCATCGAGGTGATGGGTCTGGCTGTGCTGCCCAGCCGCCTGAAGCAGGAGCTGTTCGACCTTGCTGATGTGCTGGTGGTGCACCTGCCCACCGCAGAATACCCCGAAAGCCTGCAAAAGCACGCCGCGTGGGCGGAGGAGATCCTTGCAAAGCACCCGGAGCTGAACGCCGACAATGTGCACCTGATCCTGCAGGACGAGGTAGGTTATGTGTTTGCACAGGTGCTGGCCGATGCCGGTGTGTACAAGCTGGATGAAGCAGGCCGCGCCGGTTTTGTCCGCTTCCTTGAAAGCGTAAAATAACAATAATTTTGACCCGCCGATAGCTCTCTGTCGGCGGGTCTTGTTGAAGCAACCATGTTGGAGGTTTCGCTTATGCAATATACTTTGGAAGTTTGCGTAGACAGCACCGCCAGCGCACTGGCGGCAAAACGCGGCGGCGCTGACCGGCTGGAGCTGTGTGCCGACCTGATCATCGGCGGCACCACTCCTTCCCCTGCCCTGCTGCGGCAGGTCAAAGCCGAGACCGGTCTGCCGGTGCGGGCGCTGCTCCGTCCCCGCTTTGGCGATTTCTGCTACGACCGCTACGAGCTGGCACAGATGGCTGAATGCGCCGCAGAGCTGGTCGCTGCCGGTGCAGACGGTATCGTGACCGGCGTACTGACCCCGGCGGGCGCGCTGGACTTAGACGCCCTGCGCCCCATCTACGCCGCAGCCCGGCAGGCGGCAGAAAAAGCACACCGCACCGTGGACTGCACCCTGCACCGCGCCTTTGATGTCTGCTGCGACCCCTTTGCCGCGCTGGAAGCCGCAAAGCAGCTGGGGCTTGCCACCATCCTGACCAGCGGACAGGCCGCAAGCGCCCCGCAGGGTGCTGCCCTGCTGCGGCAGCTGGTGGAAGCTGCCGGGCAGGAAGTGGAGATATTGGTGGGCGCAGGCGTATCTGCCGCCAACATCCCCGCCCTTGCCGCCCAGACCGGTGCCCGGGCGTTCCACCTTTCCGGCAAGCAGGTGCTGGATAGCCGCATGACCTTCCGGCGGGAGGGCGTGCCCATGGGTCTGCCAGGCTTTTCCGAGTTTGAGATCTGGCAGACCAGCGAAGCAAACATCCGCGCCGCCCGCACCGCACTGGATGCGCTGTAACTGCAAAAAGCATCGTTTTTCCCGCAGTGCCGCTGTTTCCTCAGGAAACAGGCACTGCATCTGCTATTTTCTCTTATGACCTCTCCCGTGAAAATGCAAAAACGGGCAGCCCGCAGGCTGCCCGTTTTTGCTCTATTCAAATGCTTTTTCCGCTGAATATGCCCAAAGCAAAGCGGAGGGCATTCCAATTCGTCCCACTTTAGTGCAGGGCGGCAAACCGGGCTGCGCCGCGGGTGCACAGCCAGCGGTGCAGCAATAGGTTCAGCTCCAGCAGCACCGCCAGACAAACAGTCTGTGCTGCCAGCGGCGGCACGGCGTAGTCCAGTAAGGTCAGGGGCAAAAACAGCACCCCGCCCGCCAGCAGCCACCCGCCGAACATCGCCAGCATACTGGCGGCGCTCCGCTTGACGACAGCGGCTTCGCTGACCCAGTGGAGGTTGGGCAGGCACAGTCCTAAAACAAGCCCAAGCTGCGCCGTCAGCCACACAAAGGCTGCCAGCACCGCCAGCACGGGCAATCCCTGCCCTGCCGGAATGCGCAGCGCCGCCATGGCGCACCCGGCGCACAGCCATGCCGCAGGCAGCGTGAGCAGCAATTGCAGCTCCACCTTTGCCCGCAGCACCTGCTGCGGGGTCACCGGCAGGCTTTGCAGCAGCCGGAGGGTGTCACCCTCCAGCGACACCGATGGCGCTGTGATAAAGTTCATGGCGGCTGCGGTGCACACCATCCCGCACACCAGCATGGGCAGGCTCTCCGGCAGGTAAGCAGCAGTAAAGGCGCGCAGGTCTGCGGCCTTCCACAGTGCTGCCACGCCCAGCACCGGCAGCAGCAGACTGCTCAGTGCACAGTTGAGCAGCCACATGGGGCAAGCACCCAGATGCAGCAGTTCCCGCCGCAGCAATGCCCGGTGCGGGGGCTGCTTTTTTTGCGCCTTTGCGCGGTATTCCGCCTTGATCTTTCCCGGCTCAAGGGTCAGCAGCCGCAGATATGGCTTTGCCAGCGCCTTGCCGCAGAGCACCATACAGGCCACAGCCAGTGCCAGCAATAGCAGAAGTGCGGGAGCGCTGCCCACTGCGGCCAAGCCCAGCAGATGCAGCGGTGCAACGGCACGACTGGCAGCAGCGCCCGCCTGCACGGCATCCAGCACGAGGGCATCCACCGCGTTGCCCACCCATTGGAATACTGCATAATAGACCGCCAGAAACAGCAGCGTACCCACTACGGTGACAAGGCTTTTGTGCCGGGCGCGGCGGTTGAGCAGCGCCACAGCCCAGCCCAGCAGAACAGCCAGCACCATGGAGACACCCGCCAGCGCCAGTGCCACCGGCAGCGCCGCCAGCAGTGCACCGCCGGGGTGGGGTGCTGCCAGCGCATAGCAGACCACCGAGGGTACCCACGCCAGCAGCAGATAAATCAGCCCGGTCAGGTACACCCCGCCGCAGCGCACCGCAAAAATAGCGCCCGGCGGGATAGGCAGCGCCAGCAGCTGCTGGTTATCCCGGCAGCGGAACAAATGTCCGTAGCTGGTAAAGGCACTGGCCAGCACACTGACCGTCAGCGCCGAAAGCTCCATCAGCACAAAATAGAGCCAGTCCAGCCCCTGCGGTACCAGCGTTAACGCCATAGGCAGCGCCATAGCGCCAAAGCTGAGCATGACCAGCAACATCAGCACTATAAACAGCAGCGCGTAGCCAAATACTCCCGCCCGGGAGCGCCGCTTGCCGGTCTTGCTGCTGCGCACAAAGGCCGCGCCCAGCTCCAGAAGCTGTTTTTTGAGCAATGCACGGATCATAGCGCTTCCCCCGTATCCTCCAGCTCCAGAAAGACCTCTTCCAGTGTGTCGTCGCCGCGCACCTGCTCCATGGCACCCTCGCGCACCAGCTGACCCTTGCGCAAAATGGCTACCCGGTCGCAGAGTTTCTCGGCCACCTCCAGCACATGGGTGGAGAAAAAGATGGCCCCGCCCTGCGCACAGAAGGCTTTCATCTGGGTCTTGAGCTGATGGGAAGCCAGCGGGTCCAGCCCGACAAAAGGCTCGTCCATTAAAATCAGCTTCGGCTCGTGCAACAGCGCCGCAATGATGGCCAGCTTCTGCTTCATGCCGTGGGAGTATGCCCCGATGGACTGTGCCAAGTCCGGCGTCAGGCCAAAGGCATCGCCATACTGCCGGATGCGCTGCGCACGCTGTGCGGCGCTTACGCCAAAAATGTCTGCAATAAAATCAAGGTACTGGATACCGGTCATATAATCGTAAAGCTGCGGGTCGTCCGGCAGGTAGGCCAGACGGCGCTTGCATTCCAGCGGGTCGTCCCGCACGGAAATGCCGTCCACATAAATTTCACCGGCATCAAATTGCTGGATGCCGCAGCAGCATTTTAAAGTAGTGGTCTTGCCCGCGCCATTGTGCCCGATAAAGGCGCACAGCTCCCCCGGGCGGATGTGCAGGCAAAGGTCCTGCACGGCGGGCTTGCCGCCGTAGGTTTTGGTCAGATGTTCTATCTTTAACATAGGCTTTAACATGGGCTGTCTCCTTGCTTTCAGGTTCGAGCCAAGTATACACCTTCCGGCGGGGGGAAGGTCAAGCATTTCTCCGTTTTTTCTTGCGTTTTGTAAGGGGCTGTGCTATACTTTTTGTCGAACTGAACAGAAAACAGCAGGTGCGTTCCGTCACTTTGCCCCACCGGGCGGCGGCAGGAACGTTAAAAGGGAAGCGGGTGCAGATCCCGCACGATCTCGTCACTGTGATAAGGGAGTCCACTGTCAGGGTGCTTTTGCACCGGTCACTGAGTTATACGGCTTGGGAAGGCGGCAGCGGGCGTTGAGCTTTCAGTCAGGAAACCTGCCCGCTGTTGGTACCGGGGCTTTGCTGCCCCAGATCACGAGGAATTGGTTGTACCAAAAAGCCTGTAAGATACGGGGTCTTTTTGCTTTGCCATTTCGCAAGCAAAAGACCCCGTTTTTTCAGATACACCCTAGGTTCTCTTTCCTGTACCCTTCTGTTCGGTGCCGTATTTTACCCACATCAGGAAAGGAAAACAAGATGAAAAAACGCAACATCCGCAAAACGGCGGCCGCTCTGACCGCTCTGGCTCTGTGCGCCGGTGTACTGACCGGCTGCGGCGGGGCTGCATCCAGCACGGCTTCCTCTGTTGCTGCCAGTTCTGCCGCCAGCAGCGAAGCTTCCGGCGCAGACGCTGACGCACTGGCCGCACAGAACGTGGCAGACCTGATCGACGCCATCTATGTGCAGCAGCGCACCGATGACACCGACGCCCAGTGCGAAGCTGCAAAGGCCGCTTGGGACGCTTTGACCGATGCCCAGAAGGAGCTGGTGGAGGGCGAGAACGCCGACCCCGACTACTTTGGCCGCGACACCGGCGATGCTTCCAAGGATGATGCCCGCAACGCCGATGAGATCGGCGAGAACGAGCTGCTGGTGGTGTCCTTCGGTACCTCCTTCAATGACAGCCGCGCTGCCGACATCAAGGGCATTGAGGACGCTTTGCAGGCCGCTTACCCCGACTGGAGCGTGCGCCGCGCCTTTACCGCACAGATCATCATCAACCATGTGCAGGCTCGCGATGGAGAGAAGATCGACAATATGCAGCAGGCACTGGATCGCGCTGTGGCAAACGGCGTGAAGAACCTGATCGTGCAGCCCACCCACTTGATGCACGGTGCAGAGTATGACGAGATGAACGAGATGCTGGATCAGTACCGCGACAAGTTCGAGAGCGTTGCTGTGGCTGAGCCCCTGCTGGGCGAGGTCGGCGCGGACGCTTCCGTCATCAATGCAGATAAGGAAGCTGTTGCCAAGGCTGTTACCGCTGCCGCTGTGAAGGAAGCCGGTTACGAGAGCGCCGCTTCTGCCGCCGCCGATAAGACCGCTTTCGTCTTTATGGGTCACGGCACCTCCCACACCGCTAAGGTGAGCTACAGCCAGATGCAGACCACCATGCAGACCTTGGGCTACGACAACGTGTTCATCGGCACGGTGGAGGGCGAGCCCGAGGAGACCTCCTGCGAGGCCGTCATCGAGGCCGTGAAGGCTGCCGGTTACACCAAGGTCATCCTGCGCCCGCTGATGGTGGTGGCAGGCGACCACGCCAACAACGACATGGCCGGTGAGGATGCCGACAGCTGGCTGAGCCAGTTTACCGCCGCAGGCTGCTTTGAGGATGTGGACTGCCAGATCTCCGGTCTGGGCCGCATTGCGGATGTCCAGCAGCTGTACATTGCACATACCAAGGCCGCTATGGATCTTCTGAACGGCTAATGGATTCAGAAGCCCTCTCCGGCGCTGCTCTGCACACGGAGAGGGTTTTCTTTTATGGGCGCGTTCCCCGCACGAGGAGAAAACGCCCCCTGCCCCGGCAGTTTAGATGCCGGGCAAAAAATTTAGGATACTGAGGTATTTATTTTATGCGCTGCAAACAGTTTATTTTCGTTTCTCTGGCCGGTGTGGTGCTGGCTGCTTCTCTGGCAGGCTGCGGCGGGGTTGCCCCCGCCTCCTCCGCTGCGGCAAGCTCTGTGGCTGCTTCTTCCGTGGTGGTTTCCTCTGCCGCTGCCGAAGCTGCCCTGCCGGACGGCGTATACACCGCTGACTTTGAGACCGACAGCAGTATGTTCCACACAAGCGAAGCCTGCAACGGCAAGGGCACCCTGACCGTGGAAAACGGCGTGATGACCTTCCATGTCAGTCTGGCTTCCAAAAAGATCGTAAACCTCTACCCCGGCCTTGCCGCCGATGCCGAGGCCAACAAGACTGCATGGCTCATCCCCACCGTGGACACTGTCACCTACGCGGATGGCACCACCGAGGAGGTGTACGGTTACGACATCCCGGTGGAAGCACTGGACACCGACTTTCAGCTGGCTTTGCTGGGCACCAAGGGCAAGTGGTACGACCACACCGTAAGCGTGCGCAACGCCGAGCCCAAGACGGAGCAGGCTGCTGAGACCCCTGCAGACGGTGCATACACCGCTGCCGTGGTGCTGGAGGGCGGCTCCGGCCGCGCCACCGTGGAAAGCCCCGCTTCCCTGACCGTGGCAGAGGGCAAAATGACCGCTACCATCGTGTGGAGCAGCCCCAACTACGACTACATGATCGTGGATGGCGAGAAGTATCTGCCCACCAACACCGAGGGCAACTCCACCTTTGAAATTCCTGTGGCTGCACTGGGCACCCCGCTGGCTGTTACCGCCGATACTGTTGCCATGAGCAAGCCCCACGAGATCGAATACACCCTGACCTTTACCTTGGAGTAACCTTCCATGAAGCTGACCCGCGCTCAATTTTTAAAAGCTCTGCCCGCCGCCGCGCTGGTGCTTGCAGGCTGCACTGCCGCGCCCACTGCACCAGCTGATACGGACGAGCTGGTGTTCGACCACGCCTACCCGCTGGACTACGCCACCCAGTTTACCGCCGACTGCTACGCAGATGGCTCTACCCTGCTGACCATCCCGGACGCACAGGCAAAGTTTCTTGTCCGGCCGGAGGGCGCTGCCACTCTGCGCACCGTGCCCGAGGGCGTGACCGTTTTGCAGCAGCCGGTGCAGAATATCTATCTGGTGTCCACCTCTGCCATGGACTTATTCCTCCATCTGGATGCGCTGGACAGCATTGCCCTTTCCGGTACCCGCGCCGAGGGCTGGTATCTGGACGAGGCAAAACAGGCCATGCAGTCCGGGCGCATTGCCTACGCGGGCAAGTACAGCGCTCCGGACTACGAGCGCATCCTGACCGCAGAATGCGGCCTTGCGGTGGAAAATACCATGATCTACCACACCCCGGAGGTGAAGGAGCAGCTGGAGCGGTTCAGCATTCCGGTGCTGGTGGAGCGTTCCAGCTACGAGAGCAACCCGCTGGCGCGGATGGAGTGGATCAAGCTGTACGGCATTTTGCTGGGCAAAGAAGCCCTTGCCGAGGAGGTGTTCGCCCGGCAGGCGCAGCGCATTGCGCCGCTGCTGGAACAGCCCTCCACCGGCAAACGCTGCGCGTTTTTCTCTATTACTTCCAGCGGCCTTGCCACTGTGCGCAAAAGCGGAGACTATGTGGCGCAGATGATCGGCATGGCCGGGGGCGAATATGTTTTTGCAGACCTTGCCGACAGCGGCAACAGCCTTTCTACCATGAATATCCCGCTGGAGGATCTTTACGCCGGAGTCAAGGACGCCGATGTGCTCATCTACAACGGCACCATCGAGGGCACCATCTCCACCAAGGAAGAGTTGCTTGCCCGCTGCGCGTTGCTGGCAGAGTGCAAGGCGGTGCAAAGCGGGAATATCTGGTGCACGACGCCCAGCTTTTTCCAGCAAAGCATGGCACTGGCAGATTTTATGCTGGACCTCCATGCCGTTTTTACCGGGGCAACTGCCGACCCCGACACCCTGCATTTTTTGACCAGGATCACCTGAGGAGCCGCTTATGACCAGCCGCAAACGCCTTGTTTTATCTTACTGCTGCCTTGCCCTGCTACTGGCGGTGCTGTTTGCCGTGAGCCTGTTCTGGGGCAGCGTTGCGCTCACCCCGCAGGCCGTGCTTGCCGCTTTGACCGGACGCGGGCAGGACGCGCTGAGTGTGGGCATCATTACCCAGCTGCGCCTGCCCCGCGCGGTGATGGCCGCATTGCTGGGCGCAGCGCTCTCGGCGGCGGGCTACCTGCTGCAGACCTTTTTTGCAAACCCCATTGCCGGCCCTTTCGTGATGGGCATTTCCAGCGGGGCTAAGCTGGCGGTGGCGCTGGTGATGGTGCTGTTTTTGAACTACGGTCTGCTGACCAGCTCTGCCGTGCTCATTCTGGCGGCCTTTGCGGGCGCTATGGCGGCTATGGCCTTTGTGCTGGCCGCTGCCCGCCGGGTGCAGCGCATGAGCATCCTTGTAATATGCGGCGTAATGATCGGTTACATCTGCTCTGCCATCACCGAGTTTGTGGTGGCCTTTGCGCAGGATAGCAGCATCGTCAACCTGCACAACTGGTCGCAGGGCAGCTTTTCCGGCATGACGTGGAGCAATGTGCGCACGGCGGCGCTGGTGGTGCTGCCCGCGCTGGCAGCGGCTTTCTGCCTTGCAAAGCCCATGGCCGCTTACCAGATGGGTGAAGCCTACGCCCGGAGCGTGGGCGTGGATGTGCGGCGGTTCTCCCGGCTTTTGGTGCTGCTTTCCAGCCTGCTGGCCGCCTGCGTTACCGCCTTTGCGGGGCCGATCTCCTTTGTGGGTATCGCCGTGCCGCACCTTGTCAAACAGCTGCTGGGCAGCGCCCGCCCGCTGTATGTGCTGCCGGGTTGCTGTCTGGGCGGGGCGGCATTCTGCCTGCTGTGTGATTTAATTGCCCGCAGCCTGTTTGCGCCCATGGAGCTTTCCATCAGCGCGGTCACCGCTGTATTCGGTGCACCGGTGGTCATTGGGCTGCTGCTGCGCCGCAACCGGGAGGATGTGCGATGAAAAACTCCGTTGAAACCAAAGCCCTTGCCATCGGCTACGGCAAAGCTGCTCTTGCGCGGGATATCGCGCTGGGTGCTGCCAAGGGGCAGGTGCTGGCGCTCATCGGCCCGAACGGCGCGGGCAAATCCACTTTGCTCAAAACCTTAGCCGGGCAGCTTACCCCCTTAGGCGGCGCAGTGCTGCTGGACGGGCAGGAGCTTGCCCGCATCCCCGGCAACGCCCGGGCGCAAAAGCTGGCGCTGATGCTGCCCCACACCCGCCGCACGGAACTGACCACCTGCTTTGAGTTTGCAGCGGCGGGACGCATTCCTTACACCGGGCGGTTGGGCATCCTTTCTGCCGAGGACAAAAAACAGGTGCAGAATGCGCTGGAACTGGTGGGCGCGGCACATCTGGCCGACCGGGACTTCAACTGCGTCAGCGATGGGCAGCGGCAGCGCATTTTGCTGGCGCGGGCGGTCTGTCAGCAGCCGCAGGTGCTATTGCTGGACGAGCCCACCTCTTTTCTGGACATCAAGGGCAAGATCGAGCTGCTGACCATTCTGCAAAAGCTGGCGCATGAGCAGCAGCTTGCGGTCATCGTGACCCTGCACGAGTTGGACATGGCGCAGAAGATCGCGGACGCGGTGGTATGCGTTTCACCGCACGGCGTTTCTGCCCCCATGCCCCCGGCGCAGGCCTTTGCCCGGGAAAATATCAAGGCGCTCTACGGCCTGACGGAAGAACAGTACAGCGCTGTTTTTGACCCATCAAAGCCGGAAAAGCCTCAATTCGAGCACTATGTGCGCAGCGGGCAAAAGCTGCTGCGCTGCGGCTACACCACCGGCACCTGTGCGGCACTGGCAGCAGCCGGGGCTGCCCGATTGCTGCTGACCGGCATTGCGCCGGAAACCGTTGCTCTGCGCACGCCCAAGGGCATCGTGGTGGAGGTAGCTCCCCTGTTCTGCCGTACCTCTACAAACGGCGCGGAATGCGCCATTGAAAAGGACGGCGGCGATGACGTGGACGTGACCACCGGTCTGCCGGTGACCGCCACGGTGACGCTGCTGCCCGGCACACCCGAGGTACGCATTACCGGTGGCGCGGGGGTAGGCCGGGTGACAAAACCCGGGCTGGACCAGCCGGTCGGGCAAGCCGCCATCAACCATGTGCCCCGGCAGATGATCACCGAAGCGCTGCGCCGGGAGGCAGAAGCCGCCTGCTACCCCGGCGGCTTTGCCGTGACCATCTCCATCCCCGGCGGTGAGGAGGTAGCCCGGCGCACCTTCAACCCCCATATCGGGGTGGAGGGCGGGCTGTCAGTGCTGGGCACCAGCGGCATCGTAGAGCCTATGAGCCAGCAGGCCATTCTGGACACCATCCAGTTAGAAATGAATCAGGCGGCGCTGCGGGCAAAAAGCCACCGGCGGCTTATCCTTGCCCCGGGCAACTACGGGCTGGACTATCTGCACGAAACCTACCCGCAGTTTGCCGCCATCCCGGTGGTCAAGACCTCCAACTTTATCGGGGATACACTGGACATGGCGGCAGCGGCACACTTTGAGCAGGTGCTGCTGGTGGGGCACGTCGGCAAGCTGTGCAAGCTGGCGGGCGGCATTATGAACACCCACTCCCACACGGCAGACTGCCGCACGGAGCTGTTCTGCACCCACGCTGCCCTGTGCGGTGCTGACCGGGAGGTGTGCACTGCGCTGTACAATGCCGCCACCACGGATGCCTGTCTGGAGATTCTGGATACAGCTAGGCTGCGGGAGCCGGTGCTGCAAAGCCTGCTTGCCGCCATCCAGCTGCATCTTGACCGCCGCGCGGGCGGGGCGTTCCGGGTGGGCGCGGTGCTGTTTTCAAACCAGCACGGCCCGCTGGGACAGACTGAAACTGCCGCCCGCCTGCTGAACGAATGGAAGGAGTAATGCACATGGTACATTTTGTGGGCGCCGGGCCCGGCGCACCGGATCTGATCACCCGGCGCGGTGCAGCATTTTTACAAGCCGCAGACTGCATTATTTATGCGGGCAGTCTGGTCAACCCGGCGCTGCTGGGGCTGGCAAAGCCGGACTGTACCATCTACAACAGTGCCGAGATGACGCTGGAGCAGGTACTGGACGTGATGCGCCGGATGGAAGCCGCAGGTAAGACCACCGTGCGTCTGCACACCGGCGACCCCTGCCTGTACGGTGCCATCCGAGAACAGATGGATGCACTGGACGCAGACGGCATTTGTTACGATGACACCCCCGGTGTTTCCAGCTTTTGCGGCGCTGCCGCTGCACTGAACGCCGAGTATACCCTGCCCACAGTCAGCCAGACGGTCATCATCACCCGCATGGAGGGACGCACCCCCGTGCCGGAGCGGGAAAGGCTGGCAAGCCTTGCCGCACACGGTGCGACCATGGTGATTTTTCTGTCCATCGGGCTGATCGATAAGGTGCAGGCGGCGCTTTTGCAGGGTGCGTACAAACCGGAAACGCCCGCCGCCGTGGTGTACAAGGCCAGCTGGCCGGAAGAAAAAATCGTGCGGTGCACGGTTGGTTCTCTGGCAGAGAGCACCCGCGCGGCAGGCATTACCAAGACGGCGCTTATCGTAGTGGGAGATTTTCTCGGCACACAGTACGAGCGCAGCAAGCTGTACGACCCCGCCTTTACCACCGAGTTCCGCAAAGGAGAGCCGGTATGATCTGCGCCTACCTTGCCTTTACGGATACCGGCCTTGCGCTGGCAAAGCGCCTTGCCGCTGCCCTGCCCGGCAGCGTTGCCCGGTGCGGGCAGGATGGCACTTCTCTTGCAGAATGGACAGGCGTGCAGTTTGTGCAGTCGGATGCGCTGATATTTGTAGGCGCTGCGGGCATTGCGGTGCGGGCTATCGCTCCCCACTGCAAGAGCAAGACCACCGACCCTGCTGTGGTGGTGGTGGATGAATGCGGGCGGTTTGCCGTGCCCATTTTGTCCGGGCATCTGGGCGGCGCAAATGATCTGGCGCGGACCATTGCCGCTGTATGCGGTGCTGTGCCGGTGATCACCACTGCTACCGATGCCCACGGCATTTTTGCAGCGGACGAGTGGGCAAAGCACCAAAACTGCATAGTGCTGGAACCGGAGCGTATCAAGCTGGTCAGCGGCAAGTTACTGGCAGGACAGCCGGTCTATTACTGGGCAGATATCCCGGTAACGGGCACTGCGCCCGCCGGGTTATTCCCGGCAGAAGCCCCGGAAAAAGCCGACCTTGCACTCACCCTCTGCCCCACCGGGCAGGCGCTGCATCTTGTGCCGCGCATCGGGGTGCTGGGCATCGGCTGCAAGCGGGGCACAAGCGCTGAAACGCTGGAGGCCGCCTTTGCCGCCTTCTGCGCCCGACACGGCCTTGCTGTGCAGGCAGTTACCGCCGCTGCAAGCATCGACCTGAAGCAGAACGAGCCGGGCTTGCTGGCCTTTTGTCAGGCACACGGCTGGCCGGTGCGGTTTTACACTGCCGCACAGCTGCGCAGCACGCCCGGGCAGTTCACCCCCTCCCCTTTTGTACAGAGCGTGACCGGGGTGGACAATGTCTGTGAGCGGGCAGCGGTGCTGGACGCGGGCGGTAGCCTGTTTTACCCCAAATTTGCCTGCAGCGGCGCAACCTTTGCGCTGGCGTGCAGGCCCTTTGCCCCGGACTGGAGGTGGCAGAATGGTTGACGTGATGGAAATTGATATCGACCGTCCCGAGAAGGTGGTCTATGTCGTGGGGCTTGGCCCCGGAGAGCCTTTTTATATGACCCAGCAGGCTGCGAACACGCTGGAAAGCGTTGACGCCATCTGTGGGTATAAGGTTTATCTTGACCTCATCCGCGATGAATTCCCCTGCGAGGAATACTATTCTACCGGCATGACGCAGGAGCTTGCCCGCTGCCGCTGGGCGCTGGAAAAAGCAAGCACCGGCAAGCGGGTGGCGCTGGTCTGCTCCGGCGATGCCGGGGTGTACGGCATGGCAAGCCCCCTGCTGGAACTTACCCCGGACTACCCGGACGTTGCCGTGGACATCGTGCCCGGACTGACCGCTGCCCTCAGCGGCGGGGCGGTGCTGGGTGCACCGCTGGCGCACGATTTCTGCGTTATTTCCCTTTCCGACCGGCTGACCCCGTGGGAGGTCATTGAGAAGCGGCTGACCTGCGCCGCCATGGGAGATTTCTGCGTTGCGCTGTACAATCCCTCCTCCAAGGGCAGGCCGGACTATCTGGCAAAGGCGGTGCGCATCCTGCTGGAAAACGGCAAAAGCGCCGACACCGTCTGCGGCCTTGTGCGCAACATCGGCCGGGATGGTCAGACCGCCCGTGTTCTGAGCCTTGCCCAGCTGGAAAGTACAGCGGTGGATATGTTCACCACCGTTTACATCGGCAACACCGCCACAAAGCAGCTGGGCGGTAAAATGGTCACCCCACGGGGGTACCGCAGATGAAGGCAGTGGTTTTCAGCGGCACCACCGAGGGGCGGGTGTTCTCCCGGCAGCTGGCGGCACTGGGCGCACAGGTGCTGGTCAGCGTAGCCACCCCGCTGGGTGCGGAGGAGCAGGGCGAAGCGGACGGCATCACTGTGCACTGCGGGCGGCTGACCCCCGAGGAAATGACCGCTCTTTTGCAGGGCGCTGTGCTGTGCGTGGACGCCACCCACCCCTACGCGGTGGACGCCACCAAAAACATCCGGGCTGCGTGCGCAGCTGCCGGGGTGGAGTATCACCGGCTGCTGCGGGAAGAAAGCCCGCTGCCCGCCGGGAGCATGGTGTTTGCCACCGCCGCCCACGCCGCCGCGTTTCTGGCCGGGTGCAGCGGCAATGTGCTGCTGACCACCGGCGCAAAAGAGCTTGCCGCCTTTGCGCCGCTCAGCCCGGAGCGGCTGTTCCCCCGGGTGCTGCCCACGCGGGAGGGCATTGCTGCCTGTGAGGCCGCAGGTGTTCCGCACAGAAACATCATTGCCATGCAGGGGCCTTTCAGCTATGCGCTGAACTGCGCCTTGATGAAGCAATTCTCCATCCGCTATCTTGTCACGAAGGACGGCGGTGCTGTGGGCGGCTTTGCCGAAAAGGCACAGGCCGCACAGGACACCGGCGCACAGCTGATCGTGGTGCGCCGCCCGGCTGAAAACGGACAAACTGCCGCACAAATTCTGGCACGCTGCAAGGAGGTTCTGGTATGATCTCTCTGATCGGAATGGGCTCCGGCTGCCCGGAAAGCCTGACTGGGCAAGGGCTGGCTGCGCTGCAAGGCGCAGGGCTCATCCTTGGGGCAAAGCGCCTGTTGGAGCATTTACCGGCGGGGTGCACTGATCACTGCAAAGCCGTGTATAAACCGGAGGATATCCTTGCGTGTTTGGCTGCGCAGCCGGATACGGACACCGCTATTTTGTATAGCGGCGACACCGGGTTTTACTCCGGTGCGGCAAAGCTGCTGTCCCTGCTGCGGGCCATGGGATACTCTGTCCGGGTGCTGCCCGGGCTTTCCAGCGTGCAGCTTTTAGCCGCCGCTGTGGGACGCCCCTGGCAGGACTGGAAGCTGGTGTCTGCTCATGGCCGCGCCTGCGACCCGGTAGCCGAGGTTTTGGCGCATCCACAGGTGTTTTTCCTCACTGGCGGCGGGGACACCCCTGCCACCCTTTGCGCCAAGCTGACCGCTGCCGGGCTGGGCGCTGCCCACACCCTTGTGGGCGAAAACCTAGGCACTCCGGCGGAAGCCATCCGCTTTGGCCTTGCCCGGGAGCTGGCAGCGCAGAGCTTTGCACCGCTGAGTGTATTGCTTATCGAGCGGGAAGCCCTGCCGCCCCGCCGCACGCCCGGCCTGCCGGACGATGCTTTTATCCGGGGTGCTGTGCCCATGACCAAACAGGAGGTGCGCGCCGCCGCGCTGGCAAAGCTGGCAGTTACCCCCACGGACACCCTATGGGATGTGGGCGCGGGCACTGGCAGCGTAAGCGTGGAGCTGGCGCTTGCCGCCCATGCCGGACGGGTATATGCCGTAGAGTGCGACCCGAAAGCCTGTGCGCTCATTGAGAAAAACCGGGAGAAATTTGCAGCCTATAATCTGACCCTGATCGAGGGCAAAGCCCCTGAAGCTTTGGACGCACTGCCTACACCGGATGCTGTATTCATCGGCGGCACAAAGGGCAATATGGACGCCGTTATAAACGCTGTGCTGCACAAAAATCCAGCCGTGCGGCTGTGCATCGCCGCCATTGCGCTGGAAACACTCAGCGTCGCCGTGGCTGCTCTGACCGCCCACGGCCTTGCCGCCGAGGTGACACAGATTTCTGTCAGCCGCACAAAAACGGCGGGCAGTCTGCATCTGCTGATGGCCAACAACCCGGTATTCCTCATTACGGGGGCACGGACATGATGCAGTTTCTCATCGCCGCGCCGCGCTCCGGCAGTGGCAAGACCACCGTCACCTGTGCAGTGCTGACCGCGCTGCAGCGGCGCGGAGCTGACCCCTGCGCCTTCAAATGCGGTCCGGACTACATCGACCCTATGTTCCACCGCAGCGCGCTGGGGGTGGAAAGCCACAATTTAGACCTCTACCTCTCTGCCCCGGATACGGTGCGCACACTTTATGCCCGGTATGCCGCCGGGCACGGCGCTGCCGTATGCGAGGGTGCCATGGGCTTTTACGATGGGCAGGGGCTGACCACCCGCGCAAGCGCCTGGGAACTGGCCGACACGCTGGCACTGCCGGTGTTGCTGGTGGTGCAGCCAAAGGGGGCAAGCATCACCCTTGCCGCCGAGCTGCGGGGGCTTTTGCAGTTCCGCACACCAAGCCATATCGTGGGCATTCTGCTCAATGATTGCTCTGAAGCCTTGTACAAAACGCTGCGCCCGATGCTGGAAGCCGAGGCCGGTCTGCCGGTGGTGGGGTATCTGCCCCATCTGCCGGGGTGCGCCATTGAGAGCCGTCACCTTGGGCTGAAAACCGCCGGGGAGATCGTTGACTTGCAGCAAAAGCTGTCGCAATTAGCCGATGCCCTTGTACTGGACTGGGCACAGCTGGCGGCGCTGACCGACCGCCCCGCCCCGGCTGCGCCGCTGCTTGCCGCACCGTGCGCACCCGCCGTCCGCATTGCTGTAGCGCGGGACGAAGCCTTCTGCTTTGCCTACGCCGAAGCGCTGGATGCCTTGCGGGATGCGGGTGCGGAACTTGTGTTTTTCAGTCCGCTGCGGGACGCCGCTCTGCCGGAAAACATCGGCGGGCTGTATCTGCCCGGAGGTTACCCAGAGCTGTACGCCCGGCAGCTGAGCGAAAACTGCGCCCTGCGTGCTGCTATCCGGGACGCCGTGCAAGAGGGTCTGCCCACTGCTGCCGAGTGCGGCGGTTTTCTGTACCTAGGGCAGGCGCTGGAGGGTGTGGACGGCAAGGTTTACCCCATGGCTGATGTGCTGCCGGGCAGCGGGCACAACGCCGGGCGGCTGGTACGCTTTGGCTATGCCGCTATGACGGCAAAAGCCGACAGTATGCTTTTCCGCGCCGGAGAAGCGTTTCCCATCCATGAATTCCACCACTGGGATTCCTCTGAGAATGGTACAGACTTTTCTGTGTGCAAAACCGAAAAAAGACAGTGGGAATGCGGCTTTGCAAACGCGCATTTGTATGCCGGTTTCCCGCATCTTTACTGGGCGGGCACTGCCCTGCCCCGCCGCTTTGTACAGGCGGCGCAGCACTTTTTGAAACACAAAGGATGACGAAAATGACCGAAGCTGAACTGATGCAGCTGCTTGCTGCCATCACCCCGCCGGACGAAGCCGCCCGCGCCGCCGCCCACGCCCACTGGGCAAGCCTTGCCAAGCCCTTGGGCGGGCTGGGTGCGCTGGAGACGCTGCTGGAAGATGCCGCCGCGCTGACCGGCAAGGCGCAGTTTGATTTTTCCCGCCGGACGGTGGCGGTGCTCTGCGCAGACAACGGCGTAGTAGCACAGGGCATAAGCCAGACCGACCAGAGCGTGACCCGCACCGTAGCCGAGAGCCTTGCCGCGCGGCGCACCAGCGTCTGCCGGATGGCGCAGGCGGCGCACTGCGATGTGCTACCGGTGGATATGGGCATATCCGGTGCACCGGTGCCCGGCGTGCTGGACCACCGCATTGCTGCCGGAACTGCGGACTTTACCAAAGGCCCTGCCATGACCCGCGCCGAAGCGGTGGAGGCCATTGGCCGGGGCATCGCCCTGACCCGGCAGCTTGCCGCCGAGGGCTACGGGCTGGTGGCTACCGGCGAGATGGGCATTGGCAACACCACCACCTCCAGCGCCGTAGCCGCCGTGCTGCTGGCACAGCCGGTGCAGACCATGACCGGGCGCGGTGCGGGGCTTTCCGATGCAGGGCTTGCCCGCAAGGTGGACGCCATCCGGCGGGGTATTGCCTGCAACAATCCCGACTCTGATGACGCCTTGGACGTACTGAGCAAGCTGGGCGGTTTTGATATCGCCGGGCTGTGCGGGATGTTTCTGGGCGGGGCGCTGGCGGGCGTACCCGTGCTGATGGACGGCTTCATCAGCGGGGTGGCGGCGCTGTGCGCCGTGCGGCTGTGTCCGGCAGCAGCCAAGGCCGTGTTTGCCAGCCACTGCTCCACCGAGCCCGCCGCCCGGCTGGTGCTGGAAGCGCTGGGCAAAACGCCCCTGCTCACCGCCGGGCTGCATCTGGGCGAAGGCACCGGCGCAGTGGCCAGCATCCCGCTGTGGGACATGGCACTGGCAGTGTACGAGGGGTGCTATTCCTTTGCGGAGGGCGGCATTGCGCCGTATACGCCCCAATGCTGACGCTGGTGCTGGGCGGCGCTGCCAGCGGCAAAAGTGAATACGCCGAAGCCCTTGTGCTGCGCTGCGGTTTGCCGCGGTATTATCTGGCCACCATGCAGGTGTGGGATGCCGAGTGTGCTGCCCGGGTGGAAAAGCACCGCAAAATGCGCGCTGCAAAGCAGTTTGAGACCCTCGAGTGCCCGCTGCATTTAGAGACGGTGCATTTGCCCCGCAGGGGTACCGCACTGCTGGAGGACTTGGGCAACCTGACCGCCAACGAGCTGTACGACCCCGCCGGGGCGGGCGATGCCGCCGCCGAGCACATTTTGCAGGGGCTGGAGAGCCTTGCCGCGCAGTGCGAAAACTTGATCGTTGTTTCCAACGAGGTATTCAGCGGCGGCGCGGACTATGCCGGGGATACCGACCGCTATCTGCTGGCGCTGGCACGGGTGAACAACGCCCTTGCCGCCCGGGCAGACGCCGTAGTGCGGGTGGTGTGCGGCGTCCCTGTCTATTATAAAGGAGTGGAAAAATGATCGTTTTGCAGACCATTGCGGTGGCCTTTGCCATGTTTTCGGCGGTGCCAGTGCCGCAGTTTGCGTGGAACGAAAAGAATATGCGGTACGCGCTGTGCGCCTTTCCGCTGGTGGGGCTTTTATGCGGGGTGCTGTGGTGCGTGTGCGGTGTGCTGCCGCTGCCCGCCCCGGCGCGGGCGGCAGGGTTCTGCCTTGTGCCGGTATGGGTGACCGGCGGCATCCATCTGGATGGCTACGCCGACACCTGTGACGCCCTTGCCAGCTACGGCGACCGGGAAAAGAAGCTGGAAATTTTAAAGGACCCGCACTGCGGTGCCTTTGCGGTCATCCGCCTGTGCAGCTATTTTGCGGCTTATCTCTGCCTTGCCGCCTGCGTGCAGTTCACGCCCCGGGTGGGTGCGCTGTGGACGCTGGCGCTGGTGCTGGAACGGGCACTTTCCGGCCTTGCGGTGGCGGCCTTTCCCATGGCAAAAAACACCGGCCTTGCCCACACCTTTGCCTGTGCCGCTGACCGCAAAGTCGTGCGCAATGTGCTGACGGTGCTCGCAGTTCTGCTTTGCGGTGTGTTACTGGCTTTAGGCGGCGGGGCACTGGCAGCAGCTGCAATTTTGCTGTTTTTGTGGTATCACCATGTAGCCGTGCAGCAGTTGGGCGGCATTACCGGCGATCTTGCCGGGTGGTTTTTGCAAAAGACTGAGCTTTGGATGCTGGCGGCGCTGTGCGCCTGCCAATGGGGAGGGCTGTTATGATCCTGATCACCGGGCCGCTTTACAGCGGCAAGCGTACCTTTGCCCGCACCCTGCCCGGCCGCTGCATCGCGGATGCGCAGCAGCTTGCCGCCGGGTGCAAGGACAATGCGGAGCTTGAGAAACTTGCGGACAAATTATCCGCTTATGATATCGTGCTGTCCACCGAGGTGGGCGGCGGTGTGGTGCCCATAGACCCGGCCGAGCGTGCCGCACGGGAAAACGCCGGGCGGCTGGCCTGTCTGCTGGCGGCGCGCGCTAAGTGCGTAGTGCAGATGTTCTGCGGCATCCCCACCGTTTTGAAAGGAGAATTGCCGGAATGCTGATCTATTTATTGCGTCACGGCTTGACCGAATACAACGCCGAAAAGCGCTATCAGGGGCAGCGGGATATCCCGCTTTCTGCCGCCGGGCGCGCTATGCTGTGCCGGGCGGATATTTCCCCCAAGACCGTGTACATTACCCCTCTTTGCCGCACCCGGCAGACCGCCGAGGTACTGTTCCCGGGTGCAAAGCTTGTGGAAACAGACGGGCTGAAAGAGATGTGCTTTGGCAGCTTTGAGGGGAGAAACTATATTGAAATGGAACACGACCCGGACTACCTTGCATGGGTAGCCGCCAACTGCGAAAGCCCCTGCCCGGACGGCGAGACCAAGGCTGCTTTTTGTGAGCGCATTTGCGCGGCTTTTTCCGCACTGGTGGATAAAGCTCTTGCGGACGGCGAGGAGATGCTGGTCATCTTAGCCCACGGCGGCACCCAGATGGCTGCCATGGAACGCTATGCCCTGCCCCACAAGGATTATTATGAATGGTGCGCTCCCAACGCAGGCGGCTTTGTGCTGGATGCCAAGGACTGGACTGCAAAGCGGGTGCTGCATCTGGTAAAGACCGTACAGTACACGAAGGAGGCACGGGAATGATCGGCTACGCGGTACTGGGCGGCTTTGTACTGGACGCCATTTTCGGCGACCCTGCGTGGCTTCCGCATCCGGTGGTGTACATGGGCAAGGCCATCTCTGCGCTGGAAAAAGGGCTGCGTGCCCGCCTGCCCAAAACGCCGAAAGGCGAGCTTTGGGGCGGGCGCATCTTGGCCTTTTGCTTACCGGTGGGCACCTTTGCGCTCACAAGCCTTGTCTGCACGGGCGCTGCCGCCTTGCACCCGCTGCTGGGGCTGGCAGTACAGATGTTCTGGTGCGGGCAGGCACTGGCGGCAAAGGGGCTTGTGCAGGAGAGTACGAACGTCTACCGGGAGCTGACAAAGCCCGACCTGCCTGCCGCCCGCATTGCCGTGAGCCGCATCGTGGGACGGGACACGCAGGCGCTGACCGCCGAGGGCGTGACCAAGGCGGCTGTGGAAACGGTTGCCGAAAACGCCAGCGACGGGGTGATCGCACCGCTGTTGTATATGCTGCTGGGCGGCGCACCGCTGGCGCTTACTTATAAAGCCATCAACACCATGGACAGCATGGTGGGCTACAAAAACGAGCGATATCTGCACTTTGGGCGTGCGGCGGCAAAGCTGGACGACATTGCCAACTACCTGCCCAGCCGCATTGCCGCCCTGCTGTGGGTGGCGGCTGCTGCCCTGACCGGCAACGATGCCCGCAATGCGTGGCGCATCTGGCGGCGGGACCGCCGCAACCACGCCAGCCCCAACAGCGCCCAGACCGAGAGCGCCTGCGCCGGTGCGCTGAACGTGCAGCTTGCCGGGCCCGCCTATTATTTTGGTGAATACTACCCTAAGCCCACCATCGGCGATGCCGTGCGTCCCATTGAGCCGGAGGATATCCGCCGCGCGGACCGCATGATGTACGCCGAAAGCCTGCTGGCGCTGGTGCTTGGGCTATTGATACGAGGTATTTTATGATGCAGCTGGTACATGGCGGCGACTGGGCCGGTTACCGGGCGCAGTACGGACAGGATGCGCTGGACTTTTCGGCAAACGTCAGCCCGTTGGGATTGCCGGAGGGGGTGGCAAAGGCCATTACTGCCGCGCTTGCCACCGCCGACCGCTACCCCGACCCCCTTTGCCGTGCTTTGCGGGCAAAGCTGGCAGTGCACGAGAAGGTGCCCATGGAGCACATCCTCTGCGGCAACGGTGCAGCAGACCTGATCTTCCGGCTGGTGTGGGCGGCAAAGCCCCGCACCGCGCTGCTGCCCGCCCCTACCTTTGCGGAATATGCCGCCGCGCTGGAAACCGCAGGCTGCACCGTCCGGCGGCATTTTCTGCGGGAGAGCGAAGATTTTGCAGTGACGGAAGCATTCATTTCCGCTGTGGACGAGGACACCGACATGGTATTCCTCTGCCAGCCCAATAACCCCACCGGGCAGCTGACGCCGCTAGCACTGGTGGAGGCGCTGCTGCACCGGTGCGAAGCTTGCGGTGCGCTGCTGGTGGTGGACGAGTGCTTTCTGGACTTTCTGCCGGAAAGCGAAGCGCTAAGCGCCAAAAAGCTGCTGGCAAGCCCCTGCCTCGTCATCCTGAAAGCCTTTACAAAGCTGTACGGCATGGCCGGGGTGCGGCTGGGCTACTGCCTGTGCAGCAACATCGCCCTGCTGGAGAAAATGCAGACAGCCGGGCAGCCGTGGGCTGTCTCCAGTCTTGCACAGGCAGCGGGGCTGGCGGCGCTGGACGAGACCGCCTATGTAGCCCGGGTGCAGGCGCTTATTGCGCAGCAGCGTCCCATTTTGCGGGACGGGCTACGTGCACTGGGGCTGCGGGTGCTGGATGGCAGCGCGAATTATCTGCTGTTTCAGGCACCGGAAACGCTGGGCGATGCCTTGCAGCCGCGCGGCATCGTGCTGCGCGGCTGCGGCAATTACCCCGGGCTGGACAGCAGCTGGTACCGCACCGCCGTGCGCACCGCGCCGGAAAACCAGCAGCTCTTAAAAGTCTTACAGGAGGTGCTTGCATGAGCCGGGCAAAATGCATTATGGTACAGGGCACGATGAGCGGTGCGGGCAAAAGCCTGCTGTGCACCGCGCTGTGCCGTATTTTTGCACAGGACGGCTACCGGGTAGCCCCCTTTAAAAGCCAGAACATGGCGCTGAACAGCTTTGTCACCCGGGACGGGCTGGAAATGGGTCGGGCACAGGTGGTGCAGGCACAGGCCGCCGGCATGGAGCCGGATGTGCGCATGAA
The DNA here is from genome assembly GCF_040096575.1 of Faecalibacterium intestinale. Taxonomy (NCBI): domain Bacteria; kingdom Bacillati; phylum Bacillota; class Clostridia; order Eubacteriales; family Oscillospiraceae; genus Faecalibacterium; species Faecalibacterium intestinale. Next base: position 295,891 of record NZ_JBBMEN010000001.1, read on the forward strand.
CCCCATTCTGCTCAAACCCAGCAGCGATGTAGGCAGTCAGGTCATCGTGAACGGCGAGGTGCGCGGGCAGATGCCCGCAGCCGCCTACTTCAAGCTGAAAAAGAGCCTGATCCCGGACATTTTAGCCGCATACAATAGTCTGGCCGAAGAGGTGGACATCATCGTTATTGAGGGCGCGGGCAGCCCGGCAGAGATCAACCTGAAAGCGGACGATATCGTCAACATGGGGCTGGCAAAGCTGGTGGATGCACCGGTGCTGCTGGCGGGAGATATCGACCGGGGCGGCGTGTTTGCGCAGCTATACGGCACGGTGGAGCTGTTGGAACCCGCCGAGCGGGCACGCATCAAAGGGCTGGTCATCAACAAGTTCCGGGGCGATGCTGCCATCCTGAAGCCCGGCCTTACCATGCTGGAGGAAAAGACCCATCTGCCGGTGCTGGGCGTTGTGCCCTACCTGCGGGTGGACATTGAGGACGAGGACTCCCTCTCCTCCCGGCTGGAAAGCAACACCGCCGTCAAGCCGCTGGACGCTGCCATTCTGCAGCTGCCGCATATCTCTAATTTTACGGATTTTATGCCGCTGGAGCAGCACTCGCTGCTGAGCGTGCGGTATGTGCAAAGCCCCCGGCAGCTGGGCGCGCCGGACGTGGTCATTCTGCCGGGCACAAAAAACACCATAGATGACCTGCTCTGGCTGCGGCAGTGCGGGCTGGAAGCTGCGGTGCAAAAACTGGCGGCTTCCGGCACGCCGGTGCTGGGCGTGTGCGGCGGTTACCAGATGCTGGGCGATACTCTTGCCGACCCGGAGGGCACTGAGAGCGGACGCAGCCAGACCGTGCGCGGGCTGGGGCTGCTGCCCATCCAGACTGTGTTTACGGACGCAAAGCACCGCACGCAGGACACCGCCACCGTCACCGCGCCACAGCTGGCGGGGGTTGCGCTGACCGGCTACCAGATCCATACCGGGCGCACCACGGTGCGGGGTGTGCCCTTCTGCCGCCTTGCAGACGGCAGCGCCGAGGGCTGCGTAAAGGACAACGTGGCGGGCACTTATCTGCATGGGCTGTTCGATACCGGAGAGCTGACCGAAAAGCTGGTGCAGCTGCTGTGCAGCCGCAAGGGCATCTCCCCTGCCGATGCACCGCTGCTCTCCATGGCAGAGTACCGTCAGCAGCAGTTTGACCTGTTGGCCGACGGCGTGCGCCGGGCGCTGGACATGAACGCCCTGTACGCCGCCATGGGACTGGAAAGGAGGAGCACCGTATGACCCCGCAGCACCATCTGCCCGCCGACATCGAGCGGACGAGCCTTTCTATCATCACCGCGGAGCTGGACGCAATGGGTCTGACCCCGCCGCCGGAGACTGCCGCTGTGGTCAAGCGGGTGATCCATACCACTGCGGATTTTGACTACGCCCGCAATCTGCGCTTTACCCCCGGCGCAGTAGCGGCGGGCGTGGCGGCGCTGCAAGCCGCTGCGCCCATCGTTACCGACACCAACATGGCGCTTTCCGGCATTACAAAGCCGGGCCTTGCGCGGCTGGGCGGCACCGCGCTGTGCTACATGGCTGACCCGGAAGTGGCCGCGCTGGCAAAGGCCAACGGCACTACTCGGGCGGTGGCGTCCATGCAAAGAGCCGCCGCCGAGCATCCCGGTGCCATCCTTGCGGTGGGCAACGCCCCCACAGCGCTGCTGACCATTGCCGACCTGATCGAAACCGCCGGGCTGCGCCCTGCGCTGGTCATCGGGGTGCCGGTGGGCTTTGTGAACGTGGTGGAGAGCAAGGAGCGGCTGTTTGCCGTCTGCACCGCCCACGGCGTGCCCGCTATTGTGGCCATGGGGCGCAAGGGCGGCAGCAATGTTGCTGCTGCCATCTGCAACGCGCTGGTGTATTCCGCCGCCGGGATGCTGGACCCCACCGACCGGGGATGGAAATAATATTTTTATCGTTCGCGTTCAAAGCGCTCTGCGGAGCGCTTTGAACGCTTTTTTCAGCCAATTTTCCCCTAGTGGGGTATATTTTTATTGGCTTGTATGGTATACTCGGCTTAGTTCAACAAATCGAAATTTGTAGAATTAGTAAATCTCGATTTTGGGAAATACAAAAATGTGTCTCATTATGGTTTTAATGCGGTTTGTAAGGAGAAACAATATGATAGGGTTTGTTATATGGTCACTTTTGGGAGTGTTTATAATTGGATTAGGAATAAAAGATATGTTTTCTAAGAATCCCGTTGGATTCTGGGCTAATACCGAAACAATAAAAGTAAAAGATGTGAAAGGTTACAATCGTGCGAGCGGACTATTGTTTATAATCTATGGAATCATTTTTGTTATATTAGGAATTCCGCTGTTAGAAGGTCAAAATACACCATACGTCCTGTTGTCGGTTATTGGTGTGATGGTGGAAACAATTGTAATTATGGCTGCTTATAGTTTAGTTATCGTTAAAAAGTATGAAGAGAAGTAAATAACTTCCAGTTTGTCGCACTCATTATTTTTCTTTCTTGTATAAACGGGATACCGGAGCGTCCGCAGACGCTCCGGTATCCCGTTTTTATCCATAATTCTTCTCTTTTATCTGCGGCTGCGCGCCGGGTGGCGGTGGAGGGCGCAGTAATAGCCGAAGGCGGTGCCGCACAAGCCGCCTACGATGTGCATAAAGTTTGCCACGTTATCGTGCACAAAGATGATATCGTACACCTGCTGGCCGAAGTACAGCGCCGCCACCAGCAGCATGGTGACCGGGATGCCGCCGGAGAAGCCCGCCAGCGAGGAGAGCATGATGAGCATGAACACGATGCCGGACGCACCCAGCAGCCCTGTGTTGGGGAACAGGATGCATTGCAGCACACCGGTGACCAGCGCGGTGAGCAGAATGCCCTTGAGCAGCGGGATGCTGCCGTATTTTTCCTCCATGGGCGGGCCAACCACCAACAGCAGCAGCATATTATTGAGAAAATGCTCCCAGTTGGCATGGCCCAGCACATGACCGAACAGCCGGATGTAGCCCAGCGGGTCCCGCCACGAGGAGCGGTACACGCAGAACAGGTTCATGGTGCTCCAGCCGTTCGTCCAGCCATCTGCCAGCAGCACCAGCATGGACAGCAGAAAAAAGGTAAGGATCACCGGAGAGTTATACTGGAGCTCCAGCTTCAGCTTGATCTTTTTCGTAAACAGTCATTCCCTTCACAGTATTATCGGCTTTACCCTCTGGTTTGCACCCAGTATGCGCCCATGCTCTGGCCGGGCTGGTTCGTCACTTCATCGTTGAGGTACGCCGCAAGGCCGCAGGCTTCCGGTTGCCAGCGGAGCGCGGCTTCCACCGTGGGGTACTCCACCTCGGCGTACCAGAACGCTGTGGGCAAGCCCTCGTCCACATGGTTCACCTCCAGCACCGCGCCGTCCGGCAGACGGTAGCTCCGGCGCACCTTTTTGATCAGGGGTTTGCCAATGATCTTTTCCTCCAGCTGCACAAACAGGTCTTTATCGATGCTGCGCTCGATCTCCTCCCGTGCCAAGCCCCCTGCGGACTTGAAGCAGAGGATATAGTCGGTGCTGCCGCCGGTCAGTGCTTCCTCCCGGATGCGCACCGTGGGCTGCACGCTGATATAGCCCTGCCGCATGGTGAATTCTTCCTCAAGGGGCAGCCCCTCCGGCCAGCCGGTCACCATCCATTTGCGTTCGATCTCCATAGCGTTCTCTTCCTTCCGCAAAATTTTGTATTTATTCTACCATATTTTTATGTTATGATAAAGAGCAGAACGAGCATCATTTTGCGCATTCTTAGTTGAAGGAGCATTTTATGAAAAGCGAACGCACTTATCCTGTATATAAAGTCAACAAGCACGCCGAAGGGCTTTTGGTGGGCGGGCACCCCTGGGTGTACGAGAACGACATTCTGGAAGCCCCCGGCACCGAGCCGGAAAACGGCACGCTGGTGGATGTGGTCAGCCCCAAGGGCGCATACCTCGGCACCGGTTTTCTCTCGCTGCAAAGCAAGATCCGGGTGCGGCTGATCTCCCGCAACGCCAACGATACCTTTGATACCGCCTTCTGGCGGCGCCGGGTGGAGTACGCATGGGCTTACCGCAAGACCGTGCTGGAGCCCGCCGACCTTTCCGCCTGCCGCTTCATTTTTGGCGAGGCAGACCAGTTCCCCGGGCTGACGGTGGACCGGTTCAACAACGTTCTGGTCACCCAGACTTTGAGCGTGGGCATGGAAAAGCTGAAGCCGGTGCTCTTCCCCCTGCTGGCCGAGGTACTGCGGGCAGACGGACAGACCATTGACGGCATCTACGAACGCAACGATGAAGCCCTGCGCGCCAAGGAAGGGCTGGAACAGAACAAGGGCTGGTTTGCCCTGCCCGGCGAGAGCCACCCGGAAACCACCCAGACCGAGATCTGTGAAAACGGCGTGTACTACCATGTAGACTTTGAAAACGGGCAAAAGACCGGCTTTTTCCTTGACCAGAAATACAACCGCCGGGCTGTGGCACGCCTTGCCGCCGGGCACACCGTGCTGGACTGCTTTACCCACACCGGCAGCTTTGCCTTGAACGCTGCCAAGGGCGGGGCTGCCCGGGTGACCGCCGCCGACATCAGCGCCGAAGCCATTGCCATGGCAAAGCGCAACGCCGAGCGCAACAACCTCGACAACATGGATTTCCTCTGCGAGGACACCTTTGCCCTGCTGCCCCGGCTGGAAAAGGAGGGCCACCCCTACGACTTTATCATTCTGGATCCCCCTGCCTTTACCAAGGCGCGCCGCACGGTGGAGAACGCCATGCGCGGCTACAAGGAGATCAACTACCGCGCCATGAAGCTGCTGCCCCGGGGCGGGTATCTGGCCACTGCCAGCTGCTCCCACTTTGCTACCGAGGAGCTGTTCATCAAGATGCTGCGCGCTGCCGCTAAGGACGCCCACCGGCAGCTGCGGCAGATCGAGGTAAAGCAGCAGGCACCGGATCATCCCATTCTGTGGGGCGTGCCGGAAACGAATTACCTCAAGTTTTTCCTGTTTCAGGTCATCTGACGCTTTTATAATAAAGAACAATTACAGCGTTCTGCGCACATTCCGACTGAAAAAGGCTGTCCTGAAAGGGGCTTTTCTCCCGTAAAAGTCATACCAATCGCGGTTGTTCCAAAAATACGGGATCGTGTTTGTACAGAATCGTCAGTTTTGTCAATTGCCTTTTTTGCCCGCAAAGACTATAATCTAGCCATAGACAGCAACGGCGCTGTGGGTCACCTCCTGACTCGCAGCGCCGTTTTTGTTAAGATGTAAGCAAGCTTTGGGTTTCTGCATTGCGGCAGACCCAAGGCGAAAAAAGTAAGATCAAGTAAGGAGTAGGATTTATGGCAGCAAATGTTATGGAGATCTACGGCAGCAAGGTCTTTAATGAGCACGTTATGAAGGAGCGCCTGCCCAGCGCTACTTACAAGAGCTTGAAGAACACCCTGCACAAGGGTGCTCCGCTGGATATTGAGGTGGCAAACGTTGTCGCCAGCGTGATGAAGCGCTGGGCTATGGAGCTGGGTGCTACCCATTACACCCACTGGTTCCAGCCCCTGACCGGCATCACCAGTGAGAAGCACGATGGCTTCGTCAGCCCTGTGGGCGACGGCACCGCCATCATGGAGTTCTCCGGCAAGGAGCTGGTACGCGGCGAGCCCGATGCTTCCTCCTTCCCCTCCGGCGGTCTGCGCGCTACCTGCGAAGCACGCGGCTACACCGCATGGGACCCCACCAGCTACGCCTTTGTGAAGGATGACGTGCTGTGCATCCCCACCGCATTCGTCAGCTACACCGGCGAGGCTCTGGATAAAAAGACTCCCCTGTTGCGTTCCATGAACGCACTGTCCGGTCAGGCCGTCCGCATCCTGAAGCTGTTCGGCAAGGATGTGGACTACGTTTCCACCACCGTTGGCCCTGAGCAGGAGTACTTCCTGGTCAAGAAGGAGGATTACGAAGCACGTCAGGATCTGATCCTCACCGGCCGCACCCTGTTCGGCGCTCCCTCTGCCAAGGGTCAGGAGCTGGAGGAGCACTACTTCGGTGTCATCCGTCCCGAGGTTTCTGAGTTCATGAAGGAGCTGGACGAGGAGCTGTGGAAGCTGGGCGTGCCCGCCAAGACCAAGCACAACGAGGTGGCTCCCTGCCAGCACGAGCTTGCTCCTATCTTCGATACCACCAACGTAGCCATCGACCACAACCTGCTGACCATGGAAATGATGCGCAAGATCGCCCCCAAGTACGGTCTGGTCTGCCTGCAGCACGAGAAGCCCTTTGAAGGCGTGAACGGCAGCGGCAAGCACAACAACTGGTCCATGAGCACCACCCACGAGAACCTGCTGGATCCCGGCGACACCCCCATGGAAAACCTGCAGTTCCTGATCTTCCTGGCCGCTGTCATCAAGGCTGTGGATGAGTACGCCGATCTGCTGCGCACCTCTGTGGCCACCCCGGGCAACGATCACCGTCTGGGCGCAAACGAAGCACCTCCGGCCATCATCTCCATCTTCGTAGGCGAGGAGCTGGAAGCCGTCATCGATGCTATCGCATCCGATTCTCCCTATGCCGGCCCCGTCAAGATGAAGATGGATCTGGGCGTGGATGTTCTGCCCAAGTTCAGCAAGGACACCACCGACCGCAACCGTACCTCCCCCTTCGCCTTCACCGGCAACAAGTTCGAGTTCCGTATGCCCGGCTCTGCCGAGAACCTGAGCGACTGCAACACCATCCTGAACACCGCTGTTGCCAAGGAGCTGAAGGGCTACGCCGACGAGCTGGAGGGCGCTGAGGACTTTACCAGCGCAGCCATCGCTCTGGTCAAGCGCACCATCCGCGACCATCGCCGCGTCATCTTCAACGGCAACGGCTACACCGCCGAGTGGGAAGCCGAGGCAGCCAAGCGCGGCCTGCCCAACAAGAAGAATACCCCCGCTGCTCTGCCCGCACTGGTCGAGCCCAAGAACATCGCCCTGATGGAGGAGTTCGGCGTGCTGACCAAGGTGGAGATGGAAAGCCGCTACGAGGTGGAGATGGAGCACTACTCCAAGATCATCAACATCGAGGCTCTGACCATGCTGGAGATGGCCCGCAAGCAGCTGCTGCCCGCCATCAACGCCTACATGAGCGAGGTTGCCAACACCGCCGCCTCCAAGCTGGCTGTCAGCGAGCACATCAGCGTGCGCAGCGAGACCAAGACTTTGGAAAAGCTTTCTTCTGACGCCGATGCCATGAGCGATGCCATCGACACCCTGCAGGATGCCGTGAATGCCGCAAAGGCACTGCCCACCGAGAGCGAGAAGGCCGTTGCCTTCCACGATAATGTTCTCCCGGTAATGGACGCCCTGCGTGCCGCTGCCGACGATGCCGAGACCATCTGCGGCGAGGATTACTGGCCTCTGCCCAGTTACAGCAAGATGCTTTACTACGTCTGATAGTCTCCTGACAACGTAAAAAATAAGCATCCGCCGGCTGCCGGATCAATTAGCCATTCTCCTTTTCCTATTTCTTACACCAGCCCAAAGACCTGCTCCCTTTTTGAGGGCAGGCCTTTGGGCGTTTTACTTGAAATGAATTTTTTGTAAGGGGGGTTATTTATGAGCTATTCCACCCAACAGGATATTCTGGATTTCGTGGAGGACAACAACGTCAAATTTGTGCGCTTTGCCTTCTGCGATATTTTTGGCACCCAGAAGAACATTGCCGTGCTGGCCAGCAACCTGTCCAAGGCGCTGGAAGAGGGCGTATGCTTTGACGGCAGCTCCATTGCGGGCTTTATGCATGTTGAGGAAAGCGACCTTGTGCTGCGGCCGGATCTTTCCACCGTGACCATCCTGCCGTGGCGTCCCACCGAGGGGCGGGTGATGCAGTTCTTCTGCGATGTGGAAAAGCCGGACGGCGCATCCTTTGGCGGCAACTGCCGGGGCTTTTTGCGGGATGTGAACCGCAAGTTCAAAAAGCTGGGGCTTACCTGCAACGTGGGTACCGAGTGCGAGTTTTATCTGTTTGAAAAGGACGACCGCGGCCGTCCCACCTGCATTCCCATCGACTTTGGCGGATATTTTGACGTTGCGCCGCTGGATGCGGGCGAAAACCTGCGCCGGGATATCTGCCTGACCATGGAGCAGATGGGCATGGCACCCCAGCACAGCCACCACGAGAGCGGCAACGGCCAGAACGAGATCGACTGCCGCTACGCAGGGCCGCTGAAAACCGCCGACAACGTAATGACCTTTAAGCAGATCGTCCGTGCCATTGCCATGCGCAACGGCCTGCACGCCAGCTTTCTGCCCAAGCCCCTGCCCCAGCAGGCCGGCAGCGGGCTGCACATCAACCTCTCGCTTTACATGGACGGCAAAAACCTGTTTGAGGGCGATATTGCCCCGGACAGCGTAGCCGGCAGCTTTATGGCAGGTGTGTTGGCACACAGCCGGGAGCTGACCGTGTTCACCAATCCCCTGCCCAACAGCTACCAGCGCTTTGGCTGTGACGAAGCGCCCCGCTATGTGAGCTGGAGCCGCCAGAACCGCAGCCAGCTGGTGCGCATCCCCATGGTCAAGGGCGACAGCTGCCGCATGGAGCTGCGCAGCCCGGACCCCGCCTGCAACCCGTATCTGGCCATTGGCCTGATCCTTGCCGCCGGACTGGACGGCATTGAAAAGCGCATGGTGCTGCCCCCGCCGGTGAACCGCAACCTGTTCGATGCCGCTGAGGCCGAGGGACTGGGCCTTGAGACCCTGCCCGCCACCCTTGAGGAGGCGGTGCAGGTTGCCGAGGAGAGCGAGTTCTTGCGCAAGGTGCTGCCGGAGGGGCTTTCTAAACGCTATTTCTCGGAGGAGCTCAAGCGCTGCGCCGCATTGCGGAGTGCGCCTGACCAGGCCGAGCACGAGCGCGTCTACTATTTTAACGCCATCTGATCCCTGCCTGCGCAGGAGAAAGGAGTGCGGAAAATGGGACGCGCACTGATCGTAAGCGCCGGTGCCAACTCCAACGAGTATATCGCCGCGCGACTGTCCGAGATGGGTTACAGCCGCCCGGTGATCATTCCCAGCGGAGCCGAGGCGCGGCGCAGAATGTCGGAATCTGATTTTGAGTTGATCGTGGTCAACGCTCCCCTGCCCGATGAGTTCGGGCACGAATTGTGCATCACCGCTGTGGAGCAGACCGATGCCGGTGTGGTCTTTCTGGTAAAGGCTGCACAGTCCGAGCAGCTGCTTGCCCCCTTGAACGAGCAGGGGGTGCTGCTGCTGAGCAAGCCCTTCACCACCCCGTTGTTTTTGCAGGCCATGCACATGGCGGCTGCCGGCAACCACCGTCTGCAGCGTCTGCGGCAGGAGAATGCCCGCCTGCAGGACAAGATCGGGCAGCTGCGGCTGATCAGCCGGGCAAAGTGCTGTCTGGTAGAGCACGCCCACATGACCGAAGCCGAAGCGCACCGCTACCTTGAAAAACAGGCCATGGACACCCGCCGCGACCGCGCCGAGGTGGCGCAGGAGGTGCTGGAGGAGTACGCTGACAGAAGCGAATAATAAGCAGGGCTTCGCCCCGCACCCGCCGGGAAAGGGGTGCGCCGGGAATGAGCCTTTTATAGGAGAGTTTTATTTTACGACAGAGGAAGGTATATTTTTATGGCAAAATTTATTTTTGTGACCGGCGGCGTGGTCTCCGGTCTGGGCAAAGGCATTACTGCTGCATCTCTGGGTCGGCTTTTGAAGTGCCGCGGCCTGAAGGTGGCCAGCCAGAAACTGGATCCCTATGTGAACGTGGACCCGGGCACCATGAGCCCCTTGCAGCACGGCGAGGTGTTCGTGACCGATGACGGCACCGAGACCGATCTGGATCTGGGACACTACGAGCGTTTTATCGACGAAAACCTGAACAAATACTCCAACCTGACCACCGGCAAGGTATACTGGAACGTGCTGAACAAGGAGCGTCAGGGCGCTTATCTGGGGCAGACGGTGCAAATCATCCCCCACATCACCAACGAGATCAAGAGCTACATCTACAATCTGGCCTCCTCCACCGAGGCGGACGTGGTCATTACCGAGATCGGCGGCACCACCGGCGACATCGAGAGTCAGCCCTTCCTTGAGGCCATCCGTCAGGTGGGTCTGGAGCAGGGACGGGAGAACTGCTGCTTCATCCATGTGGTGCTGGTGCCCTACATCTCCGGCTCGGACGAATACAAATCCAAGCCCGCCCAGCACTCGGTCAAGGAGCTGCAGGGCATGGGCGTAAGCCCCGACATCATCATCCTGCGCGCAGACGGCAGCGTGGGCAGCGATATCCGCCGCAAGATCAGCACCTTCTGCAACGTCAAACCGGAGTGCGTCATCGAGAACCTGACCATGCCCAGTCTCTACCAGTGCCCGCTGATGCTGCACACCAACGGTCTGGACGATGTGGTGGTGCAGCAGCTGCATCTGGATGTTCCCCCCGCCGACCTGACCGAGTGGAAGCAGGTAGTCTCCCGCATTGCCACCCGCAGCAAGACCTGCACCATTGCACTGGTGGGCAAGTACGTCAAGCTGCACGATGCATACCTCTCGGTGATGGAAAGCTTGTACCACGCCGGGTTTGAGAACGACAGTCAGGTGGAGATCCGCTGGGTGGAAAGCGAGGATCTGACCGATCAGGCTGCCTGCAAGGAAGCTTTTGCAGACGTGGACGGCATCATCGTGCCCGGCGGCTTTGGCGACCGCGGCATCGAGGGCATGATCCAAGCCGCCCAATACGCCCGCGAGAACCATGTGCCCTGCTTTGGCATCTGCCTTGGTATGCAGATCATGGTCATTGAATTTGCCCGCAATGTGCTGGGCTACAAGGACGCTAATTCCAGCGAGTTCACCCCGGACGGTGCCCACAACGTCATCTCCCTGATGCCGGATCAGCAGGGCAACATTCCCAAGGGCGGCACCATGCGTCTGGGCAAGTATCCCTGCACAGTGGCGCCCGGCACCAAAATGGCCGAGTGCTACGGCGAGAGCGAGATCTGGGAGCGCCACCGCCACCGCTATGAGTTCAACAACGACTTCCGGCAGGAGATGCAGGACGCCGGGCTGGTCATCTCCGGCACAAGCCCGGACGGCCATCTGGTGGAGACGGTGGAGCTGCCCGGTCGCGACTTCCATCTGGGCGCACAGTTCCACCCGGAGTTCAAGAGCCGCCCCAACCGCGCACATCCCCTGTTCAAGGGCTTTATCGCCGCTGCGCTGCGCTACCGCGCTGCCGCCCAGCGGGATATGCTGCATCTGTAATAGCATAATATAACGGCAAGGCCGCAGCACAAAATACCGTGCTGCGGCCTTGCTTTATGTAAGACAATTTTAAATGCCTTCCGCGCCGTCCTGTCTGGCGTGGTTTGCCTGCTTATTCTCGTACATCCGCTGGTCGGCGATGCAGCGCACCTGCTGCACGTCCACGCTTTCGGCGGGGTACAGGGCGTAGCCGCAGCTGGCACCCACGCTCACGGTATTGCCGTCGATCTCGTAGGGCACGGCGATCATCTCACAGATCATGTCCATCTTGCGGGCGCAGGTCTCCTGCGTCATCGGACCGAGCAGCAGCAGGGCGAACTCGTCACCACCCAGACGGAAGGCGTAATCCCGGCTGCGGATGCAGCTCTGCAGCCGCTGGGCAACGCCCTTCAGCAGCTCATCGCCCACATCATGGCCGTAGGTATCGTTGACCGGCTTGAAGCGGTCCAAGTCCATATAGAACAGCGCAAAGGGCTGGCTGTGCTGCTCCAGCACGGTCAGTACCCGGTCAAAATAGCGCTTGTTCAGCAGGCCGGTCAGGCCATCGGTGTTGGCAAGGCTTTGCAGCAGGTGCTGCTCTCCCATATCCTGCACGATCATCATCACGCGGGTCAGGCGGTCGCCCTTCCACGCCATGGGAACCACCGTCATCATGAAAAACGCGCTTTTATCGCGGGCGGCGTATTCCAGCTTGAGGGAGTCGTTGTCCGTTTTGATCAGCCTGCGCAGATTTTCCGGTGCCAGCATCTGGGTGATCTTGGCGTTTTCGCTGTCGGTCAGCACCACATACTTGCGCGATATCTGCTCCAGCAGCTGCTGGTAAGAGCCCTCCGGCGGGTACAATGCTTCTCCGTGCCGCTCGTAGTACTGGTAACGGTCGCGGTCCAGATCACACACTGCAAAACGCTCCACAACGCGCGCCATGCCCGCAAACATCATATCACTCTTTTCCCGGCGGCGCTCCAGCTCCCTGCGGCGGTTGCGCTCCGCGTCACGCTGGATCTTTACCACGCCTGCCATGATCAGAAGCCCCAGCAGCGCAATGACTAAAATGGTAGCGTTTTGCACCCGGCGCATCCCGGCATCCACCACCCCGGTGGGCACGATGCCGATGATGCTCCAATCCAGAATGCTCAGCGGCTGATAGATCAGGTAATATTTCTGCCCGTTCATGGTGAACAGCACACAGCCCTCGCCGCCCTGCGGCAGGGTCTGCACCATGGTGTCATAGTAGGGCTTATCCACACGGGCGTTCTGCTGCAAGTAATCAAACAGGTTGGTCATCTGCTCGGGGATCTCGGTCTTTGTCTCGGTGGAAAGCACCACATCGCCGTTTGAACGCACAATATAGCAATCGCTCTGTCCCTCATAGACCATGCTGCCCAGCAGCTTTTCCAGCACGGCGTTGTCGTAGCTGACCGCCAGCGCCGTATAGGTGGTGTCACCCAGCTGCAAGGGCTGTTCCATAGGCATGGCAAACATGATCTTACGGACGCCCTGACTAGAGGTGTAGCTGGTGATCACCGGCTCGTTTGCAGTATACAGCTCCTCAAAAGCCGCCCTCATATGCTCTGCTGTGCCCTGCCGCCCGGCGGTGGTCCAGAACTCGCACTGCTCGTTGAATAGGTAAAAATCTGTGTACTGCCATGTAGCCTTTTGGGCAATATACTCCTGCCACTGCCCCTCCTGCTCTCCCCGCTCCGCAAGGGCACCCAGATAGCTGTCCCAGTCGGTCAGGATGTTCCAGTTGCGCTGCGCAAACATGGTAAAGGTCTTGGCAGACTGCCCATAGGTGGAAAGCAGGTTTTCCGTGCTTTCCTGATAGATCTGCTCCTGCGTATAATCAGTGTAAACAAGGATGCCGACCAGCAGTGCCAGCAGCATCCCCGCTATGAGCAGGATATTTTTTCGTTTCTTCATCATAAGGCTGTTTCCTCCGACTGCCCCGCAGCCAGACCCCTTCACAATACGTTCTTCCAAAGGCTTTATCCTGAAGCGCCATGCACAAAGTTCCGCAAAAGTGCACAAGCGCCGCGTGTCAGCTCCCATATAAACCGACACTATTCCTAATAATATTATACCATCCCGCAAAAGAGCCTGTCAACACATCCCCGGGGCGATTCGTGTCGTTTCAAGGGCGATTCACGCAGATTTGCCCTGTAAAGCTTGCAGACTTTTTGCAGACTTTCGGATAGCAAGTAAGTGCAAATATCAGTTAGTATTCGATAGTATTTGATAAGCCGCAAATACAAAAAATCCGCATGAACACTGATTTTTCCAGTATTCATGCGGATTTTCACGTTATGCAGAAGAAGGGACTTGAACCCTCACTCACAAGGAACTGGTGCCTAAAACCAGCGTGTCTGCCATTCCACCACTTCTGCTCATAGAAAAAAGGCAAGTCAAAAACCGACTTGCCTTCTGGTGCGAGGGAGGGGACTCGAACCCCCAAGGATAAACCACACGCACCTCAAACGTGCGCGTCTGCCAGTTCCGCCACCCTCGCATACCTGTTGTACAGTTCTCCGGTTTTTGAGGTAGAAAACCGTTGGTGCGGACTGCTTGCATATAGTAACACATTTCCGGCAATTCGTCAAGTGGTTTCTTTGTTTCTCATAAGTTTTTTTAAGTTTCATATCTATAATAGCAGCGCAACGCGCGCGCAAAGGCAGCTTTCCGGGCAATTTCACAGGTCATTTGTGCGCGGAAAGCCTGTTTGCGGCGCTGCGCCCAGAGCAAAGGAGGGGTGTTTGTATATGAAACTTTTTGTGCGGCGCACCGGCGGGCGCATCGGGCTATGGGGCGGGCTGCTGGCAGCAGCACTGGCAGCGTTTGCGGCGGGGTGGCTGGTACCGGTACGCGCACCGGCGGGCTGCAAGCTGAACGAGCTGACCGCCGCGCCGGACTTCAGCCCCTTTTCCCCTGCTGCGCCGGTGGTGGCTGCATCCGATGCCGGTACGCCCGCAGCCCCTTCCCTGCCGGAAAAATGGGTCTGCCTGACCTTTGACGATGGTCCCAGCAAGACCACCCCGGAGGTGCTGGCGGCTCTGGATGCCGCCGGGGTGCACGGCACCTTTTTTGTGGTAGCTACCGGCTACAACGAGAAATATCTGCCTTTGCTCACGCAGGCCGCTGCCGCCGGGCATCAAATCGCGCTGCACTCTGCCTCCCACGAATACAGCGACATCTACCGCAGCAGCGCCGCCTACTGGAAGGATATCACCCTGCTGAAGGAGCGCATTGCCCCCTATGTGGACGCCGAGAACATCCGGTACCTGCGCTTTCCCGGCGGCAGCACCAACACCGTGAGCCGCCGCTACGGCGGCAAGGGGCTGATGCCGCAGTTGAAAACCGAGGTAGAGCAGCGCGGCTGGCAGTGGGTGGACTGGAACGTCTGCGCCGAAGACGCCGTGGGCGGGCACCCCAGTGCAGATACCATCTACCGCAATGTGGTGCGGGAGACCGGCGAGCAGACCCATTGTGTGGTGCTGATGCACGACTCTGCCACCACCCGCACCACCGCCGAGGCACTGCCGGATATCATCCGGTGGTATACAGACAACGGCTACACCTTTTTGACCGTAGCCGAGACGCTGCCGCTGGGGTAACGCGCCTTATAGCCACTTTTCAAAGCAGCGTCCCAGCAGCACTCCGGCAGAGACCAGCACCGCCAGCCAGAGCCAGCCTGCACCGCCGGTGACAAGCCACCCCGCCGCCATAATGGCGGCAAAGGTGCACACCGGCGGCACAGCGATGCGCAGGATGCGCAGCAGTTTCTCCCGCCGGGGCGGCAGTCCTGCGTCCAGCTGCTCGGGGTGCATGGCATCGCAGCAGATCTCGTCCCGGTATTTGCCCGGGTTGCGGTAGGCTTTATATGGAATGCCATCCAGCGAGAACTCCGGGTACATCCCCTCTTTGGTCAGGGTGAACTGTATTTCCTTTTCCTCTGCATAGGTCTGCAACGCCGCCGTAAACTCCTGCGGGGTGTTGATGCTGCCCTGCGGGATAAAGAAAAAGTGCTTTTGATGCTGCACCTGCGTCAGCGTGCAGTAATCCTGCAGCCAGCCGGAGAAGAAGCCCTGCTGCGGGGCGGGGCTTTCCATGCGGGTCAGGCAGGCGTCCACGTCCAGCGTGTCCATCTGCGGAGCCTGCCGGGCAAGGTCGGCGCAGAACTGCATGGCTGCCGCCAGCTGCGCCGCCTGCTGCTCCAGCACGGTCTGCTGGGCTTGCAGCGCCTGTTGCAGGGGCTGTTCCCCGCGCAGTACCGCTTTGATGGTAGGCAGCGGCACATCCAGCATCCGCAGCATACGGATAAGTTTAAGCGTGCGGACATTCCCAGCGGTGTAATCGCGGTAGTCATTGCCCTGCCTGCGTGCCGGTGTGAGAAGCCCTTCTTTTTCATAAAAGCGGATGTTCGGGGCGGACACGCCGCTTTGTTCGGAAGCCTGTTTGATGTTCATTTGCTTCACCTCCGCCCTTACATTACACCTTAAAGCCAGTTGAAGGTCAAGGCTTTTGCGCAAAAAAACCGAGCCGCCGCACAAAAATGTGCAGGCAGCTCGGTTTTTTAATGCAAAATATCCGTCAGCGCGGGGGATCAGTCAGCAGACTGGCAGAACACAGAGAAAGTGCGGTAAGCCATGTACAGGTCGGTCTTATGGATGACCTCGAAGGGAGAGTGCATGGACAGCACGGGCACGCCCAGATCCAGCACCTTGATGCCGCGGTTTGCCACATACTTGGCAATGGTGCCGCCGCCGCCCAGATCCAGACGACCCATCTCGCCGATCTGCCATGCCACGTTGTTGGCATCCAGCATACGGGTGATGTCGCCCACCAGCTCGGCGTTGGCGTCGCTGGCAGAGCTCTTGCCGCGGCTGCCGGTGTACTTGAAGATGGCAATGCCGCGGCCGGCGTAGGTGCCGTTCTGCTTCTCAAAGGCGCTTGCCCAGCTGGGGTCGTAGGCAGCGGTCACGTCCGCAGACAGGCACACGCTGTTGCGGAAGGCCAGGATATCGTCCTGACCGGCAGCGCGGCAGAGCAGCTGCATAAAGTGGAACACATACATACTCTGCATACCGGTCACGCCGTCGGAGCCGATCTCTTCCTTATCGGTCAGCACGCAGATGGTGGTGTGCACAGGGTCCTTGGTCTCGATCTCGGCCAGCAGTGCGGGGTAAGCATCCACACGGTCATCGTGGCCGTAGGCACCGATCATGGAGCGGTCAAAGCCCACATCGCGTGCCTTGGCAGCGGGCACGACCTCGATCTCGGCGCGGGTGAAGTCGCGCTCGGTGATGCCGTACTTCTGGTTCAGCAGGATGAGGGTGTTCAGCTTGACAGCCTCCTTGACGTCCTCTTCCTCCACGGTGTCAGAGCCGATGAGCACGTTCAGCTCCTCGCCCTTGATGCCCTCGCTGAGCTTGCGCTCGTTCTGCTCGGCACCCAGATGGGGCAGCAGGTCGGTGATGCAGAACACGGGATCGTTCTCGTCCTCACCAATGGCAAAGTTGACGCTGGAGCCGTCGGCGCGGGTGAACACGCCGTGGATGGCCAGCGGGATGGTAGCCCACTGGTACTTGCGCACACCGCCGTAGTAGTGGGTGCGGAAGTAGCTCATGTGGTCAGACTCGTACAGGGGGTTGGGACGCAGGTCCAGACGGGGGCAGTCGATGTGGGCGATGACCAGACGGAAACCCTCCTCATAGGGCTTCTGGCCGATGGTAGCCGCCACAACAGCCTTGTTCTCCTGAATGAAGTAGACCTTCTCGCCGGGGGCGTAGGCCTTTTTGGGCTCAAAGGCCTTGTAACCGGCAGCCAGCAGCATCTGCTCGCTGACAACGGCAGCCTCGCGCTCGGTCTTGGCGCTGTCCATAAATTTCTTGTAGCCCTCGGCAAAGGCAGCAGCCTTTTCCTTTACATCTGCCTGCTTGTCGGCAGCGTATTCGGGGGTGTAGAGCAGCTTTTCGGCGTACTCTTTTGCAGTAAGTTTCTCACTCATGATTTTTTGCTCCTTAACTTTTTATCATTGACCTGCGTACAGACGCTGATAGGTCTGGTAGCAGGCGGTGATCTTGTTGACGTAGTGGTGCATCTGGTTATAGGGGAAGCCCTGCAGCGTTTCCCCGTCTGCGGAGTGTTCCTCCATTTGCAGCAGCTGATCCACCGTGCCCCAGCCGCTGTGGTAAGCCGCTGCCGCCGTGGATACATCCCCTTTGTAGCGCACCATACACAGGTGCAGGTAATAGCACCCAAAGCGGATGGCGGTATCGGGGCTGTACAGGTCTGCAAAGGTCAGCGGCTCGTCCGGGGCAATTTTGCTGCGCAGCCAGAGAAAGGTCTCCTCAGTCATCTGCATCAAGCCCCGGGCATCCACGCTGGAGGTAGCCTGCGGGTCAAAGCCGCTTTCGGTGCGGATAAAGGCGTAGACTAAAAGCGGATCCAGCTCGTAGGCGGCTGCCCATTTTTCCACCAGCTGCTCGTACTTGCGGGGGTACAAAAGCCGCTCTGCCCGGTTGCACAGGGGCGGCACGGCACACACCGTAAGCACCACAGCCAAGCACAACGCAGCCAGCCGCAGCACCAGCTGACGGCGGCGCTGCTGTTTGCGGCGGCGCAGCTTTTCCCGCGCGGCGCGGCGCTCCCGGGCGGCGATGGGGTCGTAGGTTTTTTCGTAATTTTGTTCGTTCAAGGTGCTGCCGTCACGCCCCCTTCTGCCTGCAGCTGCTCACACAGGCGGGCGGCTGCGGCTTGCAGCGCCTCCAGCCCGGCGTCGTTGTGCAGGGTGTAGTCCGCCTGTGCGGTCAGGGTCTGTTCCGGGGTCTGGGCGTTCAGGCGGCGGGCAGCCATCTCCGGCGAGATGCCGTCCCGCGCCACGATGCGCGCCACGCTGGTCTCAAAGGGCGCGGTGACCACGCACAGGCGGTCGCACTCGGCCTGCGCCGCCGTGCCCACGATGACCGCACCGTCCAGCACAAAAAGGGGCGCTCCAGCGGCCTGTGCCGCCTGCTTTGCCGCGCGGATGCGTGCCACGATGGCGGGGTGGGTCAGGCTGTCCAGCGCGGCCTTGCCCTCCGGGGTGGCAAAGGCACGGTCAGCCAGCAGGCGGCGATCCAGCGTACCGTCCGGGCGGAGGATTTCCCCGCCGAACCGCGCCGCAAGCTGCGGCAGCAGCGGCGAGCCGGGCAACAAAATTTCCCGGCTGAGCTGGTCGGCGTCGGCCAGCGGCACGCCGTGGGCGGCAAATACCGCCGTGACCGTGGACTTGCCGCAGCCGCTGCGCCCCGTGATGCCTAAAGTTATCATAGGTCGATCACCCGGAAGGCGGCGGCGCGGATCAGGCGGTTGTACACTGCCATGGACAGGCCATCCTTCTGCGGGCAGCGGGCGTAGACCACGCCGTCGCCCTGCTCATCCAACGCCCGCAGGGAGCGGAAGATGTGCTTTGCCTGATCGGCACCGTCCCCCTCGCGGCCGTATTCCACGCAGGGCACATCCAGCTTTGCGCTTTCGCCGGTAAAGCACAGGCAGCTGGGGTTCTCGTTTTTATGGGCGTCCACATAGGCTTTGAACTGCTCAAAGGTGCCGTTGAGCAGGGTCACATCGGCCTTGGGGGCGTAGTGCTTATACTTCATGCCCGGGCTGCGCACCACAGCGCCCTCCGGCAGCTTTTCCAGAATGGCCTTGGACACCTCTACCTCTTCGCCGAGGGCGCGTTCCAAGTCCTCCAGCGTGATGTGGCCGGGGCGGAACAGGGTGGGTTTCTCCCCCACCACCGACACCACAGTGCTCTCCACACCCACATCGCACTCGCCGCCGTCCAAGATCAGCGGCAGGCGGCCGTCCATATCGGTGAACACGTCCTGTGCGTTGGTGGGGCTGGGCTTACCGGAAAGGTTTGCGCTGGGGGCGGCAAAGGCGCAGCCGCTCTGCTGGATGACTGCCCGCGCCACCGGGTGGCTGGGCATACGGATGCCCACGGTATCCAGCCCGGCGCAGCATTCATCTGCCACCTCCGGCCCGCGCGGCATGATGATGGTCAGTGGGCCGGGGCAGAAGGCTGCCATCAGCAGCTGGGCGCGCTCCGGCACCTCGCTGACAAGGCCCGGCAGCATCTCCGGCCCGGTGACGTGGACAATGAGGGGGTTATCCTGCGGGCGTCCCTTGGCTACAAAGATATTGCGCACCGCCGCGCCGTTGCGGGCATCGGCGGCAATGCCGTAGACCGTCTCGGTGGGCAGGGCTACAAGCTGTCCCTGCCGCAGCAGCTGTGCGGCCTCGGCGACTCCTGCTTCATCGGCAGGTAAAACTCTGGTTTTGATTTCCATACGAATCATCGTTCTTTCTATCTGTAAAGTATAGTTGCTTGTCAGGCTTTTCTATCGTTTTACGGTCATTCTGCATCTGCTGAACCGGCGCTTATCCACCCAGCTTTTGCAGCTTTTCGGTCTGCTCGCGGGTGGCAAGGGCGTCGATCACCTCGTCCAGATTACCGTCCATGATCTTTTCCAGATTGTGGACGGTCAGGCCGATGCGGTGGTCGGTGCAGCGATCCTGCGGGAAGTTGTAGGTGCGGATCTTCTCGCTGCGGTCGCCGGTGCCCACCTGCCCCTGACGCTGGGCGTTGATGGCGTCCTGCTGCTCCTTCTGCTTTTGCGCAAGCAACCGGCTGCGCAGGATCTCCAGCGCCTTATCCTTGTTCTGGAACTGGCTGCGCTCGTTCTGGCACTCCACCACCGTACCCGTAGGGATATGGGTCACACGGATGGCGCTGGAGGTCTTGTTGATGTGCTGACCGCCCGCACCGGAGGAGCGGAAGGTGTCAATGCGCAGATCCTTCATGTCCAGCGCAAAGTCTACCTCCTCTGCCTGCGGCATTACCGCCACGGTGGCGGTTGAGGTGTGGATGCGGCCTTGGGTTTCGGTCTCCGGCACACGCTGCACCCGGTGCACCCCGCTCTCGTACTTGAGGCGGTTATACGCACCTGCGCCGTCCACCGAGACGATGGCTTCCTTTACGCCGCCAAGCTCCGTCTCGTTCAGGTTGAGCACTTCCAGCGTCCAGCCGCGGTTCTGGGCGTACATGGTGTACATCCGCAGCAGACTGTGGGCAAACAGGGCGGCTTCCTCGCCGCCGGCACCGCCGCGGATCTCCATGATGACGTTTTTGCCATCGTTCACGTCCTTGGGCAACAGCAAAATTTTGAGATTATTTTCCAGCTTTGCCACATCTTGACTTTTTTCGCTGATTTCCTGCTGTATCATCTGCTTGAAGTCCGGGTCAAGTGTTCCGGACTCCTCCAGCAGAGCTTTGGCCTGCGCCAGATGATCCAGCGCGGTCTGCCAGTCCCGGTAAGCCTCCACCACCGGCTCAGTGTCGTGATACTCCCGCATCAGCTTGCGGAACAGTGCCGGGTCGGCGGCGGTATCGGGCTGGTTCAGCCGCATGGAAAGCTCCTCAAAGCGGCGGCAGACCGCATCCATCCGGGAAGAAATATCTTGCATTCTTGCAGTTCTCCTTACAAATTCGTTCCGGTTCGGGTGCGTTGGCTGCGCTACTGCGCACTGCCGGGCTTTACCACCTTTTTGATGTTCTTTTCAATTTTGGCGCGGGGCAGCATGACCTCGCGTCCGCAGCCGGTGCAGCGGATCTTAAAATCCATGCCCACCCGCAGCACCTCGAAGCTGGATGCTCCGCAGGGGTGCTTTTTGCGGGTGAGGATGGTATCTCCCACAGCGATGTCCATATTTATCCGACCTCTCCCTTCTTTTCTGCCGCGCAGACGCCCGGCAGAGCCAGTGTGTGCCGCCGCCCGCATAGCGGGTGCAGCGCATACAGATATAGTATAATGCAAAGCCGCACAAAATGCAAATATCTGCGCACACTGCTGCATATCGTTGTAGCATCGCACAGAGACCCGAAAACTATATAGAAAGAGGAATGAAACATGATGCAAGCTTATCGTACCGAAAACAGTTACCGTTCTGCCGCCCGCCTGTCCCCTGCCGAACTGCGGGCTGCCATGGCCAGCGGCGAGATTTTGCAGGCCACCGCCCTTGCCTTTGACACCCGGCGGCAGCTGCGGTTTGAGTTAGGCGGCGTAAAGGCGGTGATGCCCTTTGCCCAGTGCGCAGACGGTGCCGAGACCGGCACCGTGCGGGATATTGCGGTGCTGACCCGGGTGGGACGCCCCACCTGCTTTGTCATCGAGGGGCTGGAAACGGACGAGGACGGTGCGCCCTGCTACCGGCTATCCCGCGCCAAGGCGCAGCAGCTGTGCAAGGCAGAGTATCTGGACACCCTCTCGCCCGGGGACATCCTGCCCTGCACAGTGACCCACATCGAGCCGTTCGGCGCGTTTTGTGACGTAGGCTGCGGCATCAGCGCCCTGCTGCCCATCGACTGTATGTCGGTAAGCCGCATCTCCTCCCCTGCCGACCGGGTAAGCGTAGGGCAGCAGATCTTGTGCGCCATCAAAAACCGGGACGCACAGGGGCGCTTTGTGCTGACCATCCGGGAGCTGCTGGGCACATGGGCGGAGAATGCCGCCCGGTTCACCGTAGGCGAAACGGTGGTGGGCATCGTGCGCAGCGTGGAGGAATACGGCACCTTTGTAGAGATCGCGCCGAACCTTGCCGGCCTTGCGGAAAGCTGCACCGGTCTTGCTCCCGGGCAGGCGGTAAGCGTCTACATCAAAAACATTTTGCCGGAGAAGATGAAGATCAAGCTGGTCATCGTGAACCACGCCCTGAGCCAGTCCCACCGGTTTGAGCTGCGGTACTTTGTCACCGAGGGGCATCTGGACCGGTGGGTGTACTCCACACCGGAATGTCCCAAGCGCATTGAGACAGATTTTGCCGTTGCGGCTTGCAATCCGGGCTGAAAGCCTTTATACTAATAGAAAGAGTTTTTGTCTGCCCGCTGCCCGCCCTTTCCGCAGCGGCGCAGGCCTTTGATACCATGTGAAAGCGCAAGGGGGATGTAAGGAACGATGAGCGCCAATGATGCTTTTACCGCCGGTGTCCGTCCCGGCGGCCTGACCAGCAGCACCGAGATCCGGCTGCTATTGTGCTATCTGGTGAAAAACGCCGGTCCCATTACCCGGCAGGAGATTGAGAACGCCCTGATGGAGGAAGCCCTTGTCAACTATTTTGAGATCGGCTCCTGTCTGGACGATATCACAAAGCAGGAGCTGGTCACCCTGACCGGCGACAGCTATGCCATTACTGACAAGGGCCGCAAGGTGGCGCAGGAGCTGGCCTACGATCTGCCCCGCAGCGTGCGGGAGCGGGCGGTGGCTGCCGTGCTGCGCTGCCAGACATGGGCCCGCAAGGAGGCCAAGTACAGTGCACGCATCACCGAAAAGGCGGACGGCCACTGCACCGTGCGCTGCACCGTAAAAGGGCTGGACAGCGAACTGTTCTGCCTGGAACTGGGCGCACCCGACCGGCTGAGCGCCGAACTGGTGAAGAAGCAGTTCATCCTGAAGGGCAACGAGATCTATCAGCTGCTGATCAACAAGCTGACCGAGGAAGAAAAATAAGACAGAACGATCCCCGCCCGCTGTAAGCAAACCTTACGGCGAGCGGGGATTTTTTCAGATACGCCCTAGATCAGGATACAGATCAGTCCAGTGCAGCCCTCGTTGATGACCCGCTCCAGCGTTTCCTGCAGGCGGGTGCGGGCTTCCTGCGGGATGTGCAGCAGCTTGTTCTGCAAACCGTCGTTCACCAGCTCGTGCAGACTTTTGCCGAAAATGTTAGACTCCCACAGCTGCACCGGGTCGTCCGCAAAGTCGGCCAATAGGCTCTGCACCAAGTCCTCACTCTGCTTCTCGGTGCCCACGATGGGGCTCAGTTCCGTATGGATAGTGGCCTTCATCATCTGGATAGAGGGCGCACAGGCCTGCAGCCGCACCCCGCAGCGCCCGTCCTGATGCACGATCTCCGGCGGTTCCAGATGCAGCTCGTCGATGGAGGGCATCACGATGCCGTAGCCCGTAGCTTCCACCTGCTCCAAGGCGCTGCGCACCTTCTCGTAGGCGCGTTTTGCCCGGGCAAGTTCCATGATGCAGGGCATCAGCCCGGCTTCATCCCCGATGTCCAGCCCGGTCTGCTCACTGAGCACCTGATAAAAGATCTCCGGCTTCAGCTCCACGCTCACCCGCACACTGCCGGCGGCAAGGTCTGCCCCTGCCACCGCCGAGCGCTGCACAGCCTCGCATTCCAGCGCAGGAGCGTCCGTTCCGGCGGGCAGATCCTTCATGCGGGACACCCGCTCTGCCAGCTGCATGGCGGCTGCGTATACCTGCGTTTGCAGCCAGTGCCCGGATTCCAGCATGGTCACCCAGCGGGGCAGAGCAAAATCCAGCTCCTGCACAGGGAACTCGTACAGCACCCGCCGCAGGATCTCCCCCAGCATGGCGGCGTCCAAGTCCACACAGCTCACCGGCAGCACGGTGCGGCGGTAGTCCCGCGCCATGCCCTCAGCCAGCTGCCGGGTCTCCGGCGCGTCCGGGTGGGTGCTGTTGAGCAGGATGATATAGGGCTTGCCCAGCGCTTCCAGCTCGGTGATGACCCGCCTTTCAGCCTCTGCGTAGCCCGCCCGGGGGATGTCGCTGACCGAACCGTCGGTGGTGACCACTACCCCGATGGTGGAGTGCTCACAGATCACCTTGCGGGTGCCGGTCTCTGCGGCAAGGTCAAAGGGCACCTCCTGCTCGAACCACGGGCTTTTGACCATGCGGGGCTTTGCGTCCTCCTCGTGCCCCATGGCACCCTCCACCATGTAGCCCACGCAGTCGATCAGCCGCACCCGGCACGCCCCGCCGCCCTCCAGCTGCAGGGGCACGGCGGTCTCCGGGATGAATTTTGGCTCAGTGGTCATGATGGTGCGCCCCGCTGCCGACTGCGGCAGCTCGTCCCGGGCACGTTCCCGGGCGGCGGCAGAGCCGGACATGGCGGGCAGCACCAGCTGCTCCATGAACCGCTTGATAAAGGTGGATTTGCCGCTGCGCACCGGGCCCACCACACCGATGTAGATATCCCCGCCGGTGCGTGCGCCGATCTCGCGACAGATGCTGTTCTGTTCCTGTTTCTCCAAGGTCCTTCTCCCCTTCCTGTTGCGCTGCGCACCGCGCCCGTAGGGGTGGGTGTGCTCGTTGTATCGTATGAAAAGGGAGCGCTTATTATGCCGGGACGATCTTAAATGCCCTCCGCTTTGTTCTGGGCATAGACAGCGGAAAAAATTTTATAATTGCAATTGAGGAAAATCTGCGATTTTCCTCAATTGCCTTTTCACGGGACTCAAAAAAGAGCCGCTATGCAAAACACATAGCAGCTCTCGGAAAAGTTTTATAAAATCACGGGGTCAGGCGGTTGGGACCGCGGAACAGGAACTCGGCATCCTTGATGCTCAGGCCGCACAGCAGCATGGTCAGACGGTCGATGCCCAGACCGAAGCCGCCGTGGGGCGGGCAGCCGTACTGGAAGAACTCCAGATAGAACTTGACATCATCGGCCAGACCCTTTTCCTCAGCCTGCTTCTTCAGCACCTCGTAGCGGTGCTCACGCTGGGCACCGGTGGTGATCTCCACACCGCGCCAGATCAGGTCGTAGCCCTGCGGCACGCCGTTCTCATCGCGCATATGGTAGAAGGCGCGCTTCTCGGCAGAGTAATCGGTGATGAACAGGAACTCGTGACCGTAGTGCTTCTTGACCCAGTCGTAGCTCAGGCGCTCGGCCTCGGTGGTCAGATCGCCCTTCTCGCTCTCGTCCACGGTGTAGCCAAACTCTTCCTCCAGCGCCTTGTACAGGTCTGCCAACTTGACCACCGGGAACGGGGTGGTGGGCACGATGACTTCCTGACCAAACAGCTCCTTGATCTGGTCGCCATAGCTGTCCTTAACAGCCTGCAGACCGGCGGTCAGCAGTTCCTCTTCCATCTTCATCACGTCCTTGAAGGAGGTGATGTAGCTGAACTCCAGATCGAAGCCGGAGAACTCGGTAGCGTGCTTGTTGGTATAGCTCTTCTCGGCGCGGAACACGGGACCGGTCTCGAAGATACGCTCAAAACCGGCAGCCATAGCCATCTGCTTGTAGAACTGAGGGCTCTGTGCCAGATAGGCGTTGCGGTCGAAGTAGTCCACCTTGAACACCTCAGAGCCGCTCTCGCTGGCAGCAGCGATCAGCTTGGGGGTGTGGATCTCGATGAAGTTGCGGTCCAGCAGGAACTTGCGCATGGCGTTGACAAAGCAGCTCTGTGCCTTGAACATCAGCTGGTTCTCGTCGGTGCGCAGGTCGATCCAGCGGTAGTCGATGCGCTGGTCGATGCTGGAGCGCTCCACAGCCTTCTTTTTCTTGGTGGCGGCGATCTCCTTGCGGACGATGGGCAGTGCATCGGCGGTGCTCTCCACCTCAATGCTCTCGGGGATCATCTCCACGCCGCCCATCTTGACGTAGTCGTTCTCCATCACCTTGCCGGTAACGGTGATGACAGAGTCCGGGGTGAGCTGGTCGATGGTATCCACCAGTTCGGGGTGGTCGGCCTTTTCCACCGTGATCTGCAGCTTGCCGGTAATATCCTTCAGCACGATAAATGCCATATACTTGCTGTTGCGCAGGTTCTCGATAAAGCCCTGCACCTTCACCGTGCCGCCGATGGCCTTTTGAGCCTCATTGATATAGGTGCGTTCCATATACAGGAATCCTCCTTTAACGTCTTGTGTACTGTTTTATTATACGCTTTTCAGGGGATAAATCAAGAGATATCCTGATTTCAGTCTGTCCCTGCCGCGCATACCGCAAAAAGGGCCGCTGCACAAAACACTGTGCAGCAGCCTTTCTGCCAAATCTGTAAAAGAGCGGGCGCTTATGCGTCCTGCAGCTCGCCGCGGCTGGCGGCCTTGAGGTAGGCGAAGATGAACTCATCGATATCGCCATCCATCACGGCATCCACGTTGCCGGTCTCGTAGTTGGTGCGGTGATCCTTGACCATGGTGTAGGGCATGAACACATAGCTGCGGATCTGGTGACCCCATGCGATCTCGTTCTGCACGCCCTTGATGTCGTCGATCTTATCCATGTGCTGCTGCTTGGCGATCTGGTAGAGCTTGGCTTTCAGCATTTCCATGGCGTAGTCACGGTTCTGGAACTGGCTGCGCTGGGTCTGGCAGCTGACCACGACGCCGGTGGGCTTGTGGATCAGACGGACAGCGGAAGAGGTCTTATTGATGTGCTGGCCGCCGGCACCGGAGGAGCGGTACACCTGCATCTCGATATCCTCGGGGCGGATGTCCACCTGAATGGTATTGTCCAGCTCCGGCATGACTTCCAGAGAAGCAAAGCTGGTCTGGCGGCGGGCGTTAGCGTCAAAGGGAGAGACCCGCACCAGACGGTGCACGCCGTTCTCGCTCTTGAGCAGGCCGTAGGCGTTGGCGCCCTTGACCATCATAGAAGCGCTCTTCAGGCCGGCTTCGTCGCCGTCCTGATAGTCCAGCACCTCCACGGTCATACCGTGTGCCTGTGCCCACTTATTATACATACGGTACAGCATCTCGGCCCAGTCCTGTGCTTCGGTGCCGCCGGTGCCTGCGTGGAAGGTAAGGATGGCATTGCTGTGGTCGTACTCGCCGTTCAGCATGGTCATCAGCTGCAGCTCCTCCACAGCCTTGCCCACGGTGTTCACAGCCTCCTCGGCTTCGGGGACCATGGCGGGGTCGTACTCCTCGTCCAGCATTTCCAGCATGGTCTCGGCGTCGTCGTACAGACCCTGCAGCTTTTCAAAGCGGTTCAGCTTGCCCTTCAGGTCGCCGACCTCGTCAAACACCTTTTTGCTCAGCTCTGCATCGTCATAAAAGCCGGGGCGGGACATGGTGTGCTCCAGCTCCTGCACGCGCTTGCGGCTTGCTTCAATGGCCAGTGCTTCTTCCAGATCCTTAACGGCCTTGGCGTGCTCGGCCAGCTGCACCTTCAGTTCATCAGTCGTGATCATTCTCTAAGTTCCTCTCGTTCAAGGGTTTCCGTCATAGCAGATAATGTCCCGGCGGCGTGCATTTTCAGCCCCGCCAAAAGACACAGTTTATACACAGATACTTCATTAGTATACCGAGAATCTGTGATAAAGTAAAGAGGAAAAATACTATCTTGCCGGATTTTTAAAGATTTTCACCTTTTCTTTTCATTCCCGGGGGAGTATAATACCAGTATGATCGATTTCACAGGAGGATATCATGCCGAAATATTATGGCTGTCCCTGTGAGGGCTGCGGCAAGCCGCTGACCCTTCAGGACGACATCGTGGTCTGCCCGGACTGCGGTGCACCCTACCACCGCACCTGTTACGAAAAAATGGGTCTGTGCATCCACGCCCCTGCCCATGGCGCAGGCTACGAGTGGAAGTTCCCTTATCAGGATGCCCAGCTGCGTACCTGCCCCGCCTGTGGGGAGCGTACCCTGCGCAGCGAGAGCGTCTGCCGCTGCTGCGGCGCTGCCCTGCCCCCCGAGAGCGCAGAGCAGCCCAACGACCGCGCTGCCGCCAGCGCCGAGCAGAACCGGGATTTTGATTACAGCGGGATGTACCGGGACGAAATGTACCGCAGCTTTACCGAAAAAGTCATCGACCCGGTGCACCGCAACGTGCGCGCGGCCTTTGGCAAGGACGAGCTGATCGATGGTGTCCCTTATCAGGACTGGGTGGATTATATCGGCACGGCTGCACCGGTCTATCTGAATGATTACAGCCAGATGCAGCTGCGCCATTCCAAGATCTCCATGAGCTTTTCGGCGCTGCTGTTCGGCCCGTTCTACTTTTTCTACCGCAAGGCATGGAAGCCCGCTTTCGGCTTTCTGGCCGCAGAGCTGCTGCTGTTCGTCCCTACTTTGATCAGTATGATGCAGACCACCGGTAGCCCGCTGACCGCCGGCATCAGTGCTTCCGCACTGGTGGCGCTGAGCCGCATCATGTCTTTCCTCAGCTTTGCACTGATGCTGGTGCGGGGGCTGTACGGCAAATGGTTCTACCGCCGCAGCGCTGCGGCACGCATCCGCCGCATCCGTGCCGAGTTCCCGGATCCGGAGCAGCGCCGCGCTGTGCTGAACGCACAGGGCGGTGTCAGCATTGCAGCCTGCATTGGCGCGTTCATCCTGCTGATGATCGTAGGCAGCCTTTGCTCCATGCTGCTGGGGCCGAACCTGAATGCATTGGTAGGCACCTTTATCTGACCATGGTTCACGCAGGATGGGGATCCTGCTGAAAAGCGCGGTTCGCCGTGCATAAAATGAGAATATGGGAGAATCATTATGAAAAAAGTCACCAAGGCCGTTATTCCGGCTGCGGGTCTTGGCACCCGTGTGCTGCCCGCTACCAAGGCAATGCCCAAGGGAATGCTGCCCCTCGTGGACAAGCCCGCCATTCAGTATCTGGTGGAGGAGGCCGTCCGCTCCGGCATTACCGATATCCTGATCATTCTGGGCCGCAACCAGAGCATTATTGAGGATCACTTTGACCGCAGCCCCGAGCTGGAGGAAAAGCTGGCTAAGCCCGGCAAGGAAAAAATGCTGGAGGAGTGTCTGGGCATTGCAAATATGGCCAACATTCTGTTCGTGCGCCAGAAGGAGACGCTGGGTCTGGGTCACGCAGTCAACACCGCCAAAGCCTTTACCGGCGATGATCCCTTTGTGGTCATCTACGGCGACGACGTGATCTGGGGCGAGAATCCGGTCTGCGCCCAGCTGATCCGCGCCTACGAGGAGTTCGGCCGCCCGGCTGCCGGCGTATCCGCTGTGCCTTGGGAGGACGTGAGCCGCTATTGCAGCTTAAAGACCACTCCCCTCCACGACAACTACTTCTTTGTGGATGATATGATCGAGAAGCCCAAGAAGGGGCAGGAGTTCAGCAACTATTCCATTCTGGGCCGCGTGCTGCTGACCCCGGAGATCTACGAGATCCTTGCCCACACCAAGCCCGGTGCCGGCGGCGAGATCCAGCTGACCGATGCTATGGCAGAGTATGCCCGCACCCGCGGCGGCATGACCGCTGTGGAGTTTACCGGCAAGCACTACGATATGGGTAACAAGCTCAAGGTCGTGGAGGCTCAGGTGGAGCTGGCACTGCAGCACCCCGAGATTGGCGAGGAGTTCCGCGCCTACCTGAAGGAGTTCTGCAAAACGCTGTAAATATGCTGCGCAAATGATAAAAACGGGGCTGCTGCACGAAACCATGTGCAGCAGCCCCGTTTTTGCATATACTCAGATGAAAAAGGGGTTCAGAAATGCCCGCAGACGTTTCGGAACCCCAAACAAACCTGATTTATTTTGCCTGACTGGGATGCGGCACGGGCGGGCGCTTGGTGAACATGGCCTTGAGTGCCAGCGGAGTTGCCACGCTGGACACCACGATCAGCAGGATCACAGCGGTGAAGTAGACCGGGTCTACCACGCCGATAGCCAGGCCCTTCTGTGCCACGATCAGTGCCACCTCGCCGCGGGTCATCATACCGACGCCGACCTTCAGGGAATCGTCCCAGTTGAAGCGGCAGATCTTTGCAGCCAGACCGCAGCCGATGATCTTGGTGATCAGTGCCACCACCACGAAGCAGACGCAGAACAGTAAAATCTCCGGGGTCAGGCCGCTGATATCGGTCTTAAGGCCGATGGACGCAAAGAAGATCGGCGCAAAGATAACGTAGTTGCTGATATCCACCCGGCGCTCCACATAGGGTGCGTCATCCATGGTGCACAGCACGATGCCTGCAATGTAAGCGCCGGTGATATCGGCGATGCCGAAGTATTCCTCTGCAATGTAGGCCATAGCAAAGCAGAACGCCATACTTACAATAGTGATGCGCTGGGTATGGGGGTTGCGCTGGTCCAGCCACTTCATGGCGTAGTGCACCACAAGGCCAACGCCCAGTGCGGTGGCAAAGAACAGCAGGGTGTTGAACAGCACCTTGCCCAGACCCGTACCGGTGCCGCTGCTGGCGCCCAGAACACAGGTAAGCACCACGATGCCGATGACATCATCAATGACAGCGGCGCTGACGATGGTAGTGCCCAGAAAACTCTTCAGGTGACCAAGCTCCTGCAGAGTAGCCACCGTGATGGACACGCTGGTGGCGGTCATGATGGTGCCGATGAACAGCGCACGGTAGAACTCCGGGCTGCCCACTGCGGCAAAGCCGTAGAACGCACCATATAATAAGGTGCCGCCCACCAAAGGCACAGCCACACCAACGGTGGCGATCAGGGTGGCGATGGGGCCTGCCTTGATCAGCTCTTTCAGGTTCGTGCCAAGGCCGGTGGTGAACATGAGCATCACAACGCCGATCTCTGCAAAGATGGAGATGGAGTCGCTGATCTGCACCAGATTCAGCAAACAGGGGCCGATGAGCAGGCCGGCGATGATCTCACCCACCACCTGCGGAGCCTTGCACTTACGCGCCACCAGTCCGAAGAATTTCGCGCTTAAGATGATGATTGCCAGATCTCGAAACAACGAATACATGGATTATCCTCCTTTTATTTTTCCCACTTCCCTGCCATTACCGGAGCTCCGGCCCTGCCATAATACAGGAAAGCGTATACATTATAGTCCTTTTTACCAAAAAATGCAAAACATTTTTTATCGCACTTTTTGTCAAAAAAGCTTGACAGAATCAAAGAAGCTTGCTATAATAAATTGCTGTCTGAACAGACACGCCGCACAGGCCGCGATGCCGCAGCCTGTGTACCCTTGGCCTTGCAGATCCGCAGGGCCCTCAAGTCCAAAAGGAGGTGCTACAAAAATGGCAAAGTACGAAACCATGCTGATTACCAGCGCCGCTCTCGACGAGGAGGCTTCCGCCGCTCTGGTGGGTAAGTTCAAGTCCCTGATCGAGGCTAACGGTACGATCGATTCTATCGACGAGTGGGGCAAGCGCCGTCTGGCCTACCCCATCAACGACGAGGAAGAGGGCGTCTACACCGTGATCAACTTCACCAGCGAGCCCAGCTTCCCCGCTGAGCTGGACCGTGTGTACAAGATCACTGAAGGCGTTATGCGCAGCCTGATCATTGCTCACGAGGAGTAATTCTTCTGTGACAGAAAGGGAGACCGTACTATGTTGAATGTTGTTGCTATCATGGGCCGCCTTGTGGCAGACCCGGAACTGCGTACCACTACGCAGGGGACCAATGTGTGCAGCTTCCGCATTGCCTGCGACCGCAATTTTGCGCGTCAGGGCGAGCAACGTCAGGCCGATTTCATTGATATCGTTGCATGGCGTCAGCAGGCGGAGTTTGTGAGCAAGTATTTCCAGAAGGGCAGCCTGATCGCCATTGAAGGCAGTCTGCAGACCCGTCAGTATCAGGATAAGAACGGCAACAACCGCACCGCAGTAGAGGTTGTGGCAAACAACATCAACTTTGCAGGCCCCAAAAGCAGCAATGCAGGCAACGGAAACGGCTATCAGAATGCCGCTCCGTCCTACCAGAACGCAGCGCCTGCCCGCCCGGCCGCCGTGGAGGCAGCTCCCAGCTATTCTGCCGGTAATGCAGACGACTTCGCCGTTATTGACGACAGCGATGACCTGCCGTTCTGACACGAAACGGTCCATCCGTTAAAAATCCAATAGGAGGTAATAAGCAATGGCTTTTGAAAGAACCGAAGGCTCTCGCCCCGCACGCCCCATGCGTCGCGGCCGCAAGAAGGTTTGCAGCTTCTGTGTCGATCGCATCGACACCATCGATTACAAGGACGTTCCCCGTCTGCGTAAGTACGTCTCTGAGCGTGCTAAGATCATTCCCCGCCGTGTGACCGGCACCTGCGCTTACCATCAGCGCGCACTGACCATCGCCATCAAGCGTGCTCGTCACGTTGCTCTGATGCCCTACGTCAGCGACTAATCTTTAAAAAACCAACCCGATCAAAATAATCAGCAATCAGCAAAGCGCTCTCACCGATGACAAGGTGAGAGCGCTTTTTTTGCTGCGTTTTGGGCGCAGCATCTCCCCCTGCTCCATCGTCTTGGCTCTATCCATCGGCGCAAAGCGGTGCTCGATCCACCCGTTTTGGACAACAGTTCTCGCACCACAGCTGTTCCGAATACACTGCCAGAGCTTTTTTGGGAACATTTCCGCTGCTTTGTTCTTGTATACAAATTACAAATTCTCTACTAGTGTCGTGCAAAAAGTTACAAAGCGGTACGATAATTTCCGGTCTTTTCTGACTTGTACCGGGAATTATCGGTATTTTCAGTTTTGCTGCTTTGTCCGCAAATCAAACTGCACAAA
Organism: Faecalibacterium intestinale; assembly: GCF_040096575.1. Classification (NCBI taxonomy): domain Bacteria; kingdom Bacillati; phylum Bacillota; class Clostridia; order Eubacteriales; family Oscillospiraceae; genus Faecalibacterium; species Faecalibacterium intestinale. Next base: position 328,428 of record NZ_JBBMEN010000001.1, read on the forward strand.
CACAGGGCAGTTCATTGCACACCTTGTACAAAGTTGAATTAACCTTATTGATTTTTTATACAGAATGTGCCATACTAATGTCACTGGAAACGTTCCCGACAACGTTCCCGAAACACTTTCAGAAAGCGAGGCCCGCCGACATGGCAAATCTGACCATCAAGGATATCGCACGGATCAGTGGCTGCTCCGTCAGCACCATCTCCCGTGTGATCAACGACAGGCCGGATGTTCGCCCGGAGACCAAGGAGCACGTTCTGAAAGTGATGCGGGAGGCCGGGTTCGTGCCCAACACCAACGCCCGACAGCTGAAGATCCAGCAGTCCCGCAGTCTGGTGTTTGTAGTTAAAGGCACCCGGAACATCTTCTTTTCCGATTTTCTGGTGCAGCTCCAGCGCGCCGCCACCCTGTACGGGTACAACGGCATTGTCTCTTATCTGGACGAGAACGCCAACGAGATCGACGCCGCCGAAAAGATCCTACGGGAGATCAAACCCAAAGGCATCATCTTTCTGGGCGGCAGCGTGGCCAACTTCCAACGGGGCTTTGACAGCATCAATGTCCCTTCGGTACTCACCACGCTGGTCACAGATGAGCTGAACTTTCCCAACCTTTCCATGGTGGGCGTGGATGACCGGGCAGCGGCCTATACCGCTGTGGACTACCTCATCCGGCAGGGACACCGTAAGATCGCCGTTCTGGGCGGTCCGGTGACCAGCTATCCCAGCGTGATGCGCCGCAAGGGTGCACAGCAGGCCATGGAGGATGCGGGGATCCTGTTCAACGACAAGCTGTACGGCCTGTCCAACTACGATTTCGAGTCCGCCTACCACGCCATGAACAGCCTGCTGGCCCGCCGAGCAGAGTTCACCGCCCTGTTCGCCATGAGCGACGTCATCGCCTTTGGTGCCATCCGGGCGCTGGTGAGCGCCGGGCTCCGGGTACCGGAGGATGTTTCGGTGATCGGCTTTGACGGCATCACGATGTCCCGCTACTGCGTGCCGGTGATGACCACCATTGTTCAGCCCAGCGAGCAGATCGCACTGCAAAGCATCGAGCTGCTGGTGCGGCAGATCGAACATGGCTCCCCTGCCCAGACCGTGACCCTGCAGCCGGAATTGCAGCAGGGCGAAAGCGTAAGGGCCATTTAAATTTTGTATTCCCTCCGTCGAAGGACGGAGAGTATATAGTTGATCTGTAATTTTAATAAGAAGGAGAACTTATTATGAAAAAGATGATCACTCGTCGTAACTTCCTGAAGGCCGCTGGCGTTTCTGCCGCTGCTCTGGGTCTGGCTGCCTGCGGTGGCTCTTCCAGCAGCACCGCTTCCTCTGCTGCCAGTTCTACCGCTGCTTCCAGCGCCGCTGCAAAGGCAGACGGCAAGGTCTACTACCTGAACTTCAAGCCCGAGCAGGATCAGGATTGGCAGGATCTGGCCGCTGAGTACACCAAGGAGACCGGCGTGCCTGTGACCGTTGTCACCGCCGCTTCCGGCCAGTACGAGACCACCCTGATGAGCGAGATGGAGAAGAGCGAGGCTCCCACCCTGTTCCAGGTGAACGGCCCTGTTGGTCTGGCAAACTGGAAGGATTACTGCTACGATCTGTCCGGCAGCCAGCTGTACGGCGAGCTGACCAGCGATTCCTTTGCACTGAAGGATGGCGACGCTGTTACCAGCATTGCATACGTCATTGAGACCTACGGCATCATCTACAACAAGGAACTGCTGACCGCTGCCGGTTACAAGCAGGAGGACATCAAGGGCTTTGCCGACCTGAAGAAGGTCGCTGATGACATTCAGGCCCGTAAGGCTGAGCTGGGCGTGGACGGTGCTTTCACCTCTGCCGGCATGGACGGTTCTTCTGACTGGCGCTTCAAGACCCATCTGGCAAACCTGCCCATCTACTACGAGTACAAGGCAGACGGCATTGGCTCCACCGACGCCATCAAGGGCACCTATCTGGACAACTACAAGCAGATCTGGGATCTGTACATCACCGATTCCACCTGCGATCCCAAGCTGCTGGCTTCCAAGACCGGCAATGATGCTGTTGCTGAGTTTGTGGGCAAGAAGGCCGTGTTCTATCAGAACGGCACTTGGGCTTACAATGATGTGAAGGATCTGGGCGACGACAATCTGGGTATGCTGCCCATTTACATCGGCGTGGACGGCGAGGAAAATCAGGGTCTGTGCACCGGTTCCGAGAACTTCTGGTGTGTCAACAACACCTCTTCCGAGGCTGACATTCAGGCTACTCTGGACTTCCTGTACTGGTGTGTCACCTCTGAGGCCGGCACCAGCGCGATGGCTGACAAGATGGGCTTCGTCATCCCCTTCAAGAAGGCCAAGGACTCCACCAACCCCCTGATTACCATTGCAAACCAGTATGTGGCCGACGGCAAGACCAGTGTTGACTGGTGCTTCTCCACCATGCCTTCCGAGGAGTGGAAGAACGGCGTGGGCAGCGCTCTGACTGCATACGCAGCAGGTACCGGCAAGTGGGACGACGTTGTCACCGCATTTGTGGACGGCTGGGCCAAGGAGTACAAGCTGGCCAACGGCTAAACCTTTGACCTGAGATCTCCCTAAGAACTAAAATGGGAGGCGGGCGAAAAGTTCGCCCGTCTCCTTTCTTTTTTATCAGACAGCTCCCTGAGGAGGTATATCATGCAAAAAGCCATTAGTAAATACTGGCCGATATTTGTGCTTCCTACTCTGGTCGCCTTTATCATCGGCTTCATCTGGCCCTTTATCTGGGGCGTTTACCTGTCCTTCCAGCGGTTCACTACCGTTTCCAAGACCACCTTTGTGGGCATCCAGAACTACCTCTCGGTATTTCAGGATTCCACCTTTCTGCACGCCTTTGGCTTTACGGCGGCGTTTACCGTGGTAAGCACTGTACTTATCAATGTGTGTGCTTTTGCCATTGCACTGGTGCTGACCCGCGGCATCAAGGGCACCAATATCTTCCGTACCGTGTTCTTTATGCCCAACCTGATCGGCGGCATCCTGCTGGGCTACATCTGGCAGATTCTGCTCAACGGTGTGCTGGCGAACCTGCAGAAGCCCCTGCTGGCACTGGATGCCAAGGCCGGTTTTGTCGGTCTGGTCATCCTGATGTGCTGGCAGCAGATCGGCTACATGATGATCATCTATGTGGCCGGCCTGCAAAGCGTGCCCGGCGACCTGATCGAGGCTGCTAAGATCGACGGTGCTAACGACCGCGAGATCCTGTTCAAGATCAAGATTCCCATGGTCATGCCCAGCGTGACCATCTGCACCTTCCTGACCCTGACCAACAGCTTCAAGCTGTTCGACCAGAACGTTGCCTTGACCGCAGGCGAGCCCGCCAACGCAAGTGAAATGCTGGCCCTGAACATCTACAACACCTTCTACGGCCGCTCCGGTGCGCAGTGGAAGGGCATCGGTCAGGCAAAGGCTGTTGTGTTCTTCCTGATCGTTGTGGTCATCTCGCTGATCCAGCTCCACTTTACCCGCTCTAAGGAGGTGCAGCAGTAATGTCGAAACAGAAAAGAACTTGGGATGTCATCCTTGCTGTTGTAATGGTGCTTCTCTGCCTGCTGTGGATCTACCCCATCGTGCTGATCCTGCTGAACAGCTTGAAAACCGAGGGCAGCTTTACCACCTCTACGGTGTTCCGTCTGCCCACCGCCGAAACTTTTGCCGGACTGCGCAACTACGTTTATGGCGTGACCAAGATGGACTTTCTCTCCAGCATGGGTTACAGCCTTCTGATTACTATCACCAGCGTGGTGCTGATCCTGCTGTGCTGCTCCATGACTGGTTGGTACCTGACCCGTGTGAACAACAAGCTGAGCAAGTTTATGAACCTGCTGATCGTGTTCTCCATGGTCGTCCCCTTCCAGATGGTCATGTTCACCCTGTCCAAGACCGCTGACCGGCTGAAGCTGAACACCCCTTGGAACATCTGCATCATCTATCTGGGCTTCGGCGCCGGTCTGGCCGTGTTCATGTTCACCGGCTTTATGAAGAGCGTGCCCATGGAGATCGAGGAAGCCGCCATGATCGACGGCTGCAACCCCATCCAGATCTTCTTCAAGATCGTGTTCCCCATCCTGAAGCCTACCATGATCTCCACCGCTATTCTGGAGACCATGTGGGTGTGGAACGACTACCTGCTGCCCACGCTGGTGCTGGATATCAAGAAGTACCGCACCATTCCCATGGCCATCCAGTACTTCCGCGGCGGCTACGGCCGCGTGGAGCTGGCTCCCATGATGGCCTGCATTATCATTGCGATCATCCCCATCATTATCCTCTACATGACCTGCCAGAAGTACATCATCGAGGGTGTCGTGGCCGGTGCTGTAAAGGGCTAAGGAGGTGCACGATATGCGTGCAAGCGGCATTCTGATGCCGGTGTTCAGTCTGCCGGGGCCTTTTGGCATCGGTACGCTGGGCAGTGAAGCGACCGCATTCGTTGATTTTCTGGCCGAGGCAAAGCAGACCTATTGGCAGATCTTGCCCATCGGCCCTACCGGCTACGGTGACAGCCCCTACCAGAGCTTTTCCGCCTTTGCCGGAAACCCCTACTTTATCGATTTCCGTTTACTGGCGGCAGACGGTTATCTGACCGCCGAAGAGCTCCCCGCCGCGCAGCCGGTGGACACCGTCGACTACGGTGCGCTGTACAACCAGCGCCCGGTGCTGCTGAAAAAGGCTGTTGACCGGCTGTTGGCGGCTCCCTCCCCTGCTTACGAAGCCTTCTGCGCAGCGCAGAGCTTCTGGCTGGAGGACTACGCCCTGTTCATGGCGGTAAAGGCCGAACAGGGGCAGGCTGGCCTTGCCGACTGGCCGGACGCCCTGCGCTGCCGGGAGCCGGAAGCCATTGCCGCCGCAAAAGCACGGCTGGCTGACCAGATCTGCTACCACAAGGCAGTGCAATTCTTCTTCTATACTCAGTGGAACGCACTGAAAGCCTATGCCAACCGCAAGGGTGTCCTGTTGGTGGGTGATATTCCCATCTACGTCAGCCCGGATTCCAGCGACCTGTGGACTCATCCGGAGTTGTTCCAGACCGACGGACAGATGCATCTGACCCATGTAGCCGGCTGTCCGCCGGATGCCTTTGCGGCAGACGGCCAGCTGTGGGGCAACCCGCTGTACGACTGGCCCACCCACAAGGCCTCCGGCTTTGGCTGGTGGAAGCAGCGCATGAAGCACGCCACCTCCATCTATGATGTGGTGCGCATCGACCACTTCCGCGGCTTTGAGAGCTACTATTCCATCCCCGCCGGAAGCACCACGGCTGCGGGCGGTCACTGGGAAAAAGGCCCTGACCGGGACTTTATCCACGCCATGCAGCAGGCGCTGGGCGGCGGCAATATCATCGCCGAGGATCTGGGCTACCTGACCCCGGAGGTGAAGGATATGCTGACCGAGAGCGGTTACCCGGGCATGAAGATCATGCAGTTCGCTTTCGACAGCCGGGAATCGGGCAATTATCTGCCCCACACCTACCCCCGCAACAGTGTGGTGTACACCGGCACCCACGACAACGTGACCACCGAGGGCTGGCGCAGCAACGCCAGTGCCGAGGATGTTGCCTACGCCTGCCGGTACCTGCGCTGCACACCGGAGACCCTGACCGAGGGCATGATCTGCGCCTGCCTTGCCAGCGTTTCGGATACCGCCATCATCCCGCTGGCAGACTGGCTGCATCTGGGCAGCGAGGCCCGCATCAATACCCCCAGCACACAGGGTGCAAACTGGCGCTGGCGGCTGACGCAGCCCCTGCCCGCAGCATTGGCCGGGCACATCGCTGCGTTGACCACGCTGTATGAGCGTGTACCGGAAAAGCGTTAAACGTCCACTCCCCTTTTGCTTTCTATCCTGCAAAGCCACAAGGCATCTGCTTTCCCTGCTGTATCCTGCGCAGCGGGCACGGGCAGATGCCTTTGTTGTTTTTTATTTTTACGGTCCTGCTTTCCTCTACAACATTTTTTCACTGTGATAAAAACGGTTGTTTTTTGTATTTATATCGTATCACAGTCTATTTTGTAAATGCTCATCACAATATATTCACAAATGTATCATGATTTTTAAACCCGCGCTCTCTTGTCATTTTTGTGCAGATATGCTACAATTCAGTTACTAGATGAACTGCCCCTTGGGGAGTTCTGTGTGCGAAAGGAGTTTTCCATCATGGATCATACATATCAGCGCCCTCTGCAGCTGCCTGCCGGCTACGCTGTGCTCTCTGCCGAGGAGATGACCTACACCGAGGGCGGTGCTCTTTCCATCAATATCACCCCGCAGCAGGTCATGGCCTTTGGCATGACCGTTACTGTAAATCTGCTGGGCATGATGGGCCGTTATGCATTCCAAGGCGCTGTCTCCGGTATGCAGAATGCCTTGAACGATGGTTTGGACGTTGGTGATGCCGTGGGGCACTACTGGGGTCAGCTGAACACCTGGAGCAAGGTAGCTTCTATCGGTCTGGCCGGTCTGGGCGGCTACTACGCCTATATTCAGGCCCGCAGCATCTATCTCTCCGTCAAGAATCTGGTGACCGCCATCAAGGAGTCTGTTGACGAGTATAAGGCCAACAAGAACGCTGCACAGGAGACCGAGCAGCAGAACTGCCTGCCTACGCTGGTAGCCCTGTGCTAAGTTTTTATCGTACCTGAAAGGAGTGTTCCTCTTTATGAAAAAGCTTCAGCTGCCTGCTTCCTATGCAGCGCTTTCTCCAGAAGAGCAGCGCACTGCCTTTGGCGGAAGCGAATTCGGCGATGCTGTCGGCAGCTTTTTTGATAACCTGCACTTCGGTGATTTCTTCTGGGAGGGCGGGCTGCTCTCGTTCTCCTTCACCTTTGTGCCCATGCTGTTTTTCCGCATGATCAAGGTAGGCGTACAGACCGGCATCAAGCTGTACCAGCAGTTCGCCCGTTTGCTTGGTGTGACCAGCGAAGCCGCCACCACTACCGTCCAGTATCTGGACAGTATCCAACAGCAGAGAAAGGATCGTCCCGTTACAAACTCTCTCCCCCAGCCCTTTTCTCTGCAGCAGTAAGCCATAAAAAAGCCGTGCATCCCGGAGCTTTCCGGCCATGCACGGCTTATTTTTATGTTCAGATCACCCGGACTGCACCCTGTTCCCGCAGGCGCAGCACATAGCAGCTGCCCTGCCCGAACACCTGCTCGATGGCTGTATGGTACCGCTTGAGCAGCCGCCCGGGCACATAAGCCTGAATGGTACCTGCAAAGCCGCCGCCCTGCATCCGCCATGCGCCCTCACTGCCCTGCAGGATGCTCTGGCTCAGAGCCAGAGCCACTGACAGCCCCTGATGCCGCACATCCGCTGTGCAGTACACGTTCTGGCACAGCGCAAAGGAAGCTTGTCCGCTCTGTTTGACCAGCTCTGCAAACACCGGGAATCGCCTTGCATAAAGCGCCTCCCGCTGCGCCAGTGTACGGGCGTTCTCTTCAAAATAATGGATCGCCCGCAGCACCGCACGGTCTCCGCAACGGCTGCGCAGGGCAGGCAGTGCCGCCCAGAACGCACTCTCTTCCACCTGACCCAGCAGCGGCTTGCCAAAGCAGGCAGCCACCTGCTCCATCTCCTGCCGGATGGCTGCAAACTCGCCGGTCAGCTCGCTGTGGCTGCCCCGGGTATCGGTGACGCAGAGGAACATCCCCTCCGGCAGCAGACCGTCCGCATGGAGCTTTTCGATCTTTGGGGCACGCGGATCGGCAAAATCTGCAAAAATAATACCGCCCACCGCACTGGTCAGCTGATCCAGCAGTCCGCTGGGCTTGCCGAAATAGGTGTTTTCGGCATACTGGCAGATGCCGGCCAGCTCTGCCGGGGTCAGCCCGGTGCTGTATTCCTCGTTCCAGATGGAGGCCATGCCCATCTCAAATGCCGCCGAGCTGGACAGCCCGGAGCCGCGCAGCACATCGCTGGCGGTATAGGCGTCAAAGCCGCCGATCTGCCTGCCCACCGCGCGGAAGCCCTCGGCAATGCCGCGGATCAGGCTGGCCGAGTGGGTGCTCTCCCCTGCCTGCGGCTCTGCGGTGGCAAGATCAATGACATCCAGCTTGTTGAAGCCCCGGGACTTGACCCGCACATAGCCATCCGTGCTGCGGGCTGCCACCGCCACCAGATCCAGCGTGACCGCAGCCGCAAGACCGCAGCCGCCCTGATGATCCGTGTGGTTGCCGCCCAGCTCTGCCCGCCCGGGTGCAGAGTACACCTGCACCTGCCGCCCGGGGCCGAAATATAACTCGAACTGCTCCAGCGCAGCCGCATAGCGCCCGCGCTGCCGCTGCAGCACCGCCGGGTCTGCCCCGTAAAGTGCAGCAAGTGCGGCGTCCCAGCTGCCCTGCAGGATCTGTTTTCTGAGTTGTGCACTGGTGGCCATGACAGCTCCTCCCCTCAAGAATGAACGATTCTGCTTTTTTGCCTATTGTAATGCATTTCGGGCGATTTTTCAATTTATTTGCCTTAAAAATCCAAATTTCGGCGTCAGGCGCAAAGAATAAGATGTACTTTTGTTGAATTTGCAGGGTGTTCTATGGTATACTGGGTGCAGAATGTGACAGGACGGAGGTAAAGCTGCCATGCCAGACGTTTATAAGCAATCCTTTAAGCAGAATTACACCAACAACATTGAATTGTCCATCTTCAACTGCGGCCTGGAGCGGTGCGCTCCGGGGCAGACATGGGGTCCCGGCATCCGTGACCACTACCTGATCCATCTGGTGGTATCCGGCAAGGGCATCTTTGAGGTGGGCGGCCGCACTTGGGAGGTGAGCGAGGGCGATCTGTTCTTCGCCCGTCCCAGCCAGCTGATCCGCTATACCGCCGACGAGCAGCAGCCGTGGGAGTACAGCTGGGTAGGCTTCAACGGTGCCTGTGCCCACAAGCTTGCCGCGCAGCTGCCCTTTACGGACGATGCCCCTGTGCACCACACCAGCGACCCGGACGGGATGCGGGCAGCCCTGAACAACATCTACTCCTCCCGCGGGCTGCAGCCGCAGGACGAAGCCGCCATGGTGGGGTATCTGTACCTGTTCATCGCTGCTCTGATGCGGGAGACCAGCGCAGGCAAGCCCCACACGGCCTCCTCCTCCAGCCAGTATGTGCTGAATGCCATCAAGTACATCCAGTTCAACTACTCCCACGACATCTCCATTGACGACGTAGCCAAGAGCGTGGGTGTTTCTCGCAGTCACCTGTACCGGGTGTTCATGCTGAACGTGGGCAAAAGCCCCATTGACTACCTGACCGAGTACCGCATCAACGAAGCCTGCAAGCTGCTGCGCGCCGGCAGTCTTTCCATTGCAGAGGTGGCGGTGTCGGTAGGCTTCTTTGACCAGTTCTACTTCTCGCGGGTGTTCAAGCGCGCCAAAGGCGTGCCGCCCAGCAAGTATTTTGCCGCCCAGCAGGACGCCGACCCGGCAGACCCTGCCCAACTGTAACCTGAGCCCATCACACAAGGAGAAACCATGCCTTTACAGAAAAACCAGATCCTGACCCTGCGCATCGAGCGCCTTTCCAGCGACGGCAGCGGCGTTGCCCACAGTGCCGATGGCGAGGCCGTATTCGTGCCCGGCACTGCCCCGGGGGACGAAGCCCGGGTGCGCATCGTGAAGGACTGCGGCCGGTATGCCTTTGGCATTCTGGACGAGCTGCTCACTCCCTCGCCGGATCGTATTCCGGTGGACTGCCCGGTAGCAGGCCCCTGCGGCGGGTGCAGCCTGCGGCATCTGGACTACGCCGCAGAGCTGCGCGCCAAACAGGAAAGCGTGCTGGACGCCTTCCGCCGCATCGGCGGGCTGGAGGTTCCGGTGCTGGATATCCTACCCTCCCCGGAGGTGGACCGCTACCGCAACAAGGTGCAGTTCCCTGTGGGCGTGGACAAAAACGGCGTACCCTGCATCGGCTTCTACGCCGGGCGCACCCACCGCATCGTCCCCTGCCCGGACTGCAAGTTGCAGCCCGGCGTGCTGAACGAAATCGGCAATGCGCTGTGCGCCTTTTTTGCACAGCAGGGCATCCGCCCTTACGACGAGCAGAGCGGCAAGGGGCTGGTGCGGCACATCTTCCTGCGGCGCGGTGCGCACAGCGGGCAGATCATGGTGTGTCTGGTATGCACCCGGGCAAAGCTGCCCCATGCAGAGCAGCTTTGTGCCGCACTGCGGGAGCAGTTTCCTGCCATCAGCACCATCCTGCTCAACGTCAACGCCAAAAACACCAATGTCATTCTGGGCAGTGAGAACCATATCCTGTATGGCCCGGGCTACATCGAGGACACTCTTTGCGGCGTACCGGTGCGGTTGGGGCCGCTGTCCTTCTATCAGGTCAACACGCTGGCTGCCGAGCGGCTGTACGGCGTTGCCGCGCAGTACGCGCAGCTGACCCCGGACGACGCGCTGCTGGATCTCTATTGCGGCATGGGCACCATCGGCCTTTCCATGGCAGATCAATGCCGGGAGCTGATCGGCGTGGAGATCGTGCCGGAGGCTATCGAGAGCGCCAAGGCCAACGCCGCCCGCATGGGCGAGGCCGTAGCTGCCAAGAGCCGCTTCTTCTGCGCCGATGCCGGACAGGCTGCCACCCAGCTGGCCGCCGAGGGCCTGCACCCGGATATCGTAATGCTGGATCCGCCCCGCAAGGGCTGCGATGAAGCCACACTCTCTGCCGTGGTGCGCATGGCCCCCCGCCGGGTGGTGTATGTCAGCTGCAACCCCGCCACCGCCGCCCGAGACGCCGCATGGCTGGAGCAGAAGGGATACCATGCAGAGAAGGTACAGCCGGTGGATCTGTTTCCGAGGACGAAGCACGTTGAAGCGGTTCTCCTTTTGACCAAACTCAATGTCGAGCGGCATATCGGAGTGGACGTCAGCATGGACGAGTTGGATGTGACTGCTGCGGAGAACAAGGCAACTTACAACGAGATTCGGGATTATGTGTGGGAACACCATCAGTTGAAGGTATCCAATCTCTATATTGCACAGGTGAAGCAGAAACACGGCATTATTGAGCGAGAGAATTACCATAAAGCGAAAAATGAAAATGCGAAGCAGCCCCAGTGTCCGAAGGAAAAAGAGGATGCGATCGTGGAGGCATTGAAGCATTTTAAGATGATCTAATGAGTAAATCCCCAGTCTAAACCGACTAAAATCGGTACAGACTGGGGATTTTTCAATCATCCGTCGGATTCATGATTGTATTCAGATTTTCTATCACGAATTCCTGTGCATTCTCATCATAAACCACGCATGGATATTCTCCACGTACTCCTGTACGTATTTCAGTAGTGATTCCCATCGCAATACCGCTGGCAGTTGGAACCTTGCGACATTTCCCTGCTGATATTTCTTCCTCCTCCATAAGTCCAACTTTTACTAACCACGCTGTGATTGTTCTATAGGAGACTTTCCGCATTTTCTTTTCGTCCAGAATCTCATTTACTTTATAGCTGATTCCGCTAGCGGGAATCGGCGTTTTGGACGGTATATATTGCAGCTTTTCCTCTTCCGTAATGTAAAACTGTTTCTTATCCTTCCCGGACACCTTTTTAGGTTCATGACCATCAAGCTGTTTTCTCAGGACATCGGATACAAAGAACAGGCATCGAGAAATCTTTACGTTATTCACGATGTCCTGTTCTGGAATCGGCGTTCCGTCCAGTGGATTCACCCCATTGGCAAGGCTGTCAATATAGTGTTTTGCGCGGTGGAGCTTTTCCTGTTCAGTCATCTAGCACACTCTCCTGCACACTTTACATAATATAGGGTTCTATTATCTTATCAGACATTCAAAATCTTCTGAACTGCATACGGCTTTGCATACTTTATGTAAGCGTCACTCACATAAATCGTTCCATCCTCACGTGGTTCCTTCCACATAGCCGGATATACAACAAGTTTTACTTCTCGTCCTCGGTGCTTCGCTACAATTTCATTATTCGTAACAAGGAGCGTGCATCCTGATACTCGCAAAATCGATTCCAGCGGGAGCAGCAGTGCTTTCTGTCCCTCTACTGTTAATGAATCAGCCAGCTCTCCATTTACTCCCCAATCGAGGAGTTCTAATGCAGCAAAACGATCAAGTAGACCATGTACATACTGATTTCGATAATGCTTTAAGCACTTGTGACAAGCGTTACCGCAGTCGCAAGAAGCCAAAAGCTCACGGATTCGATTCAATAACGTTTCAATATTGTCCGCTACGCTGACTGCATATCCTGCACCGCTGGATAAACTGTCGTATAGATAAACATCCACAAACGCCCCGGCATTATTGGTCCGGATTCGGTATCCTGTAACAAGTTCTGTGAACTCAATGTCCAACTCTTTGCTCGCCGCCAAACGAAATGCTTCTGCCAGCGATTGAGCTGCCCTCGTCAGCCAAGGATTATCCGTTCGATGAATATCCATCTTCTGTTCATCCAGCTTGATTTCCAATACCAGCATATCCGTGATGAAATCATATCCAATATTGACATTTCTTGCATTTCTATGGCTACACGGTTTCCGGGCATATTTCGATTTATAGGGTCGTAAAACTCCATCCAATGTCTTTTCATTGTCACCCGGCATTGCTGCACCGCAATCCGGGCATACCATAAATCCCTTGTTTCCAAGTCCCTGATTCACCATAATAATTCGCTGGTTTGTGCGAGAAGCCATCCGGATATTCTTGCAGCCGGAAATCGGTTGAATGTCCTCCGCATCCGGAAGTGTCGAATATAGCGGCGGTTGAACCGATGAATATTCCTCTTCCAGCTGTGCATCCGGTACTGCCTCTGCATTTTTAGGTGCAAACCCCCACGGTCGGAGCATTTGCCTTCCTTCCTCCAATGCACGATTTCCGCAGAACGGACAAGCATCTGGCCGCTCATCTGCAAGACCAAACCATCCGCAATCCGGGCAAGTCAGAATATTCTTCAGATAGTTTGCATCATCCATATAAGCCCTTGCGGGTGTCGTTGCTTGACCGTATACCCGATCACTTCCGGGACTATACAATCCTCCTATCTGATAGGTTTGTTTATCCACGACGATTGAGCGTCCCGGTGCATATTCACTAATTGCAACATCCAATCCGCGATCCACTTCATAACGAAGGATTCCATTCATATCGGAAATATATGTACTGACCACATTTTTAGGGAAAGAGTAGGTTGGTATGATTCCTTCTTCATAAAGTGCATCCAGTAATGTTTTCTGTTTGTTCGCCGAAGCGTTCGGTATTGCTTCAAACTGCTCCGGATGCGCGTTTCGCTTTTCTTTCAGGTTCTTTAGGCTTTCAGCAAATTCATTTCTGAAAGCATCCATATCCAGTACAGCGTTTGCTGGCACGAGTGCAGATTTTCGTGGTATCTTAAAGTCCTGTAAAAAATCCATAAACTCATCCAGCACTTCATCCAGAAACAGCACTGCAGGCAGTTCGTCCAAGCTTGAGTGCTTTGAGGCAAGGAACTCCTGTAATGCAATCATATTCAAATGCCGTTGCAATAACTTTTCGCTCCGAATGTCAATCCATGGTCGTCTTGGATCGCCACGAAACATCGGAACCGGATTATTGAAATATAGCGTATCGTGCGGTCCATCTTCACAGAAGGTTACAATAGTAGAAAGGCTTGCGCCTCGCCGACCTGCACGGCCTGCGCGCTGCTGATAATTTTCTCGCATAGGTGGAACATTTCTCAGCCCAACTGCTACCAGAGAGCCGATATCAATACCGACCTCCATCGTGGTTGTACTGCTAAGAATGTCAATCGGCGTTTCCCCTTCCTGAATCAAATCCTGAAATCTCAATTCATAGTGTTCTGTTTGGCTCCACAAATCCATCCTTTGATCCTTATGGGAAAGTTGTGCAGTATGCTCTTCCGTATCGATCACATGGATTTTATTGCCTTTCAACGCATCTACAACAGGTTTTCTCCAAAAATCCAGTGATTGATATTCTTTCTCGTTCAATACATGAGTTCCTGTAAAACCACAACTCGGACACTTTCCTCGCAGGAGATACGGTGTGATTTCAGAGCATTGTTCACACCGATACCATTTATGTTTTGCATCAAATCGGGGCTTCACCCGTTGAAGATCAACATACAGCCTTCCATTATCCGGTTGTGCCGAATCTAGGAAGTTATTCTTCAAAACTCTCCGCAAGACATTCAAGTCATTGGAATCATCCGTCCACCCCATGATTCCCTGAACGGTCTTTGTGAAATTCCACTCCTTTGCCAATCCGTAGAAATCATAACTGCGACGTACTTCCAAACGCACCTCATCCGGAATCGTATGTCCCAATGCAGTCGCATCGTCACACACTGAAATCATCCACGCATTAAAGAGTTCAAGAAACTCCTCATCTTCTACGGAGATACCATTTTCTTCAAGTTCATCAATGCTATCAAATAGTGCCTGCTCTGTTGGCTCAATCCAGCTCGTGGCAGAATCGTAAAGCGTATTATAACCGCCAGAAAACAGCCGAAGCAAATCTTTTTGCATCTGTGTCGGCGCATTTGCAATAGAAAACCGAGGTGTATACTCACGATTTCGGCGAGTGCTGCGCTCATAATTGCTCAATGCAATGTTGCAGTCTGCGCCAAATTTTTCACGTTCCGGTTCATGAAAAATCTGTACATGATGCTGTCCTGCTGCAAGGCAAAAATAATCATAAAGATCGTTCATGGAACGCTCTGTTATGGATTGTTCCATATTGTAAATGGCCAATGCAAAAAGCTGTCGTGCCGCCATGATGTCCGAGGAATCCGACATATCACGCGCCAGCTTTGCCGCACGCTGCCGACTATCCGAGAACAAGAGAACCTTTCGTCCTTCATTTGGCAGACGTTCCGGATCATTATCTTTTCCACTTACGGCAGGTTGCTGCTCAAATTGTGTTTTTATCAAGTTGTAAAAAGACTGATTGCCACGTGTACTAAAAGACGTAAGTTGCGAAGACGACAGCAAGTGTCTGCAATGCGGACATGTTGGAAATGTCAAGATTCGCGGGCGATTTTTCTGTTCAAAGTTGCAGTAATACAGTTTCCGAAATCCTGTTCTTCCTGCATCTGAATCGTCACGGAAATTGATAAATCCATTCTTGATATCCAGATAACAGGGCCGGATCGCATTCTTTCCCTGCTTTTCAGGAAGTTCATAATCCTCAGGCGGCAAATAAAGATGAACTTCCTTCATCTGCGAATCCAACACCTGACCGGGATAATGCCACAAATATGTTCTCTGGTGTGTTCCGATTGCATCATCCAGAACATAGCCTTTATAGAACAATGCTCCGCAACGCCGGTCATTATATAGTTCATATACAACACTGTGGCAATGTGGGCACGTTAAATGTCCATCTGCCCAAAATATCTCTCCCAACGTAAGTGTTCCATCCGTATGGGAATGTGGGCAGCCTTCATTTGCACAAGCGTAAACGCCTTTCATTCCCTTAAACAGCATGTGCATCCGTGCCGGGAACAAAATTGCACCTTTCTGATTTTTCGCAAGCGGAGCAATTGCCAGAAGAACACTGACATAATTTAGAGCTTGTTCGTCTTCAATGTCCGGAAATGCTTCCTCAGCAAGTTCCGCAAGCGATACAGCATTTCCTCGGCACTTTGAGATAAGCACATGAAATGGCTTATAAAAAATCAAATTATCGTACATCCACTGGCATGCTACCGCCAGATTTTGAAATGGCGCACTCGTCCCCTCAACTCCATTCCAAAAACGGTTCAATTCCTGAAGACAGGCTTCCTCATTTCCTTCAAATGCAGACGTATTTGCACACTGAAATTTATCCAGTGGAATCATTCTGGCGATTGTTGTATCAATCTGCTCTCTTTCGCCGGTCAGATAGCAAAACGGAATCGAACCATCTGCTGCCGTCAATTCATGTGCAAACTCATATACAGAGTCCTTATCTGTTTGATCTCGATCTGGCATACTGGCAGTCGTTAAGATGAATTGAACTCGCTCTCTCGTGATTCCAAGTTTGTGGAACAACCGCCGAATCAAAAGCGCAACTTCTCCACCTGACGAGCCACGGTACATATGCGCTTCATCAATCACGAAGAGTAATTTGTTATTTTTATCTGCGTCAAGCCATTCTTTTGTTTTCTGCCAAATTCCAGTCTCTCTTGGACGAAGAAGCATATACTCCAGCATGGAATAGTTTGTAATGAGAATATCCGGGCAACATTGCTGCATTTCAAATCGAGTGATCAACTCTGCATCTTCTGGATCTGGGATATGTCGTCCATTATGTAATCCCTCCAAAAAAGTGCGCATATTGGCTTTTGCCGGAATTTTTCCTTCATGCTGTAATGCTTCAAAGAAGACTTTTTCCGATTCTTTTTGAGGGAACGACATTCGAGCCAATGTCTTTTCAAGCTTTCTGTCTTCACTGGTCACTGGATCATTGCCCGGATAAGGAGTGCGTCCCGTATACATTCCAAATTGAGGGCGGCGCATACTTTCCCCGCAAACAGAACGGAAAATATTTACAAATTTTCCGTCCGGATCGCCAATCAGCTGCCGCAATCTACTCAACTGATCTGAAACGAGCGCATTCATGGGATACATAATAATCGCACGAACTCCTCGCATTGACCATGTATCCGGGCTATTTTTTGCTTCTGCTGCCAGTTTTGCCATCAGCGGCCACATAAAACATTCTGTCTTACCAGAGCCAGTACCCGTGGAAACGAACAAATCCCGCCCTTGCACAGCTCCTTCAAGTGCTTGAATTTGATGAACGAATGGATTCGGATATACACCAATTCCCGCATCTGAGAGTTTTGAAAAGTAAGATTTCATCCAATCCGGGATTTGTGCATTTGCAATGCCATTTTTTACACTTTTATAAGCCGGTGATGACTCAATAAAAGGTTTTTGATACAGAAGTCCCTCGTCATCCAAATGCTGTTCCACAGCTGATAGCAGAAGTGGTGACTTTCCAAAATACTGTGCCTTGATATAGTCTTCGAGATCATGGCGAAGCTTCTGATGAATCGAATTTGCTCCGTTTGACATTTTATCATTCCTTTACAAATTGGTATCCAATCGGTTCTAACGCTGTCTTTACTGCGTAGAACACATCTTTCGCAAAAATCCGATTAAAATCGTGCGGCAATTCAATGCAGGAGGTCGGCCAACTGTATAACTTTATAAAATCCAATTCTTCTGCGGGCATCAGATATCGAAGTGCAAGTGTAACAATAGGACCATCTTCATGATAAATTGCTACCGGCAAGGAATCTTTTGCTGCCAAAAGAGCATTCGACACCCTACGGTAGCGATGTCCATCCGTCATCCACGTCGGGAGTTGGCTAACAAAAGATTTCCCCTCTTTTTCTTTATAAAGATAGTAAAATCGATTTTCATTTATGCCCATACGGATGAGAGATACTTCGTGATCTTCTTCCTTTTGTCGTTGCCAGTATCCATATTTGAATGGCGGTTCCAACCGCAAAAATTCGACAGATTCATTTTGATGAAACAAGCTCCACTTTGCAGTTCTCATCAAGTGTTCCCATGTTTCAATCAATGTTTTTTCTGGAAGTTGAAACATTCTTTGCGGAGAGTTCATGGATTGCTTTTCCTGTGAAAGCAGATATGTTCCCTGCCCACTAACAAATCGTTTTTCTCCGGGAGCCATTCCTCTTGTAAACAAAATTTGCTCTGCACTCGCACAAGAATATTGGTTCGGAGCCAGTCGGTATGACGTATGATAGAGCGTCCCACCATTAAGTTGAATCGTATAAATTTCCTCCAGCAGATTTTCGTAATTATAGCCAAAAGATTTGTGGAGATCATTGAATATGTCACAATAGCTTTCAATGAGTTTTTTCATTCGGGATTTAAAATGGACAACTGAAACAGGTTGTTCATTTTCTTCTACATCCCACAGAGATGCGTATGCCATCTGCCCAAGCATACTATAAATCACACGCATTCGCCATTGCTCAACAGGTTCTGTTGTTCCACGTTCAATCCTATATGCTTTTGCAATAATCGGAATCAAATTGTTTTGCAGTGTCATTCTTCACCACCGAGATATTCATGTATCATCGTACAAATATTCTTTGAAGGCTTACTTTCATCTTTCTCAAGCTGTTCCATCAAAAGGTTTGCTTTTCCCGCAATAATTGCAAAAGGTAAAAGTCCAAACAAATATCTGTATCCAACCGTGTCAGATGTTTCACCTTTCAGTATGGATTCTATATTTGCAAAAACGCTCCAAAGATTTTTCTTTGCCAAAGTACTATATCCGAGACTTGTCAAGAAATTCTTGTGAATTGGCCGTACTTTCGGCATAGGAAGTCTATCAAAATCCGGACTGAGCTCGCTGCCAACAAATACCGACGATGGTTTTTTATCTACCAAGAACTCCGTCATCAGCGGCAACACATAATTCGATATTCCCATCGGCTCCACCTGCAAATCTTCTGCATACGGTGACAGCAAAAAGAAGAATTTACCAGAATCAAAAACAGCCGTCGGAAGTTGTTGTGTCCACCCAGCACAGAATGGATTCATAATTGCGACCACATTATCCTCAGATTCCTTGCATTCCTTACAAACCTTTTCCGTATAATCTCCCACACACGATAATATTGCAACGGTTCTACTAAACAGCGTCGTCGAGAAAGCTTGTGCAATCGCCAAACCATTCGGACCTGCAAGCAACACCGGCGTTCGATATCTGTATGCCGAATAGAGATAAGCTGCGAGCCCTCTGGTATAGCTTTCCTGAACACCTGCTTCCTTCAAATTATCTGCCAGATACTCTATGACATCGTCTGAATTTTTTAGGACAGCAACTCTATCGTCCATTGATTTACCAGAAGTAAACGATGAAAATACTGTCACTGAAACCGTCTGTTTTTCACCTATGCGATTGATCTGCGGCAGAAATGCTTGTGCCGCAATAAAATCAGCCGCATCTTTTTGTGCTTTTGCAATTTTTTCTGCTACTTTTTGTTCTACTTCGGCAGTCAGCTGCTCACGTTCTTCCAGCTGTTCATTTGATTCTTTCAGTTTTTGCTCAACTGCTTCATATTTTTCTGTCAGTTGTTCCACCCGTATTCTTTCGTCCTTTGCCGCATTTTTCCGTTGCATCAATTCATTTTCTACTTTTTGAATTTTTTCAGAATTTTCTTTTTCCCATTCGGTTGTCAATAGTTCTTTACAACGTTTCTCCAATTCGGAATTTTGCTGAATAATGCGGCTCAGCATTTCATCTTCAATATCTGTAGCAGAAAGATAAGAGTCCGCATTCTGTACAAACTTTCGAATCCGTTCATTCGCTTCATCCTCTGTACAATTACACTGCATCGCAAGCTCTTGCACGAAATCCTTGTTCGGCAACTCTTGCAAATACGCTGTGATTTGCTGATGCGCTGCATTTGTAATCCCCCGCTGTTTGGATGTCGCCCATGTCAGCCGTTTGCGCAGCAATGCCTTCAAAACATCCATAGAATCTTTGACATTTACTACTTTCGTCGGCATTCCAAAATTCAAGGCCGTACAAACTTGGCAATCTCCAGCCTGATACAGCATTGAAGCAAACACCTCAAAAACAGGAAGCCTGAAAACATCCTGCTTTAATGAAATACGATCAATTTTAATATCAAGATCTTTGGGATGGCAGTAGATGCCTTCATACTTTTTACCATTCCAATAAGCAAAGAGAACACCATCACAGTAAATTTTTTCAGACACTCCCACAGTCAACTTCTTTATGATTTTCTCAACGGAATCACATTCCTTAAAAATTATAATTTGCGTTGGCTGAGACGAACTATAGCTGGTTTCAATAAAGTCCCTACTTGGATCTTTTTTATTGGGAATCACATGCCAATCCCAAACACCAACATATCCTTCCTGAAAAGTTCCTGATCTCTGATCGCTGAACAAGTCTCTTTGTGTCGGAAATTCTTCCAGATAATCTCCTGTGATTTCATCATGATGGATATCCGACAGTCTCTTTAGACGCACATATCCGTCTGCCCAGAAAACCTTACAAAGGGACTTGAAAGGATACTTTGCATCCGTTGTATCTATTCTGTTACTAATTGAGTATTTCTCCAATGCACGATATCTGGTAAGTTCTTTTTCCTTCAAATCCAACTTATTTTTCAGCTCGTCCTTTTCATCGCGTAACCGAGTAGCATCTTCTGCCGTTGCTTGCAAACTTGCTTGGGTTTCCTTCAGTAAATCTTGAACCTGTTGAATCTTGTTACGCGCATACTCCTTTTGCGCTTCAAGTTCTTCCTTTAACAGCTTTGTTGTCCGATCCGTTGGAGCGTCCTCTACTGAATCGGGTTTGTGGGCTCTCTTTGCAATATGTATCGCAATTTTTAATGCGCCAATTTCCTCTGAAGAACGGACAGGTTGTTCTAAGCGAAAATATAAATCCAAATTATCATAAAACGGGCTGTTTGCAAGCGCAATGATGTGTGCATCGTCAGACGGTATTCCTTTCGCTATCAAATTTGCCTGCTCGCCAATAATTTTGTCCATCAAGGACTGTATTTTTTCATTCAAAAACTTTGAAATAAATCTTGTGGTTACATTTTGCACCGTAAGCGTGACTGCTTCCTCATCCGAAATTGTCTTGGGTCGAAACCCTGGCTTAATACGGCTAAAACCGTTTGAATTTGTCTGAAAGTTTTGCTTCAAGTCCCTCAAACCAATCAGTTTACAAATTGATTCAACATCAGTTTTCGATAATCTATTAAGATAATCCATATTATTCTCCTCACCGCTTGCTCTTTAACATCACAATAAAATTTTTATAATATGCGAGGGCATCTTCTTCCATATATCCGCTTCGTATTTTTTCAGAAACCCATTTTCGAGTTTTAGGATAATTCTTTAGTAAACCGACCGTTGCCCCTAACGTATGCGAAACCGGTATCTTTCTCCCATGCGCATGAACTAGATTCTGAAAGTTCACTGTATCGTCCGAACTCAGGACTTCGGAATTTTCTTTCTTATACTCTGCACTCCAAACAATGTCCAATCCCTGTAAAATCAGAACACGGACGCCATATTGAATTGCATCAAGTTCAATGGAAATTTCTGCTTTCAATGAAATTTGTTCAATTACAAATCCATTCTTTTCAAGTCGGATCGTTCCATCAAATGGAGCAGTCACTCGTATAATATGATTTTGCGGAATATTATTTTGCAATCCACTTGGTACAGGATTTCCATCGATATCAGAAATTGTCACCTTCGGCTGTTCTGCCCGTTCATTCAGTGGTTTCTTCCAAAGATATGTGTACTCCAGTACCTTCGCTCTGCCCGTAGAAATCAGCTGCTGTCGCTCATTAACTTCAATCGAGCAAACTTTACCTCCGTCAGACGGATAGTATAGCATTGTTGCTGCAGGATAAGTCTTTGTCGTCGTTTCACCTTGTCCCTGAACGAGAAACCATGTCGTTTCCCCAGAGTTTTGAATGACATACGGTGATTGCACATATACCGGCCAAATTGGTTGAATCGAAATCGGCTGACTTGTAAGACGGCAATGATAGTTCAAAAAGAATTTAGCTGCAGACTCCGTAAGGTCCGTTGCAGTAACTTGCAATAAGTACCATGTTGACCAAGAAATATTTCTTTTCAAAAGTTGTCTAATTGAAACGCCATTATAAATATTATATAGTCGGCCTCTTGAAAGCAAATAATACTCTTTTCCTACTATAACGTCAGCGTCATCAGGAAGCATTTTTCCACTTTCCGCATCAAAAATCGCGCCACTCTCTCGTACACCATTTGTGATGCGCGGCCAATATGTTCTTTCAATTTCATCAGATGATATGACAGTATACTTCTCACTGGGACAATCTCCAATTGGAACATATGTAAGAACGTCCTTATTTAAGCGTTCATACGAATATACAAATGGAGTCATCGATTTGTTAGATGGAACAATTGTAAGCTCCTTGCGCATCTGCTTTTTCAAAAGTTCTCTTGGAACCGCAACCAGTCCCAACTCAAATGAAAAGCCCGTGCTTGTAATATTGACAATTCGGATGGGAAGTTCATGTTCACCAGCCACATAGGTATAGTTTCCTCCCGGACCAAATGTGCGCTCCGGACAATCTTTGCTTTCTTCATATGCACTATGACGAAAATGCGGTGTCTGGATATCACCATCAACAAATCGTACATATTGTCCGCACAATTCACACATAAAAAGGCCACTGCGTGCAGATACCGATCCTCCCGGATGGCTACGGGCGACTTCTTCAGGTGTGATATGAGTCCAGCCCTTAGAAGACCACACACATACATGTGTTAGTGATGCCATAATAGTTCTCCTCATACACTTTATCGAATCCAATTATAATAGACTAATATTACCACTAATAGTCCAACAATGAAATAGAAATTCCAAACAGCCGCATTCTATCCAAATCGTTCGGTTAAAATTTGTCTGTTTTGACAGTCTTTCGGTACTTCAGCCTGCATTCACAGGATGCAGTTCGCGGGTTTGGGTATTCCCAACAAGTATTTTGCAACGCAAAATAAGCAGATGTATATACGTCTGCACTGCTTGCGGATACTATGAAGCCTCTCAACGTGCCTTCCAAATTTGAAAATCATTTTGCAATCAGGACCGTCAGCTTTCAAGTTCAACTTGAAGCTGGCGGTTATTTTTCTGCACAAAAATTTTCGCATTTGCAACCGCTGCAAACCTGCTAACTTGTGTCAATAGCGGAATCGAAAAAAGAATGGTTGCCGGGTGCAGTGAGCATCCGGCAACTTTAATAAGCCGACGGCGCAGCCTGTCAGCTGAAATTCTCCATAGTAGCAATCTGTCAAATGTCATTCATAAACAACCGCTGCTACTTGAGAGCGAAGGTACTCGTTCACGCGAGCATAGTAGATGCGCAAGAACTTTGCGCTTCCTGCAACAGTATAGACATAGTAATGTTTTCCCTCTGAGCATTTTTCCCATAAAGCAGAAAACGGCATTCTCTGGGTTTGAGAGCGTCAGGATAATATTAGAGACAAGGAATATTGTCCGTCTCAAATGCGGTGATCCTCGTTTGGAAACATGGCGTGATTTGGATTCAAAAGCACCGGACTGGAATGGTGGTGCGTCAATTCCGGCAAAAGCAACGAGGGCTTTCTTGTTCTTGAATCGCCGGACATCGCCAATCTCGGCCATAAGAGCCGGCCCAGTAACAGGCCCAGCACCTTCCATTTGCATCACGATTTCATATTCTGGAAGCAGTGCAGCCAGTCGCTGCATTTCAAGCTGCGTGTTGTGTCTGGCTTCACAGACGGCATTCAAACTTTTGCAGGTTTGTCCGATCAGAGTCTTTGTGCTTTCGCACTTGGGAAGGGTAGCCACGCATTCCTGCGCCATAATATAGATCTTATGAGCGGTAGCGGTACGAAACTTATAATTCTTGCGCTTACACCAGCCTCGATAGGACTCCGTAAAAACTTCCATGAAATACTGACATACGCAGTCCCTGTGCCAATAGCGCAGAAAGAAATCCACCCACTTTTCGTGGCCATCTGTATTTTTCGTGTTCGGATCGAAGGCAAGATTCACCCCTGCAAAGGTCTGATCTGCCAAAGCAATCAGCCCGTTGCAAAGAACTGTTGCGGTTGCAGTGATTCTTTCATTTGCTCTCGACTGCATTTTAAGTAGCAATCTGGTTTCCTCTTCATCGTTGAGCAGTGGCAGTGTATCCCAGAAAGTCAGCGCGTAATTTGCGATTTTCAGAGCATCGGCACGATCTGTTTTGAGCTTTCGGATAGAATTGTCGCTGAAATCATGGATCAGCATCGCATTTACAGCAGAGACAAAGAAGCCCGCCTTTTTGAGGGTCAAGGCAATCGGCCTCCAGTACATACTGGTATGTTCCATTACGACCCGAATATCTCCTCCTAACTTTTTGAGAGTTGAGACCAGTTTTTTCAAGTCGCTGTTTGTATGGCGTACATCGAAAGGGTGCATCACGATCTCGCCACCCGGTCTACGTACTGCAACTGTGCTTTTGCTTTTAGACACATCGACTCCGACAGCGGTGATAACAGCAGACTTCATTTTCTGACCTCCTTTTTCATGCCGGTTCCGCCTATGCCCATTACCGATTCAGCTTGCTTTGTGACACGAATGTACAGCAACATTTTTATCTGCTGATAACTCAACCTGCGTCAATCGAACGCTGCAATGAGATGGCGGAGAACAGTTTGCGCGTACAAGCGTTTCAGCTCAAGCAGGGCACCGTTCTCTCAGCACATCTACATTGTAGCTTAGGTTTGGGCATCTGTATAGCTCACTGGCTGTGAACTCTCAGAACCAACACAATTGTAGCAAGCAGGGCAAGCCGGTACCACCTCGCAATTTTTGAATCCGATTTTTTCAAATTCAAATTCAAAAACGCTTGTTGTGCTTCGCCCAAACCCGATATTCAGTACAAGAATGCGCCAGTTCTGCACCTTAACGGGCGCTGAATAAGTGAATTTTCTTAGAAAAAGCGTTTTGTAAAAATCAGCGTTGATTCATTCGATATTGCATCAAACCGGAACTATTACTTCCGGTTTTGAAGGCAAAAAGCGGAAGTATCACTTCCTAAAAATTCGAGTGTTATTATGGTATGCTCTATTCAGAGCCGTTCACCGAACCGGACCTACTATGTCCGGTTTACTCCCTCAAAACCGGACCTGTCAGGTCCTAAAAAATCTTTTGAAAGTGTGATAAGTTACCAGCAAGACACCAATTGAACCTTGAAAACCGAATGACCGTCTGCATGGGATACCCGGCCATGACCCCCAAGTGGGAAAGCCGGAAAACGCCGCCAAAAGGGGGCAGGAAATCCATTCAGAGAGAACGGTACCCAAAATTTGAAATCACGTTAATACGCAAAACCAGAACCAATAGTTCCGATTTTGCCTTGAAATTCACTTCATATTTTTTAAAAACCGGAACTACCAGTTCCTAAAAATAAAATTTACGATGTGATATAATTTTTTCAATGGTTTGCAGCAGAAAACCGGAAGCATCACTTCCGTTTTTTTACAACCCAAAACCGGAGGTACGACCTCCTAAAAAATCTTCTATGAATGTGTTAGTCTAATTTCAGAGCCTTCATCGAACCTTGAAAACCGAATGACCGTCTGCATGGGATACCCGGCGAAGACCCCGCAAGGGAGAGCCGGAAAACGCCGCCGGAAGGGGGCAGGAAATCCATGCAGAGAGAACGGCGTAAGAACAATGACATTCTATTTCATTTCAGAAAGGATGGTTTGCCTATGACAAAACTGAGCCAGCTTAAAATCGACCCGGAGTTCCAGAATCAAATCAACCCTCCGTCGTTTGAGGAAACCCACCAACTGGAAATGAACATCCTCAAGGAGGAACGTGTACTGAATCCGATCATCACATGGAACGGCTATATTGTGGATGGACATACACGCTATCAAATTCTTCGGAAATATCCATTTATTCCATTTGAAGTCATCGAAAAAGAATTTTCCAGCCGTTATGAAGCACTCGTATGGATCTGTAAAAATCAGCTTGGGCGGCGAAACCTGACCCCAGAACAGAAAAAGTTCCTGATCGGAAAGCAGGCAGAAGCGGAAAAGCAAATCAAATCGTTTCACGGCAATCAGTATACTTTGGCATCTGAAAGTGGTCTGGCTCAAAATGAACCAGACCGCACAAAGCACGGTTCACGATCGAAGGTCGCTGCGGAACATGGAACATCCGAAAGTTATGTTTACCGTGCAGAGCAATTTGCAAGAGGTGTGGAAGCAGCGGAGGAAGCAGTACCCGGAGCGCAGGAAGAAATCCTGAGCGGAAAGATCCGGGCAACCGACCGTGAAATTTCCTCGATTGCAAAGGTTCCAAAGGAAAAGCGTCCCGAAGTTGTGGCAGAGTTGCGTAAGCCCAAAGCCAAACGGGATTCCAGTATCACGGATTCGTATTCTTCGCCTTCAAAGGGCAATGAGTTTATAACGACCTTCAAGCAAGACATTCAGGGGCATAAGAAAGGACTCAACAAGGAAGAAAAACAGAATCTCAAGGATGCCGTCAAGAGCATCTATTCACCTCGCCGTTTGGCAGATGGCGAAGCCATGATGTGCGAGATTCAGGGAGCACAGGAGGATTTTGTCCGGCGGTGGGAAATGTGCTTTCGTGAATACCCGGATATTCTTACCGAACCGAAGAACAATGAGAAACTGCTGATTTTTATCGACCGTGCCAGTCGGTATCTTCAGACGGTAAAAGATCGTCTGAACAATGATAGAAACCAAAACTCTCAAACGGTCTAGCACTAATTCGGATATAAAAATGGAGGTGAATGCCATTTCGGATTACTTGAAACCCAATATGCCACTGCCACAATATCTGCCCTATGCCCGCTTTCTGCTGGATACAGACCTGAGCCACACAGCAAAATTGCTCTACACCCTGCTGCTGGACCGGGCAACACTTTCCCAAAAGAACAACTGGATGGATGAGCGCGGCTTCGTCTATGTGATTTTCCCTCTTTCATCATTGAGCGATGCTCTACGATGCAGCACCATGAGCATTAAACGTGCGTTGCGTTCACTGGAAGATGCCGATTTGATTGAGCGCAGAAGAGGTCGCATTACTGTGCCCAACAGCATCTTTGTAAAAGTTCCGACAGTGCAAAAATGTTCCCCTGCATGGAACGATTTTGTTCCATCCGATGGAACAGAAATGATATCTTCCATGGAACAAAAGTGTTCCACTAACCAACGTTATAAGAACAACCTGAAAGATAGCCACCTGATAAAAACAACAGCCGCCCCTTTAACCTTTGGAGAATATCACAATGTCTTTCTGACGGAAAAAGAGTACAAGCAACTCAAAGCCGATTTCTTCGGGCTGGATAGCCTGATCGAACAGCTTTCAGCTTATATCCAGTCCACCGGCAAAAAATATGCCGACCATGCCGCTACCCTGCGCATCTGGGCAAAACGGCAAAAGTCGGAACAAAAGCAAGCACCGGGCATCCCGGACTACACATTCAGGGAAGGAGAAAGCCTATAAAAACGATCGAAAAAATTTTGGAACAGCTCCCATCCAGTATTCCCGAAAACACCGATGATTATTATGGCAAGGACGGCCTGCTTCATTGTGGAAAGTGTCACACCCCAAAAGAAGCGTTCTTTGCAAAGGGCATTGCCCTGATGGGCAAAAACAAGCACCCAATCGAATGCATCTGCCAGCGCACGGAAAGAGAAAAACAAGAAACCCTTATCAGCCAGCAAAAGCACAACGACCTTGTGCGGCGGCTGAAAGCAGAGGGATTTTCTGACCCGTCAATGCTGGACTGGACCTTTGAAAACGACAATGGCCGCAGCCCACAGATGCACCACGCACACCGCTATGTAGAGCAATGGCAGACCATGCGCGCAGAGAACCTTGGGCTTCTTCTCTGGGGTGGTGTAGGCACCGGCAAGAGTTTCCTTGCCGGGTGCATTGCAAACGCTCTGATGGAGCAGGAAGTGCCTGTGCGTATGACAAACTTTGCCCGAATCCTGAACGAGTTGAACAGCAGCTTTTCCGGGCGGAACGATGTTGTGGACAATCTCTGTCGCTACCCCCTGCTCATCATTGACGATTTCGGCATGGAACGTGGCACCGAATACGCACTGGAACAGATCTACAACATCGTGGACAGCCGATACCGCAGCCGGAAGCCGCTGATCGTCACCACCAACCTGACGCTGGACGAGATACAATACCCACAGAATACCGCCCATGCCCGCATCTATGACCGCCTGCTGGAAATGTGCGTTCCGATTTCCTGCATTGGGGTCAGCTTACGGAAGGAGAACGCACAGGAAAAGCTGGAACGACTGAAACTTTTGATCGGATAAAACGAAAATGTCGGAAAACAAAAATTGCCGGGTGCAAAAGTCATCCAGCTACAAGGAAATGGAGCTGCCTATTGAATAATTGCCACCGTACAGAAACCGGCCCTTCCTCTTCGGACTGCTCTACGCCCACGCTCGATGAATGGAGCGCATTCGCAGCCTTTCTAGCTGATGTGATTGAGAAGTACGCATCTGTCTTGGAAATAGACAAAGCAGAATCCTTATCAAACAACGAAAATCAACAAGATGCTGTTGATACTGCTCTTGCAGCATGATATAATTTTCTTGTAATATTTGTCCCAACACAGTGGCAAGGTCTCCCCTTCCACTGTATTACATACACGGAACGGGGTTCTTAAAATGAATCGACCAGGCAACTCTCCTAAAAATTCCATCCTCATTTACACCACGGAAGACGGCCTGACCAAAATCGATACTACCTTTGATGGTGACACCGTCTGGCTTTCCATTGACCAGATGGCTGAGTTGTTCCAACGTGACCGCAGCGTTATCGGAAAACACATTCGAAACATTTTCAAAGAAGGTGAACTCCAAAAGGAATCAGTGTGGGCAAAATTTGCCTACACTGCCGCTGATGGAAAAACATACGACGTGGATTACTATAATCTTGATGTTATCATTTCCGTTGGTTACCGCGTCAAATCCAAACGAGGCACACAATTCCGTATCTGGGCAACTGGCATTTTGAAAGAATATATGCGCAAGGGATTTGCGCTGGATGATGAACGCCTGAAAAATTTGGGCGGCGGTGGATATTTCAAAGAGCTGTTGGAACGCATCCGCGACATCCGTGCTTCTGAAAAGGTGTTCTACCGTCAGGTTCTGGAAATCTATGCAACCAGCATTGACTACGACCCAAAAGCAGAAATCTCCGTCCAGTTCTTCAAAAAAGTTCAGAATAAAATTCATTATGCCATCCACGGTCAGACTGCCGCCGAGGTCATTTACAACCGTGCAGATGCCGAAAAGGAATTTATGGGTCTGACCACTTTTGTAGGAAATCAACCCACCTTACGAGAAGCTACTATTGCCAAAAATTATCTGAACGAGAAAGAGCTTCGTGCTATGGGGCAGTTGGTTTCCGGTTATCTGGATTTCGCAGAACGTCAGGCAGAACGCGAACAGCCCATGACCATGCAGGATTGGGCAAACCACCTTGACCGCATTTTAACCATGAGCGGTGAGCGCCTTCTTGTTGGAAATGGCAGTGTGACCCACAAGCAGGCAGTGGACAAGGCACGAGAAGGCCGCTGGAACGGCGGCTTTGCGCCTTATGGCTATCGTTTGGTTGACGGTGTGCTGCAAATCAACGAAGATGAAGCCCCTGCCATACGCACGATTTTTGAGCAATATGTAAATACGGACACAGGCGCAAATGGTCTTTCCAAATATCTGGAGACCCACGGTTTTCAGAAACTCGCCCGTCAGAACGGTACCTCTCCCCTTTTCAGCGCAACATTGATTCGGGCCATTCTGAAAAATCCCGTCTACTGCGGAAAGATTGCCTTTGGTCGCCGCAAACTTGAAAAGATTCAGGTTTGACACACTCGCCCAATAGTGGATCGTTCCGCAACGGGTACGATACGTTTTTTCTTCCATCGGGTTTTCCTCCACAAATTCCAAGTTGTTTTGTTCAGTATGCCACGCTTTTTTCCTACAGAAAAGATACCGAAAAACAAAAATGTCCCCGGATGGCTTGTTACAACTCTCCGGGGACAGATCCTGTACACCGGTATCTTTCATCTTGTTCCCAGCATTTCCATCCATTATAATAGAGCCGGTGTCATTTTGAAGCACGGGAAAAGCAGTAGGACGTATGAAACCTCGGCGGCGCTGCACAGACCCAAGCTACATTTGAAAAGCTGAGAAATCATACTGGCAGAACAGCAAAACACCCGCCCATGTATCGTGTGCAAAGCACAGTATATGGGCGGGTGTTGTTGTTTGATTGTGGTTTGTTTGCACTGTCAAAACAGGTCGAAACAAAGTTTTTGCGGTGTTCCGCCCAGCAGATACCGGATATAGAGACGGCCGTTTTCCATTTCCACCTGCACTTGCGTGGCACGCTCAAAGAGGGTGCGCAGGCGGCGGTACTCTGCCCGCTGCGCTTGTGTGTAGCGGGACGGCATATCCGAGGTAAGGAACACATTGCCCAGCAAGGCATTGAGCGTGGCAAGGGTGTGCTTTTGTTCTGCCGTCAGCTTGCAGTTTTCCTCCCGGAGAAAGAACACATCCGGGTCGCTGCCGTAGGCGCGGCCATTGAGTTGCCTCCGGAATATAGTGTTGTTGATGGCCTGTTTTGTGGACACCCGCTCCCGGTGGAACAGGCGCATATACCACACATCGTCCCAGTCCAGCCCTACGTCACAGCTGACACGGCAGTAATCCACCAGCCCGAAGGCAGGCATCACCGGTACGCCGCAGCCGAGGATGGTCTTTTGCCCGCACCAGCTGCGCAGCAGCTCCATAGCACGGTACATTCTGCCCGCCCGGCTCTCGCGGGCGTTGCCAAAGGGGGCAGCGCCGTACAGAAAATCCAGCTTGACAAGGTCGAAGCCCCAGTCGTTCAGTACCCGGTCGAACACCCAGCGCAGATAGTCCAGCACTGCCGGGTTGTCGATATCCAGTGCATAAAAGCTGCTCCAGTTGCTGCCGCAGCACCATGGCGCACCGTTCACCTTCAGCAGCCAGTCCGGGTGCTGCCGGAAAAGGGCAGAGTCCTTTTCGCACACAAAGGGTGCAAGCCATAGCCCAGCCTGAAATCCGGCGGCGTGAATTTCCTGTACCATGCCTTTCAGCCCGTGGGGGAATTTCTGCGTATCCGTTTCCAGCCAATCCCCCACCTTCGGCTCCCAGCCATCGTCGATTTGGAACAGGTCTCCCGGGCAAAGCAGGCTGCGGCAGCCGGTCATGTCCTCCCGGATGGTGTCCTCGGTGATGTTTTGATAGCGGTTGTACCAACTGGAATAGCCTGCCAGCTTTTTCTCCGTCCGAGGGCGTATGCCCATCGCCTGAAACCAGCCGTCGAACACCTCGACCTCGCTGCCCTCGGCAAAAAACAGGTCGAAGAGTGGGAAACTGCCGCCGGGATGCTCCACCCCGGCGCAGTCCCGCTCCAATGTCAGCAGGGCTTTGCCGCTGTCGTAGCGGAGGATGGTGTAGCCCGGGGTCTCGTCCAGCGATGCCACCAACCGGAACTGCTTGCCCTTGCGGAAATAGCAGTAGGAAAAGCCGTGGCTCTGCCCCTTTTGATGCCCGTAAGGCGCAAAATGATAATCGCCGTAGCGGTCAAAGGCGTATTTCTTGCTCAGAAAGCCGGGGATATGGTCGGTGCCGCGCAGCTTGCCGTTCCGGTCAAGCTCCGGGCTGTAGGTCCATGTCTGGTAGCCGTTCATGAACAGACGTTCGTCTGCTTCCATCGTCCACGGCAGCTCGGCATGTACGGTCTTCAGCGTCCCAGCGGGCAGGTCGGCAGAAAGATGCAGCACACCGCCATTCTCCGTGACCGCGCAGCTGCCCTTTCGTGTGCCGCCGGAGGTTTCCGCGTACCAGTGCAGCGTTTCAGTCATGGTGCGTTTCCTCCCCATGGAGCTGTGCGCTGATCTCGGCAGCGCGGGCATCGGTCAGAACGAACTTGTTGCGGAACAGCACCAGCACACCTGCCAGCACCAGCATGGGCAGAACCGTCATCATCAGGCGCAGACCCAGCAGCGTTCCGGCGCTTTGCACCGCTACGGGGCCAGTCTCTTCCGTGTTGCCCACAAGACCGATCAGGTCCAGCCCGATACCGGTCAGGAATACCGCCACGCCGGAGGCTGCCTTGACCACAAAGGTCTGCATGGAAAAGATAACGCTCTCCTCCCGGCGTCCGGTCTTGAGCTGGCCGTAATCCACGCTGTTGGAAAGGAGCAGGGTGGTCAGCACGCTCAGCATACCGTTACAGGCAAACACCACAACGCCCGGAATGCACAACAGCGCCAGACTGTGGGACAGGCCGGTCAGGCAGAACACCAGCAGCGTGCCGTAGCCGCACAGCGCCAGCACAAGGCTCAGCTGGAATACCTGTGTGCTGCTGAACTTTTTATGCAGCAGTGGGTAAAGCACCATCATGCCCAAAATTTGTGCCGCACCGCCCACGGTGGAAAACAGGGTGTAGGTGGCTTTCCAGCCTGCACCGCCAAGGTCGTACTTGAAGAAATAGATGATGAAGTTGGAGGTAAGGTACAGCGCCGAGTTGATCAGCACGATGCTGCCCACCACTACCATAGCCTGATCGTTGCGGAACAGGGCGGAGAACATCTCCTTTACGGTGGCAGTCTTCATCTCACTGGGGGGTGGTTTCTTTCATGGAAATGCAGCACACCAGCTCTGTCACTGCAAAAATTACCGCTACGATCAATGCCACCCAGCGGAAGCCTGCACGCTCGCTGTCGCCGCCAAGGATGCCCACCAGCAGCATGGTGAACATGGCGATGAGGGCAGAGCCAACGCCTGCACAGGTACGCCCCACCATGGAAAGGTTCTCCCGGTCTTTTGGGGTGCGGGTCACGGCGGGGATCATGGACCAGTAAGGAATATCCATCATGGTGTAGGTGACGCCCCACAGGATGTACACCACGCTGAAATAGACCATCAGCGCTGCTTCGTCCAGCACCGGGGCGGCAAACAGGGCGTAGAGCACCAGCGCATTGAGCAGCGTGCCGGAAAAGATCCACGGACGGAAACGCCCCCAGCGGGTACGGGTCTTTGCCACCAGAATGCCCATAAAGGGGTCATTGAAGGCATCAAAGAACCGGGCTGCCATGAGAACAACGCCCACAAAGCTGGCCGAAAGCCCCAGCACATCCTGATAATAATACATGACGTAGGAAGCCGACAGGGCATATACCATATCCTTGCCCACGGCACCAATACCGAACGCGGTTTTCTGTTTCAGGGTCAGTTCCATACAGCATCCTCCTTTTCGATGGTGAACCGCAGCACAACGGGCTGGGTCTGCGGTGCAGAAACGGTCAGCACGGATTCTCCGGCAGTACCCACGGTGCGCAGATAAGTACCGGTCATGCCGCCCTCTGCCACGGCGGTCTGCGGGCCGACAAGGGCGGCGCTGCCCTCCACCACAAACTGCACCGGGAACTGTGCATAGGGGGCGGGAATGCCGTTCTCGTCCAGAATCCGTACCCGCACAGCGGCCATATCGTAGGTGTCCTGCTCCCGCAGGGTCGTCCGGCTGGCCTTGACCTCCAAGTGCAGCTTTGCACTGGGGCAAAGGGTCACGCTGCGCACCACGTTGCCGTCCTGCACGGCATCGAACCGCCAGCGGGTGGCTTCGCCGCCCCAGTTGCCCACATATTTGCCGTAAAGCGCCACGCCGTCTGCAAAGGTCATTTTGTAGTGCAGCATACACCAGCCGAATTTGACTTTGTAAGCCAGCGGCAGTCCCGCTAAGCCATATTTTCCGGCGGCCAGCAGGCAGTCCCGCACAGCGGCTGCCTTGGAGGGGGAAAAGTGCTCCTGCGTTTCCAGCAGCTCACCGATGGTATCGTCCATCACAAAGGGCGGATGCGGCAGTGCTGTCCACTCGCTTTGGCGCAGGGCGGTAACGAACACATCGTTTTTGTACAACTTGACCTGCTGGGCATTGCTGAAAACGTATGCCGTGCCCAGCTGCCCGGCGGGGTTATCGCCGATGTCCATGGAGGAGCTGACCGCCAGCACCGGGTCAGCGTTACCCTGACTGGCATAGACCGCCGCCGCCAATTTGGGGTTGCGGAAGCTGTCCAGCACGCCGTGGTAGCAGATGCGGTCCCCGGAGCCAAAGTCCTTGTGGGTCTGGTAATCGAACATGCACCAGCCAAAACACCCGGCGTGTTCCCCGCTGCCGTAAGCGGCGTTCTGTACCCGGGCGTGCCGCAGAGCGTGCTCCTGCCGGTGCGGGCCATCGTCAAAGGCTTTGGTGGGGTACATATGACCATTGCATTCCGATATGAGCAGCGCCTTGCCCATATCCGGGGTCACGTCCTTTTTGGGCTTAGCGCCGGGCGTTACGCCGTTGTGGGAAAAATCGTTGTAGGCGTAGACGTCCTCCAGCAGATGGCTCTTTTCCAGATACCGCACGCCGGAGGTGGCACGGCTGGGGTCCAGCTGGTGGGCAATTTTGTTGGTGCGGGTGTAAAAGGCATCGTCGTCCACGCTCTCGTTGATGCGCACACCCCACAGGATGATGCTGGGGTGATTGCGGTTTTGCAGGAGCATCTCCCGCAGCATTTCACAGGCGGCGTCCTTCCAGTTGTCGTCCCCGATGTGCTGCCAGCCCGGCAGTTCGGTGAACACCAGCAGACCCCGCCGGTCGCACTCATCCAGAAAATATTGGCTTTGGGGGTAGTGGCTGGTGCGCACGGCGGTGCAGTGCAGCTCCTCTTGCAAAATGCGGGCATCCTCCCGCTGCAGGCTTTCCGGTGCGGCGTAGCCGATGTAAGGGTAGCTCTGGTGCCGGTTCAAGCCGCGCAGAAAGGTCTTTTTTCCGTTGAGGTAGAAGCCGTCCGCCCGGAACTCTGCCGTGCGGAAACCAAACGTCACCTGTTTGCGGTCGATGGGCTGTCCGGCTGCATTCAAAAGCTCTGCAATGGCATGATGCAAAACCGGGTGCTCTGTATCCCACGGCTGTGCGTCCGGCACAGAAAGCTGCATCTTCCCGGTTTCTGCCGCCTGTGCGGTCTGCTCTGCCAGCAGGGTACCGTCTGCGGTCTCCAGCCGGATGCGGACCGCCACGGCTGCGGGCGCAAGCTCTGCCGTCCACTGCACCACGGCGTCATGCAGGGTGGGCGTGTAGACGAACAGGTCGGTCAGGCGGCTTTCTGCCGCAGCCTCCAGCCAGACCTCTCGGTACAGCCCGCCGTAGGTCAGGTAATCAATGACAAAGCCAAAGGGCGGGATAGCCGGGTCTTCCCTGGTGTCCAGCTGCACGGTGAGCAGGTTTTCGCCTTCCCGGTCAACAAGATCGGTGATCTCCACCGCAAAGCCGGTATAGCCGCCCCGGTGCTGCCCGGCAACCTTGCCGTTGACCCGCACCACTGCCTGATGGGCGGCTCCGTCAAAGCGGACAAACAGCCGGGGCGCAGCCTGCACTGGCGGCACTTGGAACCGTTTGCGGTAGCCGCAGACCATCTCGTAATCGGCCGGGGAGACATAATGCAGCGGCACCTCCCGGCAGGTATGGGGCAGGCGGACGACTTCCTGTTTTGGCACCGGCAGCCCCTTGCCAAAGGCTTCTGTCCAGTGTCGTGTAAACTCCCATCCATCGCAAAAACTGTGTTTCATCGCGGCAGCACTCCTTCCAGTAAAATCGAGATCATTTCTTCCAGCACAGCCACATACTGCACCCCGCTTTCTGCCAGACTGCGGTCTGCCAGAAAACTCTCGATGGATGCGGTGATCATCTGCCGCAGCACCGGCAGGGATACCGGACGCATGACCCCTTCAGCCACAGCCTGCTCCAGCAGCACCATGGTGGGCTCCCACCCGTTTTCCTGCTGACTGCGCACCCGCGCCGCCACCACCGGGTATTTCTCGTCCAGTTCCTTCATCTGTCGCAGATCCAAAGCGGCGTATTCTGCCGGCATAGCAATGATAACTGCCCGCAGCTTTTCCTGCAAAGTACCGCTGCCCGCCAGAATCTCCTGCTTGCAGCGGTGGATGTCTGCAAAGGCGTGGTCTACCATGTCCAGCAAAAGCGTCTCCTTGGAAGGATAAACGGTGTAGATGGTCTTTTTGCTGATATGCAGCGGCTCTGCCACCTGCTGCATGGTGAAATGCAGCCCCTGTTGACGGAACAGTTGCATGGCCTGCGTGCGCACCAGCGCATCGAGCTTTTCCTGCATAAGCGTCCTCCTTGTGGAAACCGTATTTGCTTTTCCGGTTTCCATTCTAGTGCGGAAACCGAATCAAATCAAGCGGTTTCTGTATTTTCTGCGTTATGCCGAAGAACCGCCAAAAAATCGCAGCAAAATGACAATAAAAATATCCTCTAAGAACTTTTTGCCCTTTGAGGATCAGTATATAAAACGTGAATTCTCAACCTATAAAACTACATGACAAGCTTCTTCATAAAATTACAAGAGCAACATGACGCTATCGCAGATTGGAGCGAAGCTACTGTCAAAAAAACTGAAATCGGTTCTAAATCGAATTTTAAGAGAAAATGATTATAAGGACAGTATGATGGACATCCTGCAAAAGTTCATGAGCCTGCAGGACGGCAAGACCCTCATTTTTCCCCGGTATCACCAGCTGGATGTGGTGCACAAGCTGGTGGCGGATGTGTGGCAGAAGGGTGCTTGGCAGCACTATCTCATCCAGCACAGTGCCGGGTCGGGCAAGTCCAACTCCATCGCACTGGACGTCGATGCCCCGTCCACGCGGAACGTTTCCGTTCGAAAGTGCCGCCCGCCAGAGCCTTGCCCAGTTTGCAAAGGACACCGGCGGCAGAGTGGACAGTGCACGCGTCAGTGTGCCAAAGTTTGGCAGGAGCGAGACCAGCAGGGCAAGCGCGAAGTCTCAGGCGCATCACACCGAGTGGCTCAAGACCATCAATGCACAAAGCACCAGCCTGAATACTGTTGCAAAATACTATGATGCAAAGTATAATAATACTGAAGAATATCAGTTGCTGATGCATTACAATCACAGCGTTGAAACCGGCTGGCTTTCACCACTGGCAGGCTTTGACTTGTATAAGAGCACACACGAGCGCATCCAGACGGAACTTGTGGGCAAAACTGTTGCAGATGGTACCGTCATCACTGGACATACTGCTCATTTTATGGAGCGTATGTTCGGCACACTGGTCGACCCAAAGAAATTAAAAAAAGACTTAAAAATCGTTCGCCGAAGTGGTGCGGATTTTGATGATATCAAAGACACGTTGATGTATCCTGTCATGCCGCCCCGAACGAAAAAAGATATCTTGGGTCGGAACAGTACGGTATTCTTCGGAATAAATGCACAAGTCTCTGTAAATGAAAAAGGTGAGCTGATTCAGTGCGAGCCTAAGAAACGAGGTGATCGAATTGGTAAAAATGAGTGACTACTCCCGAAAATTCTTTGAAAGAGAATTGCCGGAAGTTTCGTTGAATGTTGACGATGTCAACAAGCTGCTTGAGCCGCTTTACGATTTGATCATGTACAAAGGCTTTGATGAAAACTGGGATTATAATTCCTTCGGTGAAGATGCCCAGAATGTTTACGATGACCTTTACAATAATAACTAAACCACGATGCACACGCACCGTGGTTTTTGTTTGCCCATTTTTAGCACGATGCAGTTTGCACCGTGCTTTTATTGCGCCACTTCTTGCGCCACTCATTAAGGCAATTTCCAGATAAACAGGGGTAATTAAGGCACAACCTCCCACTTTCCCATCCCCTGCCGCACAAATAAAAGCCCCCGAAAATCGGCTTCACAAGCCAACTTTCGGGGGCTTCCCTTTGGAGCTACTGACCTGATTCGAACAGGCGACCTGCTCATTACGAGTGAGCTGCTCTACCAGCTGAGCCACAGTAGCACATTGCACATCTGTTGCAACAGGCAATATTTTACCATATTTCTGCGGCACTGTCAAGGCCGGATTTCCTGTAAGCGGGGCAGCTTTTGCAGGGCGTTTCACAAAAAGTTATTGCATTTTAGCCCGGCTGCTTTATAATAGAATTGATTGCGCAAAAGGCTGCGCCTTTTGCCGGAAAGGACGAGCTGCACCATGATCTTTGTTCCCCTGCTGCACTACTTTTTGTGCAAGAATGATTACAGCGGCAACGAAGCCGGACTGCGCTACCGGCTTACGCCGGGCAAACGCACCGTGCCGGATCCGGACAGCGGCGCGGATGCCACCAAGGAGGAAAAGATCCTCACTGTGGACTACTGGCCCGCGCCTTGGACGATCGACAAGACCGACCCCGCCCTACGCCGCCGGGAGGTATTTCCGCTTACGGACGAAGGGCGTGCCGCCGCCGCGCAGTATCTGAAGGACGCCTACGACGCTGAACCGGAGCGCTGGAACAACTGCCCGGACATGATGGACTGCGACCCTTGGGAGCCGCCCGCCGAGCCGGATACTGCCAACGAATGAACCGAACGAGGAAACCATGATCTACCGTTTGAAAGAACTGAAGGGCGATACCATCGCCGTGCCGCAGCTGGTGTTCTCCAAGCTGGGCATTGCCGAAGAATACAATGTGCGGGTGGCGCTGTATGTGCTGGCCACCGGCGTGACCGACCCGGACAAGCTCTGCGCCGACCTCAAGCTGCGCAGCCGCATCAGTGCAGAAAGTGCGCTGGCTTTCTGGGCAGGTGCAGGGCTTTTGGAGCGCTACGAGGAAAACGCCGCGCCGGGCGCAGAGCCCAGTGCTCCCGCCCCTATGCGCTGGGCGGAGATCGCCGCCGCCAGCCGCACCGACCCCATGATCTCCAGCCTGATCGACTGCGGGCAGACCAGCTTTGCCCGTCCGCTGACCCACACCGAAATGGAAAAGCTGGTGAACCTGTATGTGCAGGAGGGCTTTGCGCCTGAAGCTGTGATGCTCTGCGTGGCCTATGTAGCCAGCCGGGGCAAACGTACCATGGCCGCCGTGACCCACGAACTGAAGGTCTGGCGCGCCGAGGGCGTGGAGACCGGCGAGCAGGCCGATGCCCACTTAAAGCTGCTGGCGCTGCGCCAGAGCCGCGAGGAGTACGTCAGCAGCCTGCTGCAGATCACCCCCGAGGAGCTGACACTGGGCGGGCGCAAAGCCATTGCACGCTGGTACGAGGTGTACGGCTACGATGACGCCATGGTGCAGGAAGCCGCCGTACAGGCCGGCCCCAAGCGGGATCTGTGGTACTGGAACAGCATCCTTAAAACATGGAACGCCAAGGGGCTGCGCAGCATCCATGATGTGCGCGGCCCGGTGGCCGCAGCCGGAGCAAGCCGGAATATCCGGGTAGACCGCGACACACCCAGCGGAAACGATATCCTGAAAAACGCCACCCGCCGCCGTTCCCTGATCAAGAAACCGGAGTAAGGAGCCTTTATGCGTACCAAAAACGAATTGTATCAGCAGGCATTGCGCACCGTGGCCATGCGGCGGCAGACCGCCCGCGCCTTGGCACAGGATGCACAAGCCGAAGCCGAAGCCGCCATTCCCGGGCTGCGCCACGCCGAGGAGGAAGTGCGGGTACGGGGCATCCGCTGCGCCATTGCCGGAGCTTCCGGCAAGGACCGTACCGAGACTGCTGCTGCCCTTGCGGCGGCAAAGCAGAAGCTGACCGCCCTGCTGGCCGGGAGCGGACGACCTGCGGATGCGCTGGAGCCAAAGTTCACCTGCAAGCGGTGCGAGGACACCGGCGCGGTGAACGGCCGCACCTGCGACTGTGTGCGCCGGGTGATGCAGCAGCTGCGCCGGAAGGAGATCGAGGAACTGTCCAGCCTGTCTGTCTCCAGCTTTGACACCATGCAGCTGGACTACTACCCCAACACGGTGGACAAGGCGCTGGGCGAGAGCGTGCGCAGCTACATGGCCGAGGTTCTGGCTGACCTGCGGGATTACGCCGCGGACTTCTCCCCCGCTACCCGCGAAAGCCTGCTGCTGGTGGGTAACGCAGGGCTGGGCAAGACCCATGCCGCCCTTGCCATTGCCGGGGAGGTGCTGCGGCAGAACTACGATGTGATCTATGTCTCCTGCCCGGACTTTTTCGGCAAGCTGGAAGCGCTGCATTTCGGCACAGACCCCAGCGGTGAGGAAGAGACTTTGTTCCAGACTGCCTGCAACGCTGACCTGCTGATTTTGGACGATCTGGGCACCGAGTTCAGTTCCAGCTTCTTCCTGACGAATCTGTACAGTCTGCTGAATAACCGCTTGGGCGCAAAGCTGCCCACCATCGTCACAACCAATATCACGGACGGCACACTGCTGGAAAAGCTGTATACGGAAAAGATCTCCAGCCGCCTTGCAGCCTTTGTACAGATCCAGTTTTTGGGCAGTGATATCCGGGTGCAAAAAGCCGCAGAATAAGTCGTTTCATTTCTGCCGGAGTTGCACATTTTTTGAGAGAAGCAATTGCAAAATAAGTGCGGATCACCGCGCAAAGAAAAAGCCATCTGCCACAGCATGACCGGGGTTTGAAACCCTTTGAATCAGCTGTGGCAGATGGCTTTATTGTTTGACAAATCAGAACGTCAATGCAGGGCTTACCTCGTTGCGGCGCTGTGCCTGCACGATGCAGTCTTTTTCCGGCACGACACCGGCTGCACCCAAGGTGGTGAACACGGTCTGCAGGGCAAGGCTGGGCGTATTATTCTCCTGCGAGAGATGGCACAGAGCGAACTTTTTGCAGCCGCTCTGGATCAGCTCCAAAAGCTTTGCGGAGCACTCGTCGTTGGAAAGGTGTCCCCGCACGCTCTCGATGCGGGCGCGCAGATAGTAGGGGTAGGGCCCGCTGCGCAGCATATGCAGGTCGTAGTTGCTTTCCAGCGCCACAAGGTCGCAGCCGGAAAGCGCTTCGTGCACCGGCGGGGTCAGGGTGCCAAGGTCGGTGGCGATGGTCATGGTCTTATCGTCCGGGGTGTGGATGCGGTAGCCCACGCAGGGCACGTCGTGGCTGGTGGGGAAAGACTGCACCCCGAAGCAGCCGATGTCCTCTTCCCTGCCCTCCAGCGCGTTCAGCGCACAGTTGGCGGGCACGATATCGTTGGCATCCAGAAAATCCAGCGTAGCCGCTGCGCCGTACACCGGCAGCGGGTTCTTTTTCAGGAAGGTGGAAAGCCCCTTGACGTGGTCGCTGTGCTTGTGGGTGACAAGGATGCCTGCGCAATCGCTGATGGCAAGCCCCAGCGATTTGAGCGCTGCTGTGGTAGTGCGCACCCCCTTGCCCATATCCACGATAAGGTACTGTGCGCCGCAGCGCACCACGCTGCTGTTGCCGGAGGAGCCGGAATACAATGAAATGAACTCTGCCATGAAAACCTCTTATGTTACCACCCAAAAACAGCCCGCCGCACAGAACTTACGGCAGGCTGTTTGTTTTTGTATGTGTTACAGAGCCTGTTCCAGTGCAGCGGGCATCCGCTCCACCTTGCTGATATCAGCGCCCAGACCGCGCAGCTTTTCCACGATATTCTCGTAGCCGCGCTCGATATGACCGATCTCCTCGATCTCGCTGGTGCCGTCGGCCATCAGAGCAGCCACCACCATAGCAGCACCGGCACGCAGGTCGGAGGCGCGCAGCGGTGCGGGGCTGAGCTTTTCCACGCCCTCAAATACGGCCACCTGACCGTCCGCCTGCACGCTGGCACCCATCTTGCGCAGCTCGTCCACATAGCGGAAGCGGTTGTCCCACACGCTCTCGGTGATGGTGCTGGTGCCCTTGGCCACGCTCAGCAGCACACCCATCAGGGGCTGCATATCGGTGGGGAAGCCAGGGTGCGGCATGGTGTTGATCTTCAGCGGCAGAATATCGCCGGTGCGGGATACCC
Organism: Faecalibacterium intestinale; assembly: GCF_040096575.1. NCBI lineage: Bacteria > Bacillati > Bacillota > Clostridia > Eubacteriales > Oscillospiraceae > Faecalibacterium > Faecalibacterium intestinale. Next base: position 369,846 of record NZ_JBBMEN010000001.1, read on the forward strand.
GCACTGCATCGTCAAATTCTTCCACAGTAATCCCAGCGCGGCGCAGCTTGGCTGTGATGGGTTCCAAGTGCTTTGGGGTGACGTTCTTAATGAGCACATCGCCGCCGGTGGCAGCAGCAGCTACCATATAGCTGCCGGCTTCGATCTGATCCGGGATGATGCTGTAGGTGCAGCCGTGCATCTTTTCCACGCCGCGCACCTTGATGACGTCCGTACCGGCACCGCGCACGTCTGCGCCGCACATATTCAAAAAGTTTGCCAGATCCACCACATGGGGCTCCTTGGCGCAGTTTTCCAGAATGGTCTGACCCTTGGCCATGACCGCAGAGAGCATACCGTTCATGGTAGCGCCCACGCTGACCTTATCAAAGAAGATATGGGCACCGGTCAGCTCCTGCTTGGTGCGCACGGTGATCATGCCGTAATCCACGCTGTCCTCTGCGCCCAGTGCGCTGAACACCTTCAGGTGCTGGTCGATGGGGCGGGGGCCCAGATTGCAGCCGCCGGGCATGGCAACCTGTGCCTTGCCGAAGCGGGAAAGCAGTGCGCCAAGGAAGTAGTAGCTGGCGCGCATCTGACGGGACAGGTCGTCCGGCACATTGGTGGTGACCAGATGCCGCGTATCGATCTCGTAGGTGTTGCGGTTGAGCATCTTCACCTGTGCACCCAAGGTGCTCAGGATCTTGAGGCTGACCGACACATCGCTGATGTCAGGCAGATTTTCGATCACGCAGACATCCGCTGCCAGAATGGTAGCAGGCAGAATACCCACAGCCGCATTTTTTGCGCCGGAAATGGTCACTTCTCCGTGCAGGGGCTTACCGCCGGTAATAACAAATTTCTCCACTTTTATGATCTCCTTGTCAAAGGCCTGTGCCACAGGCCTGTTAAGGCTACTGAAAGCATTCCATCTTGTTACTTATACCGCCGGGGTGTACAGATTCACCAACACCGGGGCAGATTTATAACTATCCTATTATACACTACTTCCACAAAAAAGCAAAGCCCGATTTGTATCTGTTTCATTATTTTCTGTTTTGCCCAGATTACACGCGGATATTCCAAAAATTTATTGAATTTTTCATCAATTTTGACGAATGCCGACCCAAATTTTACCCTTTGGCGATATCACCAAACGTGATCCTCGCACCGTGCCTCCGGGATCCAGCCCAGCTGATAGGCCGTTACCAACTGCTTCAGGTCATGCACGCGCTCCCGCAGCACCTCGCCCTCGTCCGTATCTTCCACGAGGATGCGATGATTTTCGGTTTCCAGAATGTTCTTCTGGGACAGGATGTCCAAATTCTCCCGCACCGCCTTTTCGGCGCTTTCAAAGGGCTGATGGGTGCGCAGGGACATGGTGCGGCTGGAATACACCAGCGTGTACCCGGCAATACCGGTCTTTTCGTGGTAGGCGCGGCAGAACCCGCCGTCAATGACCACCAGCCGTCCCCCGCCCTTGATGGGGCTCTCGCCGTTTTTCTCCTGCACCGGCACATGGCCGTTGACGATATGGCTCGTGCCCGGCAGGCCGAACTCTGCCAGAATGCGGCGGCAGGCGGCTTCATCGTTGTACCAGCTATAATAGGGATCCTTGACCTCCGTATGGGTGGCGGGGTCGGCGATATACAGCCGCTCAAAGGTGGTCATGGCGCTGCGTCCAAACAGCGGCGAAAGCTTGCCGCACCACAGATACCACAGAAAATCCTGTCCGCTCTGGCGGGCGGCGCTGCCCTCTGCCCCATAGTAGCCCCGGCGGGCGCGGGCGTCGCAGTAATCCATCAGGGCACGGCCGGAGTAGCGGCGCCCCTCGAAGTGCTCCACCGCAAAACCGCCCTTCGTGTTCATGGGCACAGCGCCGTGGTAGAGCAGATTGCCGTTTTCAATGTGGTACACGCTGCCCTTGGCATACAAAAATTCAATATGCTGTTGTAATTTCTCGCTCTGCCGGAAGGACTGCACCAGTTTTTGCAGTACCAGCTGCTCGTCCGGGTTCAGCTTTGCGGGGTCTGCCGGGTCTACCGTGGGGAAGGCGGTGTCCCGCAGGGGGTAGCTCTTCTCCCCTACCTGCACGGTGTGGGCGTCCCAGTCGATGCGGCGCAGATAATCCCTCCCCTGCATCTGGAAATCCGGGTTGCGGTCGATAACCTGACATTCCAGCTTGAACATGAGGATGGAGATGGCCTTGTGCATCACGGCACAGCGGTGGAGCATTCCTTCCGTATAGGGGCCGCGGGCGGCGTCCGTGTGGGGCATCCAGATGGAAAGATCATCCTCGCCGTAGAACTGCTCCGCCATACGCTGCAAGTGCCGCAGATTGATGCCGTAGCAGTCCTCCAGCATCCCGTGGTTGTGGTAGGCCAGCGTGGTTTTAAGTACGGTGCAGATGCAGATGGGACTGCCGGCGGCAGCACCCATCCATACCACGTCATGGTTGCCCCACTGGATATCCACGTTATGGTGGCGTATCAACAGATCCAGAATGATGTCCGGGCGCGGGCCGCGGTCAAACAGGTCGCCCACGATATGCAGCTTATCCACCGCCAGATGCTTGATCAGCTCACACAGCCGCACGATAAAGCGGTCGGCGCGGCCGTTCTCAATGATGCTGCCCACGATCTGGCCGTAGTACAAGTCTTTATCGTGATCCTCAAAGTGGGCGTGGAGCAGCTCGTCCAGAATATAGCCGCAGCTGGACGGCAGACAGCCGCGTACATGGTCGCGGGTGTGCTTGGAGGACACCAGACGGCAGATATCGATCAGCTGGAGAAGGGTCTGGGTATACCACTGCTCCAGTGCATCCTCAGTGGTGCAGCGCGCCTTGAGCTGGGGCAGCTTTTCGGTGGGATAGTAGATCAGGGTGGCAAGCTCGGCACGGGCTGCTTCCGGCATAGTACCGCCCAGCACGGCATCCACCTTTTCCCGGATGACGCCGGAGGCAGAGTTCAGGATATGCACGAAGGCTTCGTTCTCGCCGTGCAGGTCGCTCATGAAATGCTCCGTACCCTTGGGCAGCTTGAGCAGCGCCTGATTGCTGATGATCTCGCTGGCGGCCGCCGCCTGCGAGGGGTAATCTCTGGCCAGCAGAGCCAGATACTTCAGATTATCGCGGATCTCATCGGTTTCGATGCGCATGGTCTCCTCCATCACAACGCATTCCTTGCCCTGCAAAGATGTTGCGTTTTTTGTATTATCGTTTCTCTGTATTTCAGTATAGCACGAATGGCACCAAAAGTGGTATACTGAATACGAAAATTTTAAGCAAAGGACTTTGGATATTATGCCGAAAACCATTTCCGTTCCCACCTGCTGCACCCTCTGCCCCCGCCGCTGCGGTGCAAACCGTGCCGCCGGGCGCACCGGCTTCTGCGGGGCAGGCGCTACGTTAAAAGCTGCCCGTGCCGCCCTGCACCACTGGGAGGAGCCCTGCATCAGCGGCACAAGGGGCAGCGGCACGGTGTTCTTTTCCGGCTGCACCCTCAAGTGCTGCTTCTGCCAGAACTACCCCATCAGCGCCGAGGGGCTGGGCAAAGAGATCACCGTGGAGCACCTGGCTGAAATCTTCTTGAATTTGCAGGCGCAGGGTGCACACAACATCAATCTGGTCACCCCGGGTCAGTGGCAGCCGTGGATCATTGCCGCGCTGGACATTGCCCGCGCCAAGGGGCTGCGGCTGCCCATCGTGTGCAACACCGGCGGCTACGAGACCGTGGAAAGCGTGCAGGCGTGGCGCGGGTACATCGACATCTGGCTGGCTGATTTAAAATATGTGTCCTCTGCCCTTTCCGCAGAGCTTTCCGCCGCGCCAGACTATTTTGCCGAGGCAAAACCCGCCATCGAAGCCATGATGGCACAGGCCGGGCATCCGTTGTTTGATGCGGACGGCATCCTGCAAAAGGGGGTCATCCTGCGGCACCTCGCGCTGCCGGGTCATGTGGAGGACAGCTTTGCCGTGCTGGACCAGATGGCTGCATGGAACGACGCCGACCCCGGGTGCTTTCTGCCCAGCGTCATGAGCCAGTACACCCCTTTCTACAAGGCCGCAGAGCATGGCATCGGGCGGCGCATCACTACCTATGAATACCGCCGGGTGGTGAACTACGCCATGGACAAGGGGCTTGTGCAGGGCTATATGCAGCAGAAGAGCAGCGCCAAGGAGGAATACACCCCAAGCTTTGACCTGACTGGGGTATGATCCTGCTGCAGGGCAGTTTTTTCGGCAACTTTACCAAATTTTATGGTTTATTTTCTCTTGTCTGCGCGTGCAAACGCTTGCATTCTGTCCGGGAACGCACTATAATGGATACAACGATGTGTTAATAGTTGCGGATTCCCGCAATGTCATCAGGAGGAGCTTTATGGAACATTTCAATCCGATCCTTGGCAGCGAACCCAATGGCCAGAAGTTCATCACCTGTGGTGAGATCATGCTGCGCCTGACCCCGCCGAACTACGAAAAGATCCGCATGGCATCGGCTTTTGAGGCCAGTTATGGCGGCAGCGAGGCCAACATTGCGCTGGCGCTGGCAAACCTTGGCGTGGACAGCACCTTTTTCAGCGTAGTACCCAACAACAGTCTGGGCAAGAGCGCTGTGCGCTGGCTGCGCTCCAATGACGTGCACTGCACCCCCATGATCCTGACCGAGCCGGACGAGACCCCTTCTAACCGTCTGGGTACTTATTATCTGGAGACCGGCTACGGTATTCGCGCTTCCAAGGTCATCTATGACCGCAAGCACAGCGCCATTACCGAGTACGATTTCTCTCAGGTGGATCTGGACGCTCTACTGGACGGCTACGACTGGCTGCACCTCAGCGGCATTACCCCGGCACTGGCACCCAACTGCCGCAGCCTGATCCTTGATATGCTGAAGGTTGCCAAGAAGAAGAGCCTGACCGTGAGCTTTGACGGCAACTTCCGCTCCACCCTGTGGACTTGGGAGGAAGCACGGGACTTCTGCACCGAGTGCCTGCCCTATGTGGACGTGCTGATGGGCATTGAGCCCTACCACCTGTGGAAGGACGAAAACGACCACAGCAAGGGCGACTGGAAGGACGGCGTGCCCCTGCAGCCCAGCTACGAGCAGCAGGACGAGATCTTCCAGCGGTTCATCGAGCGCTACCCCAACCTGAAGTGCATCGCCCGCCATGTGCGCTACGCCCACAGCGGCAGCGAGAACAGCCTGAAGGCCTTTATGTGGTACGAGGGGCACACCTTCGAGAGCAAGCTGTACACCTTTAACATTCTGGACCGCGTGGGCGGCGGCGACGCCTTTGCCAGCGGCCTGATCTACGCCATGCTGCACAACTACAAGGCCATGGATATGATCAACTTTGCAGTGGCAAGCAGCGCCATCAAGCACACCATCCACGGTGATGCCAACATCACCGATGATGTGAGCACCATCCGCAACCTGATGAACATGAACTACGATATCAAGCGGTAAGCCGCATACAGCAACAGGCTCCCTGCCATTGGCGGGGAGCCTGTTTTCTTTGTGCCCGCAAGCAGGATACAAAAAAAGGGCGTTCCACCCGTAAGCGGATGGAATGCCCTTTTGTTCTTGCTTAGTTGGACAGGATCATGCGGTCGTTGGCAAACTCGCCGCCGCTGGCGATCTGGAACTTTGCCAGCAGGTCGGAGACGTGCAGCTTCTGCTTTTCCTCCCCTGCCACGTCGTAGATGATATGACCCTCGTGCATCATGATCAGGCGGTTGCCGTACTTGATAGCATCCTTCATGTTGTGGGTGATCATCATGGTGGTCAGGTGGTTTTCCTCCACGATGCGTGCCGAAAGGGTAAGCACCTTCAGCGCCGTTTTGGGGTCCAGTGCGGCAGTGTGCTCGTCCAGCAGCAGGAGCTTGGGTTTGTTCATGGTAGCCATCAGCAGGGTCAGCGCCTGCCGCTGACCGCCGGAAAGCAGCCCCACGCGGGCGGTCAGGCGATCCTCAAGGCCCAGATCAAGGGTCTTGAGCAGCTCGCGGTACTGCTCCCGCTCAGCCTTGGTGATGCCGATGCGCAAGGTGCGGCGCTTGCCGCGCCGGGCTGCCAGCGCCAGATTTTCCTCGATCTGCATAGTGGCAGCAGTGCCGGTCATGGGGTCCTGGAACACGCGGCCAATGTAGGCGGCGCGCTGATGTTCACCCAGGCGGGTGACGTCCACACCGTCGATCAAAATTTTGCCCTCGTCCACCGGCCATACACCGGCAACGGCATTCAGCATAGTGGATTTACCCGCACCGTTGCCGCCGATCACGGTAACAAAATCACCCTCGTTCAGCTTCAGGTTCAGACCGTTCAGGGCGGTTTTCTGGTTCACCGTGCCTGCATTGAAGGTTTTGGAAACATTTTGGATCTCAAGCATTTTTTGCGTCCTCCTTTGCCTTTTTGACCGGCTTCGAGAAGTATTTGCCCTTCCAGTACGGCACAGCAAGGAACACTGCCACCACAGAGGCGCTGAGCAGCTTGAGCAGGTTTGCATCAAAGCCCAGCGTCAGCACCAGCTGAATGACGATATAGTAGATGATGGCACCGATGGAAACCGAGGCCAGCTTGAGGGCAAAGTTATGAAAGATGCGGCCAAACACGGCCTCGCCAATGATGACGGCAGCCAGACCGATGACGATAGCACCGCGTCCCATGCCGACATCTGCAAAGCCCTGATACTGGCTGAGCAGCGCACCGGACAGCGCCACCAGCGCATTGGAGACAGCCAGTCCCAGCACGATGTTGAAGTTGGTGTTGATGCCCTGTGCGCGGGACATGGCAGGGTTAGAACCGGTAGCGCGGATGCCGCAGCCCAGCTCCGTACCGAAGAACCAGTACAGCACCCCGATGACCACCGCCGTAGCAAGGATGACCATGATGATGGGGTTATGCAGGGCAAATTCCTTGACCCAGCGCAGGGAGATGAGCAGGCCGTATTTATCCACATTGATGGACTGGTTGGCCTTGCCCATGATCTTCAAGTTGATGGAATACAACGCCAGCTGGGTCAGGATACCTGCCAGAATGGCGGGAATGCCCATAAAGGTGTGCAGCAGGCCGGTGACAAGGCCAGTAGCAAGGCCGGCCAGCACAGCCACCAGCAATGCTGCCCAGACGTTCATGCCGGAAAGCAGGCACATGACGCACACCGCGCCGCCGGTGCCAAAGCTGCCGTCCACGGTCAGGTCGGCTACATCCAGAATACGGTAGGTCAGGTACACGCCAATGGCCATGATACCCCAGATAAGCCCCTGCGCACAGGCACCCGGTAAAGCGCCCGGCAGGTTTGCAAGTCTTGCAATGATCTCCAAAACAATTTCCTCCTAAACGTTACACTTTTTTATCTCCCGCTTTGATACGGGAAAGCGGAGAAGAGCAAGAATCCACTCTTCTCCGCTATTTTTATATTGTTCCGGTTTTGCTGTTATCAGGCTTCGATCTCAACATAGCCTTCCGGTGCGGTCAGGCCAAGGTCATCGCAGACAGCCTTATTGTACTTTTTGGTCACATCGGTGTACTCGATGGGCATGGTAGAGATATCGCTCTCGCCGTTCAGGATCTTGACTGCCATCTCACCGGTGGTGTAGCCCAGATCGTAGTAGCTGATGGACAGAGTAGCCACGCCGCAGCCGGAGCAGATGCCCTCCTCACCGGCGAACACAGGCTTCTTAGCCGGGCGGCAGATGCCGTCCACGATGCCGGTATTGGCGGCAACGGTGTTATCGGTGGGCACATACAGTGCGTCGTTCTCGTCCGCAGCCTTCTGGCAGACGGAGGACAGATCGTTGGAATCCGAGAAAGCGTACTGGGTAGCAGTTACGCCCTTAGCCTCCAGATACTTCTGCACTTCATCCACCTGATACTGGCTGTTGGCCTCGGCAGAGCAGTACAGCAGGCCGACCTTCTTGACCTCGGGCATCCACTCCACGATCATGTCTGCCTGCTGATCCAGCGGTGCCAGATCGGAGGTACCGGAGACGTTGCCGCCCACGGTGCCAGAGAAATTATCCAGACCCAGTGCCACGCCGTACTCGGTAACGGAGGTGCCCAGAATGGGGATGGTGTTGGTAGCAGCCTGTGCAGCCTGCAGAGCAGGGGTAGCATTTGCCATGATCAGGGCCACACCGGAGGAAACAAAGCCGTTGGTAATGGTGGCGCAGGTAGCGGAATCGCCCTGTGCATTCTGGAAGTCGAAGGTGACGTTCTCGCCAAAGGAAGCGGTCAGCGCATCCTCAAAGCCCTGCGTAGCGGCATCCAGTGCAGCGTGCTGCACCAGCTGGCAGATGCCAACGGTGAACTTCTCGCCGCTGGAAGCGGCAGCGACCGATGCAGAAGCAACCGTGGAGGATGCTGCCGCAGAAGATGCGGAGGAAGAACCGCCGCAGGCAGAAAGAGCAGCTGCTGCGCCGCAGGCAGCGGCAGCAGTCAGAAAGGAACGACGAGTGATTTTACGCATATTGATGATCTCCTCTATCTTCAGCCCTTGCAGCCAACAGGACGCCGCACTCCGGGCCGATATTGTAAGCGGATCAAATAAGGTTCGCTTTACACTCGTGAAGTATATCACAGAATCACTGGCAAAACAATCCACTTTTCCCTGAAAACGGCCTTTATTATCGATTCAAGTAAAGATATCTATCAATTATTTTGAACTATCGTTTCGTTTTTTCTGATACTCCGTCAGTTTACGCAGCTCCGTGTCCAGTGTTTGCAGGTTTGCTTCCAGCTGCGGCAGATAGTCCTGCGCATAATCGTAACCAAAATACAGTGCCTGCCAGAGCTTTGCCTGCATCCGGCGCACCAGCACCGGACTGAGTACCTCTTCTAACCGCTCCACGGTATCTTCCAGCGCCATGCAGGTCTGCGCCCAGCGCACATCAATGGCTTCCCGGGCAGGCACATCGTAGCGGGCAAGATAATCCTGCACCCTTGCTTCGATCACCTGCCCGCCGCAGCCGGTGGGCTGTAAAAAATAGTGTACCTCCCCTGCCCGGCTGATCTCCTGCGCCAGCGGATACAGCGCACATACCAGCGGCTCTGCCTCATGGATGGCGCAGTGGTTTTCGGTCAGAAAGGGGCAGTTGTTGCGGTTTTCCTTCACCGGAGCAAGCCGCAGCACCGGTAAATGGCTCACTCTGCCTATGCTGCTGCGGCAGTAGCCCCGTGCCACGATCTGCGGCGGCAGACGCAGCCGAGCAGCAATACGCCACAAATCATAGCCGGACAGCACGATATCCTCCCGCCCGCGGCAGCAGTTGCCGCAGCCCGCACAGGCAAAGCGGAACTGTGCATCCCGTTCCAGCAGCGGCATGGCATCGGTACGGGTAAAATTTATCTGTCCGCACAGGTCAATGGCTTCGTCTCGCATAGTCAAACATCCTTTTCCGTGATAGAATGCCCCTATTGTACCGCCGAAATATCCAGTTTGCAAGGCAGTCTCTATACTGTGCAGTTATTTTTTATCTGCAAGCTTTTGGTACACCTGCACTGCATCGCGGATGTTATATTGTTCCGTTCCATGGTCTCCGGGTGCGGCAAGTGTAACAAGGATGTACTCTTTTCCGTTCACGGTGGCAAGGCTGGCCAGACACAGCCCTGCGGCGGCGGTATACCCTGTTTTGCCGCCCTCGATTTGTGCCCCCTCGGGAAGCTCTGTTCCGTCCAGCTTGCCCAGCAGTGTGCTGGTCAGCGAAACGCCCTCCGGATGCTGCGCAGTCGCTGTGGTGGTGTAGTGCTCCGCAGTAAAAATGGTGCGAAAGGTCGCATTGTGCAGTGCTGCCTGCAACAGCTTTGCCATATCTGCCGCGCTGGAATAGTGCTCGGTGTCGGTCAGGCCGGTAGCGTTTGTAAAATGGGTGTTCTTCATACCAAGCTCTGCAGCCTTTTGGTTCATCAGTGCGGCAAAGTTATCCTCACTGCCGCTCACCAGCCGCGCCAGCGTCTCACAGCATTCTGCACCGGAAGGCAGCATCGCACCATAGAGCAAGTCCCGCACCGTGACCGTCTCCCCGGGCGCAAAGCCTGCCATAGATGCTTTTTCGGTCTGTAAGGCTGGAAAAATATCCTCCGGCAGTGTTACCTGTTTATCCAGATCGGGCTCCCCCTCAATGGCCAGCAGTACGGTCATCATTTTTGTCAGGGATGCCGGTGCAGTACGCTCATCAGCACGTTTCTGCGCCAGTACCTGCCCGCTTTGGGCATCCAGTAAGATCGCGTGTCGGCTGGCTGTATCCAGCAGAACATTCTGCCGCAGAAACAGTACCAGCAGCACAAGCAGCGCCGCCAGAATACATAGCCGCCGACAGCTGCGGTGGAATCGTTTCATGTTTAGTCGCATCCTTTTTGCAAAATTGTAAAGCGCTTTCATCTCTTAACACGAGACAAAAGCGCTTTTCCCTGCAACTTTGCGGCTATGTATTTTTATGTTAACGCAACAAAAAAGCCCTGAGACTTTCATCTCGGAGCTTTCTGTTAAGTCGGCGACTACCTATTTTCACAAGCCGTTTCCAGCTAACTATCTTCGGCACAAGTAAGCTTAACTTCTGTGTTCGGAATGGGAACAGGTGGAACCTTACCGTCATCGACACCGACCGATTTGACTGAATCAGTATAACACATTTCTGTGCTTCTGTCCAGTATTTCCTGAAGGACGTGCCTTCAAAACTGAATAATCACTGCTAACATTTTTTCGTTGACTTAAAAGTCTCAAGCGAATTGTGGTCAAGCCCTCGACCTATTAGTACACGCTTGCTGAATGG